>NC_010628.1:7887957-8234322 GCF_000020025.1 Nostoc punctiforme PCC 73102 | reverse complement strand
GAAGACAACAAACCATGACTTAGCACCCAAAAAAACTGATACCAGGGGTTTGCCCCAGAGGTGGTGGATGCTGTTATATGGGGTAGCAATGGTGTTCTTGGGAAGCTGCTCTCTTGTACCAGCTAAGACCTTTGAGGCTCGACAAAGTGAGACTCAACCCCAAGAAACAACAGAACCCAATCAGGGAATTGTCCCCCCGCCGATTTTCTCGTCGTCTGGAGATCCTAATTTTGTGGTAAAAGTAGTACAAAATGTGGGGCCTGCCGTAGTTCGTATTGATTCTTCTCGAACAATCACTTCTCGCGTACCAGACGAATTTAACGATCCATTTTTCCGGCGGTTTTTTGGAGACGCAGCACCACAACCTAGACAACGGGTAGAGCGCGGTAGTGGCTCTGGATTTATTATTAATTCTTCAGGTCAAATTTTGACCAATTCCCATGTAGTAGATGGTGCTGATAGAGTGACTGTCATACTCAAAGATGGGCGGACTTTTGACGGTAAAGTACTGGGTGAAGATCCAGTAACGGATGTTGCTGTGATCAAAATTGATGCTAATAATCTGCCAACCTTATCTGTAGGTAACTCTGATGCTTTACAACCAGGAGAAGCAGTAATAGCTATTGGCAACCCTTTAGGCTTAAATAACACCGTCACTTCTGGGATTATTAGTGCTACAGGTCGTTCTGGTAGAGATATCGGTGCTAGTGACAAGCGGGTTGATTACATCCAAACCGATGCTGCGATTAACCCTGGTAATTCTGGTGGGCCATTGCTTAATGCTCGTGGACAGGTAATAGCAATGAACACAGCTATTATCCGAGGCGCTCAAGGCTTGGGATTTGCTATCCCCATTAACACTGCACAAAAAATTGCCCAGGAATTAATTGCTACAGGCAAAGTCGATCATCCTTATTTGGGTGTTCAGATGGTGACACTGACACCAGAAATTAAAGAAAAAATAAGAGATAGTGCAGGCGATCGCTTAAAGCTTACAGCAGATGAGGGTGTTTTGCTGGTTGAGATTGTGCCGCGATCGCCAGCAGCTGTGGCTGGACTACGAGTCGGTGATGTGATTAAAAGCATTAACAGCCAGCCTGTTACTAAAATTGAAGAAGTACAAAAGCTGGTAGAAAATAGCAAAATCGGTACTAAGTTACCAATACAGGTGGAACGCAATGGACAAATTGTCCAAATAGCAGTTCAACCTGCTGCTTTACCCGCAAGACGAGAAGGATAAAGTTTGTCATTAGTCATTGGTCATTGGTCATTAGTCAATGCCCAATTCCCCATTCCCTATTCCCCAAAATAGTTTTATCATGACTGAATTAGCACCAATCATTCAATTAGGCAATCCAACATTGCGTCAAAAAGCTGTTTGGGTTGAAAATATTCAAGATAAGCATATCCAGAAATTAATTGAAGACTTAATTGCCACTGTTGCCAAGGCTAACGGCGTGGGAATTGCTGCGCCTCAAGTAGCACAATCTTATCGTTTATTTATTGTGGCTTCCCGTCCTAATGCCAGGTATCCCAACGCGCCGGAAATGGAACCTACTGCTATGATTAATCCCAAAATCATTGCTCACTCAACTGAAGTTGTCAAAGATTGGGAAGGTTGTTTAAGTGTTCCCGGAATTAGAGGGTTAGTTCCTCGCTATAAATCTATTGAAGTGGAATACACTGACTGTCAAGGCAATTTACAAAAGCAAGAATTAACCGATTTTATTGCTCGGATTTTTCAACACGAGTACGATCATCTCGACGGTATCGTATTTGTTGATCGCCTAGAAAGCACTCTTGATATGATTACTGAGCAGGAATATCAAGAACGAGTAGTTAACAAATAAATGGGAGTGGGGAGCAGTATATTAATTACGAATTACGAATTACGAATTACGAATTACGAATTACGAATTATTTAAGCGTGTGTTTCGCAAACTTGCTCGTCTCGCCACAATTGATATAGCCGTGTTGCTGGCATAGTCATATATAAAACATCACCAGTACTGAGGCTTGTCTCTAATAAATCCCAACCATGAAGGGTTTGGTGATTTGTTTCTACGTACAAAGGTACACAGTCAGCAGACATGGCTACATCTTTCACCCACTGGCCACAAAAGGCGTGTAAAGGTGTAATCACAGTTGCAAAAGCTACCCAAAGGCTATCGGCTGTGATGCCATTGCCAAGAATGCGTCCTCCTAGTGCAGCAGCAGCAAAAGCTGGGGCTGCTAGTTCAGCCGGACTCAGTACAGCCTCGAAGCCAAATAGCTGTTGAGCTATGCCAGCAAAATCGGGATCGGCATAATGAACAATCACTGGAATGCTGGGTGTCAAGCCCTTGGCTTTGAGGGCAATTTCCAGATTGGTGGCATCATTGCTAGTAACAGCAAGTACGGCGGCGGCAGAGTCTATATTGCTGGCTTTAAGTATTGTACGAAAGCTGGCATCGCCCTGAATCACGGGGATACCGAGTTCGCGAGCAGTGTTGATATATTTGTTATTGGAGTCGGGTTCAACTACTACCACTTCATGTCCGCTGGCGTGAAGTTGCTGGACAATTCTCACCCCAATCCCACTCAAGCCACAAACAATGTAGTGATATCGCTGAGGAATGCGGGCTGCATCCCAAAATTGCTTAAAGCGGCTTCCTAAGACGAAATCGGTGAGCATTGCATACCAAATACCAATCACCACTGCTCCAACCAGCATCATCACAACAGTAAATAACTTAATACTGTTAGGAGCATTTTCTACTACTTTGTCATTACCACCCGCTCCCGTAATCATGCCTACAGAAAAATATAAAGCATCGACAGGAGATAAACTCAACTGAGCCGACATATAGGTGAGTGTAGCGATCGCAATAACTGCAAGTAGCACAACAGCACCTATCAATACCGATCGCCCGTGTTGTTGAAATTGCTTAAAATTAGTCATGACTTTCAGCAGTTTTTTAATCAATGACCTGCGGGGAGAACGGATACGGGGTTGTGTACCAATAATTAAGCGATCGCCTACTTGAATCTCTTGTCCAGATATGACACCTGACACCAAATCCATCTCACCTTTGACTGGCAAGTAATAAATTAACATCCGCGATCGGTCTTCCCACAATTCACTCAGCTTTAGACCTTTCCAGAAGTGGTTTTCATCAATGTATTCTTCATGAATGGGCCAAGTTTGCTGAAATAATTTGATTTGTCCGATCGCTCGGTTTCCCATCGCTGCAAAGGTGAATACGGGTGCTGCTAATCCCACAACACTCATACTCAAATGGTCTGGCAAACTTTGATCTAGGCGCTCGCCCAAATTTGTATTATAAAAACGGTTGATAATCCGAATCTGGGGATTCAGCACTCGCGCTTGCATCATAATAGACAAATTCAGAGCATCTTTAGAGCCAGCGATGACTAAAGTATGTGCCTGTTGAATTCCTGCTGCTGTTAGGGTAGAAGCTGCTTGTAAATCGCCAACAATCACATCTCCTGCCGTTTCGCCAGGGATAGATTGGTGATGAATGCCAACAACGAAGGCCCCCTGATGTCTCAGCAAACGAAAGGTTTTATATCCGGTACGTCCTAAGCCGCAAACAATAATTCTGGGTTTCATGAAACGGCAGCATCTTTTACAGGTAGGGCTGCATTTCTAGTTATTGATCAATATTGTTGCCCATTTTCCTGGAATATTACTGTAGCTGACAACACGATTGTTTTAAATAAGATGGCACTTTTACAAATTTATGAAAGTCGATATTATTTGGATACCTGAAATTTGAAAAAATTCAAGTGATGAAAAATTTGGTACAATTGTCAACTTTCGGTACTATTTTATGCCCCCTAGTTTTGGCAGGAACCATAGCAGCTACAGCGCAAGCACAGCAACAGTCAGAGCCAGGGGCGATTTCTGCACCTCATGTAACACTGAATGTACAACGTAGCAGTGGTACATGTCCTCCAACAATTGGACTGTGGTGGTTTGTTCTACCTTATGAAGGCGGTGCTGAACATACGGTAGTGGCAGATACTAGAGAGTTTGCAGATGAAACTAAGTTAGTTTCATCTAATAATAAGCAGTTTGTGGAATTTGTTTCACCTTTACGCAGTAATTATGCTTCTTGTGTAGGTCAAACTCGTGGGCAGGAATATACTTTCTACAATGTAGAATTTAAAAATAAAAAAGCTTATTTCCGTGTAGATTTACGAAAAATTGATGCACCCGCTCGCCTAATCACTTACAAAAGTGTAGTGGCTTCCCGCCCTTATGTCAGATGGGCGATCGCTGACTAACTCATCAAAATAGGAGAGTTTTTCTAAGTAGGGTTTCAACAGGCAAAAAATAATATAGAAAAATATGGCAATTTTTGTAGGTTGTGATACGCTATCTGCTTGAGAAGTGTCGAGGAACCGAAAATGACTAAGCTGCGCGTGGGGTTACTGTTTGGCGGTCGTTCGGGAGAACATGAAGTTTCAATCAAATCAGCACGGGCGATCGCTAAAGCCCTGAGTGTAGACGAAAATGCCAGTAAGTACGAAATACTTCCTTTTTACATCCAAAAAGATGGACGCTGGTTAGCGGGAGAAGCACCTCAAAAGGTTTTAGAAACAGGCAGTCCGCTTTTGGAAGCTGAACAATCAACTTCTGAGGGAAATCTGACATCCAACCCTCAAGTCCAAACCCTGAGTAAATGGGAATCTCCCTCTCAAGTTGCCCAAGTGGATATTTGGTTTCCCGTTCTCCACGGCCCCAACGGTGAGGACGGGACAATTCAAGGGTTACTAACTTTGATGCAAGTCCCCTTTGTTGGTTCTGGGGTGTTAGGTTCGGCGATGGGGATGGATAAAATTGCGATGAAAATGACCTTTGAGCAAGCGGGACTAGCGCAGGTAAAATATAAGGCGATAACTAGAGCGCAAGTTTGGTCTAATCCTTGCGTTTTTCCAAAACTGTGTGATGAGATTGAGGCAGCATTAGGTTATCCCGCTTTTGTTAAACCTGCTAATTTGGGTTCATCGGTGGGTATTGCCAAAGTGCGATCGCGCCAAGAATTAGAAGCCGCCTTAGATAATGCCGCCAGTTATGACCGAAGACTGGTTGTAGAAGCTGGTGTCGTCGCCAGGGAAGTTGAGTGTGCTGTTTTAGGCAACGATCAACCCCAAGCCTCTGTCGTTGGAGAGATTAGTTATGATAGTGATTTTTATGATTATGAAACTAAATATACAGAGGATCGGGCAGATTTACTGATTCCAGCACCGATTCCAGATGCGATCGCTCGTCAAATTCAGGACATGGCTTTGCAAGCCTTTGCAGCTGTTGATGCTGCGGGATTGGCAAGGGTCGATTTCTTCTATGTGGAAGCGACACAAGAGGTTTTGATTAACGAAATCAATACGTTGCCAGGCTTTACGGCGACGAGTATGTATCCCCAACTCTGGGCCCATAGTGGAGTCTCCTTTCCAGAATTAGTTGATCGGTTAATTCAACTTGCTCTTGAAAGGTATTCTCCTAGCTGACAGAAAAAATAAGCAAACTGATTTCAGAGCATTACGGCGAGAAGTCATAAGAAATACACAATTTTGACAAAACTTAGTCGGATTTAGTAGCTTCTGTTTTACAAAAAAGCTACTGGAATCTGAAATTTTGTTACGGATACCTGATGCTTGACTCCTCCAGTACAATTTATTGACTAGAGGGGTACAAATCTGAAAGTAATCATGGAAAAAAGTCAGAGTGTACAGCGCGAGCCAACCCGACTCAGAAGGGCTACTCCAGAGCTGACAAACAGGAAATCGAGATTAAAACAAAGCTCGAATGTTCTGATATATCTGGTAACACACCATCCTTGGCTATTGTTAACTGGGTGTTTAGCCATGTTTTTAGGAGGTGGTGCCTTTGCCCTGTATAGCTTAGGTAATGCTGGACAGGTAGCACAAGAAGAACCAGAAACAATCCCAGTTATTGTTGAAGAACCGATCAGTGTGCCCTCTGAGAATAGTAACCCTACACCTTTATGGATGGTAGCTGCGATCGTCCTCAGTTGTGGTGGTGGTTCTTTGCTCGTTTTCAAAATGCTCAACCGGAAAACGCAACCGCAAAAAGTCCAAAAACAGGTTAACCGCCATCAGGCACGCTTGGCACAAAGCCAGTACCAAAGATTGGAACCACGCCTTCCCAAGAACCAACCAATTTTTGTGCCACAGCCACAACTGATGCCGCTGATGCAGATGCAACCTAAAGCAAAACATCTGGTGACGGTTCTGCCAGCAGAACACAAGCACCACTTGGATACGCGCACAGATTCTTTGGCAGACTTAATGGATCTTCGTAAAAATAGTTCATTGTCTGCAATTTTACGCCAGTATTAAATTTAATGTAAAGCAAAAACCTTTCAAAATAATACTTTTTGCGAATTAGGGCACGGTTCTACCGTGCCTTTACTAATATTTATTATCCTTCTGGCAATTTAGCAAACGCCTGTTCAACTAACTCCTTTGCTTTAGCATCCAAACGCAGCCAATCTACTTCACCCAGTTCATCAATTAAACTAGTATCAATCTCAGCAGCTTCCTTCTGTGGGCTGTATTCAATAAAACACACCTCATAACACAATTCCCACAAATCGATACTCGCTTCTTGCTGTTGACGCTGCAAACGTAGATGATATCCTGGATGGGGCATCGGCAAACGAGTAAGAGTCTCTCTAATTTCATCCGCTTCTTGGGGCGTTGCAGTTTCCATTGCTTGCAACAACTCAGTCACCAATGCTTTGATTTCATCAGTGGTGCTAGGCGGCCAAATCAGGACATCATGGTAAGTTCCCGTCCAAGAAGATTCATCAAGGGACTTACGGATATTATCGATAACGCGAATGAAAGCAGGTTGCATGAGGATTTCAGCCTGCTGCCATGCAACTGGATTTGTTATTTTCGGTGGCATTGGTAATAAACAGGGGCACTAAAAGAAAAATAAACAGTCTGCGTTTATAAAAAAGCTGCGTTTTTAATCTAAATCTTTTCTCAAGATAGCGGATTTCATTGAAGAAAATTTGGAGATATTTATTACCAGCTGGACAATTAGGTAATAACTCTGGGGAGGGAATATGATCGGCAAGCTACTAGACCATCGTTACCAAGTAATTCGAGTCCTCGCAATGGGAGGATTTGGTCAAACCTATATTGCCCAAGATACTAGGCGGCCCGGCAACCCCATTTGCGTTGTCAAGCACCTCAAACCCGGAACTGACCCCAGAGTTTTTGATACTGCTAAACGCCTGTTCAACAGCGAAGCCGAAACCTTAGAAAAACTGGGCAACCATGACCAAATACCTAGGCTGCTAGCATACTTTGATGAAAACCAAGAATTTTATTTAGTACAAGAATATATTGAAGGACATACCCTAGCTGAAGAACTTACACCTGGTAAACGCTGGAGTGAAAGTCAAGTAATTCAACTATTACAAGAAGTTCTGGAAATTCTCGAATTTGTCCACAGCCAAGGCGTTATTCATCGAGACATCAAACCGGATAATATCATTCGTCGCGCCTCAGATAATAAGTTAGTTTTAGTGGACTTTGGGGCAGTGAAGCAACTGCGTACACAGATGGTGACAGTCGGGGGACAAGCATCTGCCACAGTCGTTATTGGCACTCCTGGCTATATGCCCACAGAACAAGGGCAAGGCAAACCCCGCCCCAACAGTGATATTTATTCCCTCGGCATCATTGCCATTCAAGCACTAACAGGATTATTGCCAACAGCATTGCAAGAAGACCCGGAAACGGGCGAAATCATTTGGCAGCAATCAGTAACCGTAAACTACCGACTGGCAGCAGTGTTGACGAAGATGGTGCGTTATCACTTCAAAGACCGCTACCAAAACGCCACGGAAGCGCTGCAAGCATGTAAAGATGCGATTAATCCAGTACCTACACTTTCTCAACCTCAAGAATCCACCAAATCTAGACCTCAAGTATCTCGGCTGCAAACGGTTGCAGTTGCACCAGCAAATCCTGTCAAGCCTGTCCGTAAAGACTCTAGTAAATCCGATCCATGGCCAATATTAATTGGCATATTATTAGCGGGTGGCGTGGCTGCCTTAGTCGGAAATTTATATCCAACTGTGAAAAATTTAGCTTTAAATTTTACAGGTAAGGATACTACTTTAGTAAACAAATGCTCGGCTCTTGTCGTCGGAAATTCTAATATCCGTTCTGAACCTAGTTCGATAAATTCTGATAATATTTTGCAAACAGTTGCCGATAACACCAGTTTCGAGGTAACAGGCAAGCGGACAAAACGAGGTTGGATAGAAGTTAAACTTAAATCTGGTCGTTTAGCTTGGGCACACCCGGCCGTGATCATCAATAATCAAGAATGGGCTTCTTGCCTGCGCGAAAAAGGTATTGCAACTCAGATAGTAAATGATAGTAGCTTGATTGCTACTCGACCAACTCCCAAGCCAAAAGTAAAATCTAAGGATGTAGCAACTCCCTTACCAGAAAAGCTGAAAGAGTCAACTGATGATGTAGGCAAATCAGAACGATCGCAGCCTGTTGATAACAGTGCCAATATTATAGAACAAGCAAAACAGAAGTATGATTCAGGGGATATAGTTGGAGCGATCGCACTTTTAAAATCGGTTCCGGCAAATGCTGCTTCTGGTATCCAAGAAACGGGCAAAATGATTGCTCAGTGGCAAGATGATTGGGCTAAGGCAGAGGCGTTATCTAATGAGATCAACAAAGCAATAGATGATGGGAAATGGGATAAAGTTTTAGATTATAGAAACCATCCAGAAAAATTGCCTAATACTAAATACTGGCGAAACAAAATAGAACCATTGTTTAAACAAGCAGCCGAAAATCTGGCAAAACAGGCACTAACTCAACTAAAAAATCAAGGTAATCCGAAAAGTACCCAACAAAAACTTCCCGATACTAACCAACCTGCCACTCAAGAGAATCCCAATAGCAAAGAAACTCCTAAAAGCGACTTTTAACAGTTACGAGTGTTTATATTCTTGGCAATACTTTCAAATAGACTCTGCCTCTTAAATTCGCAGAAGCAGCTCCATAAAAAAATTTCCAGGTTATACCTGGAAACGAGATTTTAAATCGGGTTTATCTCTAGTTTGATTTTCCCGATTAATGCATTTCGTCGTATTCTGGGGCTTCAACTCGTCTTGCTTCCATCCGCGAAGCCGGCAAAAACTCAGCGCGACGAACTGGAACCAAGGGCGGCGTATTTCCTTGGTAGGGGTGAATCACTTGTACTGTACGGGCTGGACGTTGCCGTGGTGAGAACAAAGCCAATACACCAGCAACGACAACACCACCACCAATAGTCAGAGTTGCGCCTCCCACAGCCCAAAGCATGGGTGAAGACCACCAAGAGGTTTGCGGCTGGAGTGCTGCTACTTTTTGTTGGTTATACTGCTGGGCTTGTTGCCACTGCTGCTGAGTATTGAAATTTTGAACTTGTCCTTGGAGTTGTTGATTTTGCAACTTCAACTGTTCATTGTCGTTCTTTAAACGCTCCAGCTGCATCTGCGCATTCAGCTTTTCCATCTCCAGACGTTGGTCAGCACTGGTAGCGGTTGGTGGCTGATTAGGATTGGGATACATTGGTTGCCCATAAGGGCCGTAAGGATACATTTGTGGCTGTATTCCCGGAGCTACTACAGTCCCTGGCATTTGCGGAGCAACAGCAAAATTAGGTTGTAGGGGGGTATTTGTTCCTTTGAGCAATACGAGAGCCGCCAGCCCAGCTACGGCGACCCCGCCGATAAACGCCATACTCTCACTCATCGCCTTTGCTCCTCAATTGCGACGTAACTATAATCATTTGTGACTGACTCACTCTCACACTCACACTCATAAATTATGCCTACTTGATTTCACATAATACTCAAACTATAAGCGACCGTATCAGCTAGTTTTTTTACATCATGATATCTGATGTTAATATTCAAAACCATAATGGTCAAATTGTCTACCAAACAAGGATAGAAAAACTACGCTGTTATACTTTTTAATCTACTTTTCCGTTCTAATCAAGAGGAGTATTTGTGCTGGTTTTGATGGCTGCTTTGAGACTTTGGCACAATTGGGCGATCGCCGAAAGTCCTTGCTCTGGTGTGCCTTCTGCCAACCGTTTGACAACAGCGCTACCCACGATCGCCGCATCTGCGCCCCATTCCTTTACCTGACGGGCTTGTGCCGCATCGGAGATGCCAAAGCCTACACCGATGGGTTTCTCAGTAACACCACGAATTTGTTTGAGTAAATCGGACACGCGGCTTTCCAGTTGCGATCGCACTCCTGTAACCCCAGTGACGCTGACTAAATAAATAAATCCTTGAGAAGAATGAGCGATCGCTTCTATCCGTTTAGCATCACTGGTGGGAGCGACCAACAAAATTACATCAATTCCCATCTCCTTAGCTGGTTCGAGCAAGCCTGCTGCTTCTTCCAAGGGCAAATCTGGCACTACTAATCCTGCTACCCCAGCCGCAGCTATTTCCTGGAGAAATTTATCAATTCCCCGATGCAAAATTGGGTTGTAATAAGTAAATAGAACAATGGGCGATCGCAATTTGGGAGTAATCCCTTGCAACATTTCCAGTACATGCTCCAATTTTGTGCCCCTTTGTAGAGCGCGGGTAGCAGCAGCTTGAATGACTGGCCCATCAGCTAGAGGATCGGAATAAGGTATGCCCAGTTCAATAATATCGGCTCCACTTTGATCTAGAACCTGCAACGCTTTTGCTGTTGTTTCTAAATCTGGATCGCCAGCAGTAATAAACGGAATCAGAGCGCACTCATGATTGTGCCCAAGGGTTTCAAAGCAATCAGAAATTGCAGTCATTAGTTATTAGTCATTAGTCATTGGTCATTGGTCATTAGTCGTTGGTAATTCGTAACGAAAGGACTTCCAAATAAAAATACTCAACTATTTTCTGTGGGGTGGGCATCTTGCCATTGGTTTGAAGTTAAGCTCAAACGCTTATCCACAGGCGTTTTACCCCCCTTAATCCCCCCTTGTAAAGGGGGGAAAAAATCCAGTTCCCTCCCATTTACAAGGGGAGGGTTAGGGTGGGGTAAGGCATTGAGTGATGGTCAGTGAATGAACTCAATATCAGGTCTTGACAAAGGTTTCACGTTAAGTTATCACCAATGTCAATATAGGCGCCCTCTTTAACTGGGCGCTCATGTTGCCCACCCCACAAAATTGGATAATTTATTTGTTGGAAGTCCCTAACAAAGGACAAACGATAACTGACCAATGATAACTTTACACCTGAGATTGCTCTTCTTGTTCAATTTCAGCTTGAATTCGTGCTAACTCTTCTGGAGTAAGCTCATCTAGCCGCTTTTGCAGAAAGTCTTGCTCATATTGTTCCCGTTGTTGGTGGTAGGTCATTTTTTGTCCCACCGCACGGAAAAAATAGGTCGCTAACCAGCCAATTAACCCACTGACTAGTAAGACTTGGCTCCATATACCAGCTTTCTGAGTATCCAAACCGACTAGCTGCAATATTACATAAGCCAAGCCGCCGGCAATAAAAACACCTAAGCCAATTCCAATAGCGTCAATCCGTCGCATGAGAGTTATGACCTACCAATTCTCGTTAAACTTGAACTTGTCGCCGTTGGGGTCGGAAATTTGCAAACGGCGATAGAACCAACAAACCCGGAAAAAAGAAAAACACCAAAAAGTACATCAACAAACGCTCGATGGAGCTAGCTACATACCAACGCTGCTTCAGGTAGAACAATACAGCAATGGGGATTACCAGAAGGTAAGCTCCAGCCAAAATCAGATATAGCAGGGCGACAATCATAACTTTTTTGGTCTAAGCATCTGTTTTCCATCATAGGCTGAACAGCCAAACTGAGGGAAGTATAATCATGATGCTTTCAATATCACTACGCCATAATTCCTTTTTTTATCCAGATTGATTGATAAAAGCTAATTTTATGCTATTATCGTAAATCTACTAGCAAACAAATGCTTTAGTCACACAAGGTGGAAAACTAATCTAGGTTGATTACGAATAGAACTTCCGATTTGGGAAGCGATCGCACAATCTAGAAAAAATATTTTCAATCTAGTTGGACAAAAGACACAATTGATGGTGGAATAGATAAGGCGGTATTTGCTGCCTCCAAAAAATAACTAGATTTATACTAGTTAATTACTGAACACCTGCGGGGGTGTGGCGGAATGGTAGACGCTACGGACTTAGATAACTGAGCCTTGAAGGAGAAATCCCTCAAGTGGAAGCTCTCAAACTCAGGGAAACCTAAATCTGGTGACAGACATGGCAATCCTGAGCCAAGCCCGAAAATTTTAGATTTGCGATTTTAGATTTGGGATTAGTTTTCAATCTAAAATCCAAAACCCAAAATTGAGGGAAGGTGCAGAGACCCGACGGGAGCTACCCTAACGTAAAGTCGAGGGTAAAGGGAGAGTCCAATTCTCAAAATCTGATTTGGCTATTGCCATCAGGTAGCAGTGAAAACTGCGGGAGGATGAAAATCCGTTGACCGTAATAGGTCGTGTGGGTTCAAGTCCCTCCACCCCCACTAAAAATTGAAAATGCCAAAAAGCTTTTTGTGTCACTTAAAGGATATTGTGGCCGTTTTTAAACCATAAAGTGGCCGCAGTCATCTGAACTGGTAAGTATAAATATTTATATCAATAAAAGACTGTTTAACTGGCGAAAGCCTAGATTTGTGGTAAGAGCTTGTTGCGGCTTTAAAAGCTTGGGGGCCAATATGTTGAGCGACCAAGAGTTTAATGATTGGTGTCGCGGCGTAAATTTACCACAAGAGGCTAGGCAATTAATTTCCCAAATCCGTGCCTCTGAACCAATTCGGCGAGTCAAAAGCAGTGGTATAAATGTCCGGGGCGACTACGCCAGTCGCAAAATGGGAAAAACTATTCAATTTGAGTCCCATAAAATTGAATTGCCAGGTGTAGAGGAGTACGAAGAAGACGCAGATGTACTCGAATACTACGACCAAGCATATCAAATTACTCTAGAATTCCCCTCAAGCAGTGGGGAAATAATCAAAGCTTCGCATATACCAGACTTTTTCGTAATTCGGAAGCGGAGTGCAGGTTTTGAAGAGTGGAAACCAGAATCAAGATTAGAAAAATTAGCAGCTAAACAATCACAACGTTATATGCGTTCAGAAGATGGGCAGTGGTTAAACCTGCCAGCAGTTGCTTATGCAGAAAAATTAGGACTGTATTACCGAATTCGGTTAGATACAGAAATTGATTGGATTAAATACAGAAATCGACTATTTCTCAAAGCCTATACTACTGAAGATTACCAAATTGACCCAGAAATAGCTGAAAATTTGGTGAAGTTAATTAGCTTAAATCCGGGCATAAGTTATTGGGAAATGATTCATACTCAACAGAGCAATCCTGATGACATAAATGCTTTAATAGCTACAAAAAAAATTTACATTAATTTGAGTGCCGCACCCTTAGCAGAGCCAGAAAAAGTACAGCTTTTCCGTGACCAAGAAATCGCGGTAGCTTATGTACAAATGATAAAATCGCAACCGAATAATGGAACGATTCTGAATATTTTAGATGTTAAACCCAATCAACTGGAACCTAAAACTCATAATCAAGTAAAAATGTCTCCAAAAGCAATGGAGCGTTTTTTGAGAGCTAGTCCTGAAGACTTGGCAGAAGCTAACCGAAGATATGAAGTAATTGAACCTTATCTTAATGACAGTTATAGAGATAAAGAAACTGTTCCACAACGTACTATTCGCAGATGGAAGGCTAAGTTTATAGCAGCACAAAAGGCGTACAAATGTGGTTATATTGGGCTGCTAAATAACTCTAATGCTAGAGGCAATCGCTTACCCAGAATTTCTCAATCGTCTCAAGATTTCATTGACAAAATAATTGAAGAATATTATGAAACTTTTCAACAAAGAAGCAAACTAGCTGTTTATGGAATTCTAGCAAGAGAATGGGAGAAAGCAGGTCTAACAGATAAGCTGCCTAGCTACGCTACATTTTGTTCTAGAATTCAACATCGTTCTGGTTATAGGCAAACAAAAAAACGTAAGGGAAACAGAGCAGCTTATCAACAATCTTTATTGTATTGGGAGTTGAAATTAACCACACCATGTCATGGCGACCGTCCATTTGAGATAGCACACATTGACCATACGCAACTGGATATTGAGTTAGTATGCTCCCGAACAGGTTATCTTCTTGGTAGACCTTGGGCAACTCTGTTAATCGATGCTTACAGCCGACGTATTCTCGCAGTTTACCTAACTTTTGACGAGCCAAGCTACCGTAGTTGCATGATGGTATTAAGAATCTGCGTACAGCGATTTGAGAAATTACCAGAGACAATAGTTGTTGACGGTGGGACAGAATTTAGTAGTACATACTTTGAGACCTTGTTAGCGGCTTTTGAATGTACCAAAAAGCAGCGACCAGCTGCGAAAGCCAGATTTGGTTCAATTATTGAACGTATTTTTGGAACTACAAATACAGAGTTTTTTTATAATCTTAGAGGCAACACTCAAATTACTAAGAATGTCCGCCAAGTCACGAAATCAAATAATCCCAAAAATCAAGCTGTTTGGACACTAGATCAACTCTACGAAAACTTTTGTTCATATTGTTACGAATTCTATGATTGCAGAGAACATCCAACATTAGGACAAAGCCCACGTCAAACTTTTATGTCAGGGCTAAATTCAAGTGGTTATCGCCCTCAGAAACAGATTATTTATGATGATAATTTTAAGATTTTTACCTTACCTTCTACACCTAAAGGAACTGCAAAAGTTCAACCAAGTAGAGGCGTGAAAATTAATTATCTCTACTATTGGTCAATTGATGATTCGTTCATAAGACCAGAAATTGAAGGAACTAATGTACCTATTCGTTACGACCCTTTTGATATGGGGACTGCTTATGCTTACGTTAAGGGACGTTGGATACGCTGTATTTCTGAACATTACAAATCCTTCCAAAATCGTTCCGAAAAAGAAGTGAACATAGCCAGCACACAATTACGTCGAAAAAGGCAGAAACACGCTCAAAGAATTACTCTATCTGCCCAAGAAAAAGCTACATATTTAGAAGGAACTGAAGCCCAAGAAACTTTGTTATTACAACGCTTACATGATTTAGCACAACAAGATATTTGGGCTTTTAATTGAAAAAAGCTCAGTTATTGAAAGTAAATTAAGTAAACACAATTATTCAGCTAATGTTCAAGATGTAGATAAAAATATTTTGGCAGGTTCAGAAAGCATTAAAAAGCCAAAATCATCAGCAAAAAAATTAATAGATTTAACCAAAATAGAAGCTTACAATACAGAGGAGCTATGGTAAAAATTCAGTCGCACTCTTTTCCAGAAGAACTTCTCTTACAGCCGAACGAAATTAAAACTGATTATTTCAAAAGTATCACTATTCCACATCAAAGGCTCAAACAAGCCTTAGATACTTTATTAATTAATATTCTGGAGCCAGCTGACACTTTAGTATTTTTAGTTTTTGGTGTGACTGGTGTAGGAAAAACAACCTTACGCTTGCGTCTGGAAAATCTGCTAAATTACGAATTTCTCCCCTCATTACGCCAAAATCCTGGTCAAATTGCTGTTGCTGGTATTGAAGCTATTCCAACAGAACAAGGAAAGTTTAGCTATAAAGATTATTACACTCGCGCCCTAGAATCCCTTCAGGAAGTTTTGATTGAATACAAAATTGATTATGAAATTCCTCACGGTGAGGTAAAGGATTTGGGGTTGCTAAATCGGGCTTACCGCCAAGATTCGCCCGCATTACGCCGAGCAATGGAAAAAGCATTTCGTTATCGTCAGGTAAAAGCTTTTACTGTAGACGAGGCACAGCATTTATTTATGATGGCAGGCGGACACCAGATGTTACAGCAAATGAACTGGATTAAGTCTATTGCTAATCTTACTGGTACAGTACATATTTTATTTGGAACTTATGAACTGCTTAACTGTCCTACCTTGAATGGGCAAATAGGGCGGCGTAGCGAAGATATTCACCTGTTACCTTACCAAGCTGATAACCCAGAAGATATTGCTGAATTTATTAGAGTAATTAGAACTTTTCAACGCCACATTCCGCTTGTACAAGAACCAAAATTAGAACAACACTATGAGTATCTTTTTTCTGGCTCAGTTGGTTGTGTGGGGCTATTGAAGAATTGGTTAACTCGTTCTTTGAGAGTTGCCTATTCTGAAGAAGCTCGGACTCTTAATAGCAAACATCTTAAATTAGGTGCTTTTTCTGCATCTCGTATCAACAAAATTAAGGAAGAAGCACAACAGGGATTTAAACGCTTTCAAGAAGAATCCAGTTTTTTTGAGCGGCAATATTCAACAGAACATGGAATAAAAATGCCAGCCAAAAATTCCCTACTCAAAAAAGGTCGTGTTGGACAAAGAAAACCTAAAAGAGATGATGTAGGGGTAAATTCAGATGATGACTAACATGGCGGTTAACGATGAATTGTGGCTCAAAGACCCAGAATTTACTCCCAGTCCTAGCCGGTTGTTTCATCTGGAACCGATTGGACTTGGTACTTGTTATGTTGAAAGTCTGACTAGCTATGTTGCTCGTCTAGCCGCAGCTCATAGCGTATTGCCTGGAACTTTATTGGCTAGAGAGATAAAACCAATAGTTGGGCATAACCATACTACCAATCCCTTGAATTCTAAAAGTATCGTAAGTTTGTATGGACAAGCTTCTGTAAAAGCTTTAAACGGAACACAAATTGGAGCTAAACAACTGGTTTTTGCTCTAGAAATATTGACAAAACGTACTGACTTACAGTTTTTGACAATGCTACCTTGGGCAAAAGTCTTCCCAGTTTTGGGATTGCTCAAGCATTCTCATGCTTGGTGTCCTTATTGCTATCAAGACTGGTTAAATAATCAACAAGTCATTTATTCACCTCTGCTGTGGGCTTTGAAACCAGCTAACATTTGTCCCATCCATTATCGATTTTTAGAATCAAAATGTCCTCACTGTGACCTTGAATTTTTACACCTGTGGCATAACTCACGACCTGGATTTTGTCTGAAATGTGGTGGTTGGTTGGGGATGAACTATGAAGTATCTTTGCCAGATAAGAGATTGTTCGAGGAGATACCCAATTTACAGCAAGAGATTTGGATAGTTAAGACTTTAGGAGATTTAATTGCTCAAGCTCCTGAATTTCCTTGTCCACCTCCAAGAGAGACTATTAAAACAATCCTAGAAGCTTACGTCTATCAATATACTCAAGGTAATGTTTCCGCTTTTGGTCGTTGGCTTGGGTTATCGAGATATGAAATTCTACATTGGTATTCAGGTGTAGCCATCCCAAATTTAGATAAACTTTTGAAAATCTGCTACGCCTTATCAACTAATCTTGTCGATTTTCTTCAACTTAAAATACTACCTCTTACTCTTAAGCAGCTAGTTTCTCTACCTGCTCCTAAACAGAAAAAATTATCATCACAGTCTGCTTTAGTTACTTCAAATAGTAGTCCTAAGTGCGAACGAGTTATTCAGGCGATGCAACTAGCTCAAGAAGAAGAACCACCTCCTTCTTTAACTCAATTAGCTGTTCGTTTAGGATTCAAAACTCCTAGTAGTTTAACTGCTTGCTCAAAATCTTTATCAGCATCTTTGGCTACTAGATATAGTGAATATCAACAGCAGCTAAGATTTTTACACATCAGAGACATACTTGAATTAGCTTTGTTTAGCGACGAGTATCCACCACCTTCTCTAAGAAAAATAGCTAAGAGAACTGGTATTGGTTTGGCTACTTTCTACCACTATTGCCCTATTGTGTGCCATGCTATTTCTTTACGCTATAAAGATTACCGCAAATTCGTCCATAAACTAGCTATTGAGCAAGGCTGTCGAGAAGTACGCCAACTCGCTTCAGTACTTCATGCACAAGGCATTACCCCTACTGCTAAAAATCTCAGAAAATTTATGCCTCATCCCTCTTTGCTGTGGCAGGCTGAGGTAATTGATGTTTTAAGGCAGATAAGACTGGATCTTTCACAGTAAATCTTATTTATTCGCCTTTCTCTAAGGTTTTACTACTGCGGCCACTTTATGCTTTAAAAACGGCCACAATATCCTTTAAGTGACATTGTTGACGGCAAAGTTATGGTTCCAGTAGCGGCAAAGTTATGGGTAAAGTCACATTTATATAAAGTATGGGCGAGTTGTATTTAATGGTAAATCAACTCGCCCATTTAGTTTTATGTCGTACTTCATTGCTGAAGCTAAGTAATTTCACTGGCTTTTTTGATGAAGTATTAAACGATTTAAATTTAATACTTTATTTATGGTCAGATTTTATCAAATTTATGTAAAAAAATTACTGAATTTCAGAAGAATAGATTGATGCTAGTGTTCACCAAGGTTAAGCTGGTAATAATATGAACAGGAAGCCTTTTTGTCCTGATAACTAGAATGAACGCTAATAGTTTATCAATTAGTCAGGAAAATCCCCATAGTGTTACGTCTAGCTCCAGACAGATAAATGTGCAAATTGCACAAGAAGAGGTTTATAGCTTCTTCATGGAAATTGTCAAAAAACTGTCACCAGATGATGTTTTGCGAGAATTCAAAGGTTTATTTATAGACGGTCTTGATTCAGAAGAGTCAGATTATATTCCTGGGATATATAGTATTTTTTTAGATGATAATGAGCAAGAATTATATAATACACTCAAGCGGTGTTGCTACATTATAGTTAATAATTGGAAGACTAATCGAAAAGATAAATATATCCAAGAATTAGTTAATTTATTTGTTAATGAAAATCTCCAGATCAAGGACAATAATGACCCAGTAGTAAAGATTTGTAAAACTTGGTTAGAGAATTTTGTCAACAGCAAAGACTACCAAGAGTTGAAACTATTTGCTGCTAAATATGATGAATCATCTAAAGGTCATTGGG
The DNA here is from genome assembly GCF_000020025.1 of Nostoc punctiforme PCC 73102. GTDB lineage: Bacteria > Cyanobacteriota > Cyanobacteriia > Cyanobacteriales > Nostocaceae > Nostoc > Nostoc punctiforme. Next base: position 8,215,321 of record NC_010628.1, on the reverse strand, counting down.
CTAATCGCTATAGTTCTTATTTATTAATCGATCAATCTGTTAATAAAAATAATCCCATAGAGCAACAAGAGGCTGCTAGAAAGCTTTCTAAACAGATAAAAGAAAAATTTAAGTTTGAACTGGCAATGTATATTGCTCGTTCTCAATCTACCGTTTCAAGCACAGCACGCTATAAAAATCCTAGTGTTTTGGGAGACCAGGCTCTACGTTTAATCAAAGCAATTGTTTTAAAAAGAGGGGTTTTTAGTCATGAGAATATTGCTCATATATTTATCAAGCAAACTCAAAATCAGACTCTAGAAGAATTTAAAATTAATCTGGAAAAATATCTATTCCTTTCTGTAGGAAAAGAATCAGTTGAGATATGGAAACAGCAGTTTATGGAGATTTTATCATCATGGAAGAAGGATTATAATCAGGAAGTTATCACTAAAGAATTGTTTCTAAGAACCTGTAATCGAGTAATTGATTGCTTGACAATAGAAAATAACAAGGAACCTTCACCATTATTTATGTTGTTAATTAGTCAAGGTCATGCTCTAACATTGGTCATTATACTTTTAAAAATCATTCTAATTTGTAATAATTCCCGTCGTCATTTAGAAACTCGGATTGCTCATCTGATTCGTTTTTACGAAAACTATCCTGAAGATGAATGTAAAGGTGTAATCAATTTTATGGAGATTTTTAATATCACGTTTGCAATTTATGCAGAAAACGTAGAATATAACTTGATTAAGATGGAAGAAGAACAAAGCAGTAATCCGCAGTTGAATCTAGATGGTTATCGTGTGTTTTCACAGATGAAAGTAGATAAACCCAAATGAGTTTTGTCTAATTTATGATTTAGCAAGGCGTTCGTCTAAGTAAGCGAGGGTAGCGCCCGCAGTTTCAGCTAAAATACTAATGAGGCGATATAGAGCGATCGCACTGAATACTAGGGCCGCTGGAAAGTGATGTTGCAAAAGTTGATAGGCAGTCGCCTCAAACACACCTAACCCACCAGGCGCACCCGGAATCACAAAACCTAACAGCCAAGAGCAACTAAAAGCCCCTAGCAACAAAGGAATTTGATTTACGTTCAACGAACCTAGGGCGGACATAGTTAATATAAACCCAGTGGCGCGTAGTGCCATAAAGCCCAATTCTCCTAATAAAGGGCGTAAAGGGTAGCTTTTCAGACTGAAGGGAACAGTTGGTTGAGTTGTAGCAGACTTTTTTGCTTTTAATCTGTACAAAAAGCGAATAACTGGGTTTAAAAACCGGGGATGAATTGCACAAAGAACTAGAGCTAAACTCAATAATTGTAGTACTTGAATAGCAAGGGTAGTATTAGCTGCCGCAAATTGGCTACTGCATAAGACAATGATGATTAAAGCAGCCGCTAGCATGAGTAGGGGTTCTAGCAAAACGCTTAAGGTGGCTGCACCAGCAGAGACATTAGCTTTTTTGGCGGCGACAATTCGCCCATAGTGATGCCAGATATTACCTGGTAAATATTTAGCGATGTTCGTTTTTAGGTAAACTTGGATAAATTGGGGAGATGATACAGATTGATTTAACTCTTGTAGAATCCAAGTCCAAATCCAGCCTGCCCAAGTATGCGCTAGTAAAGTTACGCCTGTAGCGATCGCTATAATTGTCCATCCTACCCCATCAATGCGGATAGCAGTCACTCCAATCCAATTATCTTTCAAGGCTTTCGCTAAAAAAAACAGCGTTCCGCCCAAAATTATCCAGCGTAAAAATTGCTTCATGAATTTAGTAATTTAACGGTTAGAGCAACAAGGGGCCAATGCCTCTATGATTGCAGTACATCAGCTACCTATTCAAAGCTTTTGAAGTATAAAACAGCTTGATGTAGTTCTTTTTACGAGAACTATATTACTTTATTTTATATCTCTCTAGAGTTAGATAAAAATATTATTCATGTACTAATTAAAATGTAGCCTGCGCTAGAGGTAAAGAGCCTTTTATTATTCATATCCTTGATAGAGGTTATCGAAACTGAGCGAACCAAAACAAGCACAATAACTTGCAGACCAATTCAATGATTCAGCAAACACTTAACTTATTAATATTTTGGTAAGGAGGACTACGTGAACGCTGTGAGACTATTCTTGAAACAAATAAGATTGCGCCAGATATTAACTATCTTTTTAGCTGGACTATTGTTGATAGTCAGCACTGCTTGTAGTGGGGCAAATGCTCAAGGTGCAAATCCACAAAACCCTGCTGTGCAAGCTGGTGGAGCAAACAATCCTTATAAGAATGGTGGAGACAAGTATGGCAACTACAGAATGTCTACCGATCCGAAAATAGCAAATCCAAAAGCCAGTCAGGGACGCGACCAAGCTAGCTTACAACCAAGTTTGGAATTGTTGATTGCTACAGCAGATAGAGAATCTAAGATACTTTATCCTGGTGCTGAGACACCAGCAGGTCGAATCAATAAAGAAGCAGAGTTGCCACTCATCACAGATAAAGATTTCCGCCAGCCTGAACCCGGTGGTTTGATTCAGAATGAACCAAATGTTGGAGATCGGGTTCAAGATCGGCTTGAGACTGTAAAAGAGACTGTTGAAGAAGCTTCCGGCTTTTTGAAAAATAAGGCAGATGAAGCAAGTCGCAGACCTGAATTACAAAGAAATCCAGCAGTAGGCAGATAGAATCCTTATTTTGTCTGAATACTTGGAATGCAAAATTAATTCCAAATGCCATCTTGGTTAAAGTTTAACTTAGTCACAAAAATGCAAGGAGTTTAGCACTATGAAAAAAGCAATGAATTGGCTCAAAAGCATTCGTCCCTTGAAAGTTTTAACAGTTTTTTTGGCAGGGATATTCTTATTCTTGACACAAGCTTGTGGTGCCCCAGGAATAGCAACACAGCCACCACAGCCTGATGCTCAATCACCTTATTCCAAACGATACGATCCCACAAAAGATTATCCTCTCTCTTCTCCTGCTGGTGGAATGAATAACTTTAGTGATGTAGAACCCAGAGGCAGATTAGACGAGAAAGCAGCGACTGACAGAGCTGATGCACTGGCGAAAAATGCTCAAAGAAATATCGAGCAGAAGGGAATTGACAGCCCAGAGCAGTATGGCCGAAATTACAAGCAAGGTACACCCTTTGGTGAAAGAGTGAAGAACCTGGGTGAAGATATCGGCAGTTCAGCTAATGAATTGGGAGAAGGCGTAGTTAAGGGGACTCAGCGAGGAATTGAAAATCTCAAAGGTAATACCCAAAATGCTGCCGAAGACGCGACAAAAAATGTTCAGCGTGGGGCTGAGGATGCTGGTAGAAATGTTCGGCGTACAGCTGACGATGCAGGCAATGCAGTGAAGAGGGCGGTTGATTGAAATTAGTCATTTAATTCTTGTAAAAATTTGAAAGCGCGCACAGACTTATAGTCTGGTGCTACTAAAACAAAGCCTGTTTATGCAGGCTTTGTTTTGGTTTGAAATGGGGTTTAATTCCCTAAAACTTTATTGACCAGAATTCAGGAGTCAGGAGTCAGAATTCACTTGGGTATTCTGTATGACTGGTGGATAGCGTAGCGTTAGCGTACTCCTACGGAGAAGCGAGCTACGCGCAGCGTCTCGTAGAGAGGAACGAGCGTCGCATCTTGATTCTGACTTCTGAATTCTGGCTTCTGAATTCTTCTTCAATAATAGATATCTCTATAAATTAAATATGCATCATCTAGAATCCTTGTAGAGACGTAGCACTGCTACATTTCTACATTATTTTTCATATCTCTAACGAGTTTTTGAACTCCGTTAACGAGTCTTTGAACTCCGTTAACGAGTCTTTTAGCTCCATTAACGAGTCTTTTAGCTCTGTTAACGAGTCTTTGAACTCCGTTAATGAGCCTTTGAACTCCGTAAGCAATTTTTTTGTGCTGTCGGTAATTGCCTGCAACTGCGCTGTAGTAGAGTGTAACTAATTGATAGCGCTGTGAATAAAATCCTAATTTGTTCAGCTAATTCTCGAAATAGGGAAAAAATGCCCTTGGATGACAAAGCACAGAATTACCCAACTTCTGTACAAAATTGACACGCAATTAGATAAGCTTTTCTACTTAAAAAGCTGAAGGAAGACAAGGTTAATAGTAATGTTAAACTCACAGGCTAAACGCATCTTCATCAGTTACAAGCGTAATGCTAGCCCCGATGAACCAGTAGCACTCCAAGTCTTCCAAGCACTATCGCAGCAGCACAAAGTCTTCATCGACCAAACCATGTCTGTTGGCACACGCTGGGCTGAATGTATTGAAGCAGAAATCCGCCAAGCTGATTTTTTGATTACTTTCCTTTCTGCTTTGTCAACTAGCAGCGAGATGGTGGTGGCAGAGATAGAGACAGCACACCACTTGGCAAAATCACAGTCAGGACGACCGATAATTCTCCCGGTGCGTCTGGCGTATCAAGAACCGTTCCTGTATCCCTTGAGTGCTTACTTAAATGGGATTAACTGGGCATTCTGGAAAGATGCAGAAGATACGCCGCGACTAATTGCAGAGTTGTTGCAGGCTGTCTATGGCGGTGCATTAGCTATCAGTGAAGAAAAATCAAAAGCAGACTTAATCCAGAAGAGTCAGCCGTCACTCCTACCCCGTCCCTTTCCTTCAGCACAGCCTGTCTCCCTGGAAATGCCCGAAGGAACAATGGAATCGCAATCCGCTTTTTACGTGGAACGCTCATCTGATGCCCTTACTTTAGAGACTATTGAGCGGCAGGGTGTGACAATTACAATTAAAGGCCCCCGGCAAATGGGCAAAAGTTCCCTGTTAATCCGCACAATTAATACTGCTGTGAATGCAGGTAAGCGGGTTGCTTTGCTGGATTTTCAATTGTTTGACAAAGCTGCCTTAACTAATGCTGACCTTTTCTTTCGCCAGTTCTGTACTTGGTTAACTGATGAACTGGAAATGACAGATAAAGTTGATGAGTATTGGAATATGCCTTTGGGCAATAGTCAGCGTTGCACTCGCTACGTCGGCCGCTATTTGCTCAAAGAGTTTGGCAACCCCATTGTCTTAGCGATGGATGAAGTTGAAAGGGTCTTTGATACTGATTTTCGCTCTGATTTCTTTGGAATGCTGCGAAGCTGGCACAATAGCCGCGCCACTAATCCCATCTGGAAGCAACTGGATTTAGCGCTGGTTACTTCCACCGAACCCTACCAGCTAATTGATAATCTCAACCAATCCCCCTTTAATGTTGGGCTAGTAATTGATTTAGAAGATTTTACAGCAGCACAGGTTGCTGATTTAAACCGCCGTCATGGTTCACCCTTCAATGCCAGCGAAGAAAAGCAATTAATAGCGTTGCTAGGTGGACATCCTTACTTAGTACGCCTTGCACTTTACTCAGTTGCTAGCGATCGCCTCTATCCTACCGAATTATTTGCCAATGCGATCGCAGAGGATGGCCCCTTTGGCAATCATTTGCGTAACCACCTCTTCCGGCTGCATAACAAACAGGAGTTGGTTCAAGGTATGTTCCAAGTAATTCACCAGAACACCTGTGAAGATGAGCGCATCTTTTTCCGGTTGCGGGGTGCGGGTTTGGTGCGCCGGGAAGGGCGTGTAGTGTTTCCTCGTTGTCAACTTTATACCGATTATTTCCGGGAGCATCTACGTGGGTAATCCAAGCATTTACACCGTGGGGGGGACTGTACAGGCTGGCAGTGGGATTTACATTCCCCGTCAAGCTGATGAGGAATTGCTTGGTTTATGTCGGTCAGCAATATTCGCCTATGTGCTAACGCCGCGCCAAATGGGTAAGTCTAGCCTGATGGTACGCACGGCAGACACATTAAGGGAAGAGGGGATTAGCTCAGTAATTGTTGACCTTCAGGAATTGGGGGCAAGTGTCACAGCCGAACAGTGGTATTTTGGCTTTTTGGTCAAACTGGATGACCAACTTATGTTTGATACAGATGTGGTGAGTTGGTGGCAAGAACACGAGCATCTGGGAGTATCGCAACGGCTGACACAGTTTTTTGAGAAGGTTTTGCTGGCTGAGGTTGAAGGGCAAGTGGTGATTTTTGTGGATGAAATTGACTCTACCCTCAGCCTGGATTTTACCGATGATTTTTTTATCGCAATTCGTTATCTCTATGTTGCCCGTGCGACTAATCCTGAGTTTGGGCGGCTTTCTTTTGTTTTAATGGGGGTAGCGACTCCCGGCGATTTAATCAGCGATGCCAAGCGCACACCGTTTAATATTGGACAGCGTGTGGATTTAACTGATTTTACCTTTGAGGAAGCCTTACCCTTCGCTGAGGGATTGGGATTACCCAGCGATGAGTCTAAGCAGGTATTACGCCAGGTGTTGAAGTGGACGGGGGGACATCCTTATTTAACGCAGCGTCTCTGTGATGCCTTGGTTTTGATCCCCCCAACCCCCCTTAAAAAGGGGGGCAATGAACTTCCAGATTTGGAGATTCCCACAGCCCCCGTTAGCAACAGTTCTATTGTTCCCCCCTTCTTAAGGGGGGTTAGGGGGGATCGAGTCTTATCCTCTGCCGATATAGACAGCATAGTTAGCAGCACATTTTTTGGCGCAATGAGCGAACAAGACAATAACTTGCAGTTTGTCCGCGATATGCTCACCAAACGCTCACCAGACCCGGAGGTTTTGACTATTTACCGCGAGATTCGCTGGGGTAAGCGGGCGGTTGTGGATGAAGAACAGTCTTTAGCTAAATCTCACTTAAAGCTTTCAGGGGTGGTGCGGCGGGAGAATAATGTTTTGCGGGTGCGGAATGAAGTTTATCGGCAAGTCTTTGATTATAAGTGGATTAATAAACATTTGCCGTTTAACTTGCGGGATAGATGGGAACAGCTTAAACCTGCACTGCCTTATGTGATTGTAATGATTGTATTTTCGACATTATCGACGGGAGTCGCTTGGTATATTTACAAGCAAAATCTGATTGCCCAAAAAGCCCGTGACAGTGAAAAAGAGCAACGTTTAATTGCTCAAGATGCCCTAAAAAGAGAACAAACACAGCGGCAAGAAGCAGACCGTCAAACAAAAAATGCTCAGAACCAGCAGCAAAAAGCAGAGGAACAACACCGGGAGGCAGACAAGCAGCGTCAAAGGGCTGAAACAGGTGAGGCACAAGCCAAGTCGGCACAGGAATTAGCAGAAAAACGAGGAATAGACTTAGAAAAAGCCCTTAAGCAAACAAAAGCGGCTGAACAATTAGCAAAGGATAGACAGGCAGACGCTGAAAAACAGCGAAACATTGCCCAGAAACAAGAACAGCAAGCAATTGCCGCCAAAGCCGATGCAGATAAACGCCGGATAAATGCCGAAATTCTTGCCAATAGCCTGAAATCACAAAACCTGATGGCATCAAATTTTGAACTTGATGCTTTAATAGAAGGTTTGAAGGTAGGAAAACGACTCAAAACACCAAATAAAAAGGTAGAACCAAATACCCGCGTTTTGGCAGTAGCCACACTCCAGCAAGTAATTTATGGAGTCAAAGAACGTAACCGATTAGAAGCTCATAGCAGTTCGGTTAGGGGCGTGGCATTTAGCCCCGACGGTCAAACCATTGCCTCTGCAAGTGATGACAAGACGGTGAAGCTGTGGAATCGCAACGGGCAACTCTTACAAACTCTCACTGGTCATAGCAGTTCGGTTTGGGGCGTGGCATTTAGCCCCGACGGTCAAACCATTGCCTCTGCAAGTGATGACAAGACGGTGAAGCTGTGGAATCGCAACGGGCAACTCTTACAAACTCTCACTGGTCATAGCAGTTCGGTTAGGGGCGTGGCATTTAGCCCCGACGGTCAAACCATTGCCTCTGCAAGTGATGACAAGACGGTGAAGCTGTGGAATCGCAACGGGCAACTCTTACAAACTCTCACTGGTCATAGCAGTTCGGTTTGGGGCGTGGCATTTAGCCCCGACGGTCAAACCATTGCCTCTGCAAGTGATGACAAGACGGTGAAGCTGTGGAATCGCAACGGGCAACTCTTACAAACTCTCACTGGTCATAGCAGTTCGGTTTGGGGCGTGGCATTTAGCCCCGACGGTCAAACCATTGCCTCTGCAAGTGATGACAAGACGGTGAAGCTGTGGAATCGCAACGGGCAACTCTTACAAACTCTCACTGGTCATAGCAGTTCGGTTAGGGGCGTGGCATTTAGCCCCGACGGTCAAACCATTGCCTCTGCAAGTGATGACAAGACGGTGAAGCTGTGGAATCGCAACGGGCAACTCTTACAAACTCTCACTGGTCATAGCAGTTCGGTTAATGGCGTGGCATTTAGGCCCGACGGTCAAACCATTGCCTCTGCAAGTGATGACAAGACGGTGAAGCTGTGGAATCGCAACGGGCAACTCTTACAAACTCTCACTGGTCATAGCAGTTCGGTTTGGGGCGTGGCATTTAGCCCCGACGGTCAAACCATTGCCTCTGCAAGTGATGACAAGACGGTGAAGCTGTGGAATCGCAACGGGCAACTCTTACAAACTCTCACTGGTCATAGCAGTTCGGTTTGGGGCGTGGCATTTAGCCCCGACGGTCAAACCATTGCCTCTGCAAGTGATGACAAGACGGTGAAGCTGTGGAATCGCAACGGGCAACTCTTACAAACTCTCACTGGTCATAGCAGTTCGGTTAGGGGCGTGGCATTTAGCCCCGACGGTCAAACCATTGCCTCTGCAAGTGATGACAAGACGGTGAAGCTGTGGAATCGCAACGGGCAACTCTTACAAACTCTCACTGGTCATAGCAGTTCGGTTTGGGGCGTGGCATTTAGCCCCGACGATCAAACCATTGCCTCTGCAAGTGATGACAAGACGGTGAAGCTGTGGAATCGCAACGGGCAACTCTTACAAACTCTCACTGGTCATAGCAGTTCGGTTAGGGGCGTGGCATTTAGCCCCGACGGTCAAACCATTGCCTCTGCAAGTGATGACAAGACGGTGAAGCTGTGGAATCGCAACGGGCAACTCTTACAAACTCTCACTGGTCATAGCAGTTCGGTTAGGGGCGTGGCATTTAGCCCCGACGGTCAAACCATTGCCTCTGCAAGTGATGACAAGACGGTGAAGCTGTGGAATCGCAACGGGCAACTCTTACAAACTCTCACTGGTCATAGCAGTTCGGTTTGGGGCGTGGCATTTAGCCCCGACGGTCAAACCATTGCCTCTGCAAGTTCTGACAAGACGGTGAAACTGTGGAATCTCAATTTGGATGATTTAATGGTTAAGGGTTGTACTTGGGTGCGCGATTATTTGCAAAATAACCCCAATGTGAGCAAGGACGATAAGCATTTATGTGATGATATTGGCACACGCAGGTGATAGACCTCTCCCTACCTTGAACTAAAGTTCAAGTTTCTCTGCGAGTCGGAGAGGGATAATTTTGTGTAGTAAAAGCAGGGAGAGGTCTTTTGATTAGGGTACGCGGAGAGATTTCTATAATGAGCAGCCCCAACTTAGAATAAATCTGCCAGACACCACGAACAAGCAAAGCTTCATAACGAAATTTATGCCTTTGTTGATGAAACTCATGCTTTTGTTGATGAAACTCATGCTTTTGTTGATGAAACGCATGCCTTTGTTGATGAAACGCATGAGTTTGTTGATGAAACGCATGAGTTTGTTGATGAAACGCATGCCTTTGTTGATGAAACGCATGAGTTTGTTGATGAAACGCTTATATGTTTACGTGTTATCACTTATATGATTTTATAATAATGGTACGCCACTGAAAAATCTGATGGTGCGTAGACGTAGCCCGTTGTAGCGATCGCTTTTGCTGTAATTTGAGAAAGTGCGATCGCTGTTATTGTAATCTGAGGAAGTGCGATCGCTATTACTGTAATCTCAGAAAATGCGATCGCTATTACTGTAATTTGAGAAAGTGCGATCGCTATTACTGTAATCTCAGAAAATGCGATCGCTTTTGCTGTAATTTGAGAAAGTGCGATCGCTGTTACTGTAATCTGAGGAAGTGCGATCGCTCTTGCATCACTAACCTTGATTTTGCGCTAACCAAGCTTCTAAATCGGTTAAATCCGAAAAATCAAGTAAAGCCTCAGCTAAATCATCCAACTGTGTTGAGTCCAAAGCTTGTATTTTCAATAGCTGTGCAGGTGGTACAGTTCCAACCTTTCGACAAAGTTGTCGTATAATAATCGATAAAGCTTTTTCCTGCTGGATATCCTGATAAATTACAGACTCGCGCATAGCATCACTCCGTAATAAATTTTTAATCAGTTCCTTGTTTAATACTAACCCAGCTAATATTGCCGTTGAAGCAGCAATATTACTTTGTGTTCGAGTATCGTTTATTTGCTCAATAGCTTCTGCAACCTGTTGTAATGTTCGCGTTTTATCCTTAGTTTGACTGAGGGTTGCAAACGGTAACAAACCAGGAGTATTTAAAAATATCTCGCTGGGTTGTTCCCAAAGACGAATAACTCCAAATTCATGACGGGTATTTTCTAAAACAAAAGCTGTTTGCTGGACTAATTCGGATGCGGTGGGTTGCAGGTAAATGACAACTTGATACATCCGCTTTCGGAGAAATTTTCGATACACTCTTAACCGATAATCAGTCATCCGAAAGGGAATTTCGGCTTTTGCTTCGGTCTGGAATTCGATATGCAGGACAATTTCATCTGACTGTAACAGAATTAACGCATCTGCTCGAATTGGTTCGAGGGATAATTCTGATGGACTGAGTTGGGTGAGTGAAATAGATTCGCCAAGTAACCAAGTAGCGAAATCGGCTGAAAATGACTCTGCTAAAAAGCGACAGACATTATCAAACATAGACAGGTATTATATCAGCGAGGTATTGTCTGTCACAAAGAGATTTTAGTAATGAGCGATGTCTACGACGGGCTAGCCTACACCTGAACTTAGGATAAAGCGATCGCTAATTCACCACCAATATTACAAATACTTCTGCAACAATAACCCTAACTTTTCCTTCGTTGCGGCTGGTGCTTTATCCAATTGAGTCAAAATCGCATACTGCAACGCCGAATGCGCCTCACTGGTTGGCGGATTTTCACTCAAGCGCCGCACAGTTTCTTGAATCACCTTTTGAGCATTCACAGCATTCCGCAGCAAATTGCCAATCACCAATTCCACCGTCACACTGTCATGGTCTGGATGCCAACAATCATAATCTGTCACCAGCGCTAAGGTTGAGTATGCAATTTCCGCTTCCCTTGCCAACTTCGCCTCTGGTAAATTCGTCATCCCAATGATAGTTGCGCCCCAACTGCGGTAAAGATTCGATTCTGCCTTAGTGGAAAAAGCTGGCCCTTCCATGCACACATAAGTACCGCTGCGATGCAGAGTAACATCTGGTAAATTGAGAGATGCGATCGCATCTGCCAACACAGCAGCCAAGTTCTTACAAATCGGATCGCCAAAGGCAATATGAGCCACAATTCCCTCACCGAAAAACGTGGAAATCCGATTTTTGGTTCTGTCAATAAACTGATCTGGCACCACCATATCCAATGGTTTCGCCTCTTCCTTCAAGGAACCCACAGCACTAGCTGAAATTAAATACTTCACACCCAATTGCTTCATCGCATAGATATTAGCGCGAAACGGTAACTCAGAGGGTAACAGCGTGTGATTGCGGCCATGACGCGCCAAAAAAGCTACCCGTGTACCATCCAATGTTCCCAGAATCAAAGCATCAGATGGTGAACCAAAGGGGGTTTGGATATGCACCTCTTCTACATCTTTGAGCGCGTCCATTTTATACAGACCACTGCCACCAATAATCCCAATACTAGCTTGAGCCATGATCCTGAACCTGTTCCTTAGCGATCTGCTAAGTTATTTTACCGAAAAGGGGAGTAGCAGAGAAACCAACAAAGAAAGCGATGTCTACGACGAGTGGTTCCTGAGCGCAGCCGTAAAGCCTGCGGCATAGCTACGTTTAGGGCGCAGCTTCTCGTAGAGAAGGGCTACGCTTAGAGACTATTGAATTGTTTGCGTGCAGATAGAAGCGATCGCCCGGTTACTTGAACGTTGATTATTAAATCTGTTGATTATTAAATCTTTAGATCAAATCTCCAATGTTTTTGCAGATTAATGGTTATATTCAGCCTCGAAATTAATTGTCACCATAGCGTGTAATCGATGCTTAATGTATACAAATATTAAGTAAATGCACTCCTGAGCAGCGAAACAAACCAAGCGTTATACTTTTGGAAAAAGACTTGTTTTAACCTCTGCTTTTAACATTTTCATAAATCAATGACTCTCAATTTTCGCTTTGCGGTAGTTAGCGACTTACACGTGGCGCTTCCCCACACAATCTGGGATCATCCTAGCCGTTTTCATCTGGTAGAAGTCAGTATCTCGGCGTTTCAAAGTGTACTAGAACATCTAACACAACTAGATTTAGATTTCTTATTGTTGCCAGGAGATTTAACCCAGCACGGCGAACCAGAAAACCATGCCTGGTTACAACAATGTTTAGCCCAGCTACCTTTTCCCGTCTATGTTGTTCCTGGTAATCATGACGTTCCTGTGCTGTTGGCAGATCAGCAATCAATTGCTTTCGCGGATTTTCCCCACTATTACACGAAGTTTGGCTATGAAGATCCGCAGCAGATTTACTACATTCGTCAATTGCTACCTGGAGTCAAGCTGATTGGATTGAATTCTAACTACTTTAATGACGAGGGGGAGCAGGTAGGGTGTTTGGATGCCAAACAGCTACGGTGGTTAGAAGAGGTGCTGGCGGCATCTGTTGATGAATTAGTTTTGGTGATGGTGCATCATAATGTGGTGGAACATTTACCCAATCAATCGAACCATCCACTGGCAAATCGCTACATGTTGTCCAATTCAGCAGAACTGTTGCAATTGCTGAGGCGCTACGGAGTCAAGCTAGTATTCACAGGGCATTTGCATGTTCAGGATATTGCTTACTCAGATGGAGTATATGATATTACCACTGGTTCTTTAGTGAGCTATCCTCACCCTTATCGGGTGCTAGAGTTTCATCGGGATAACCAAGGTAAAGAATCTTTGCAAATTTTATCCCATCGGGTAGAGTCAGTGCCTGATTTTCCAGACTTGCAAGAGTCATCGCGGCAGTGGATGGGCGATCGCTCTTTTCCCTTTTTAGTCAAGTTACTAACTCACTCTCCATTAAACTTACCACTATCACAGGCGAAAAGATTAGCTCCTAGTTTGCGAGACTTCTGGGCAACTATCGCTGATGGAGATGCAGTATTAGACTATCCCCACTTTCCATTAGAAGTGCGTCGCTATATTGAGACTTATAATGCATCAGCACAGTCCAACCCAGGTATGTCCACTGGTGGAACTCTTACACTGATTGATAATAACAGCACACTTTTGCTGCGTTAGGAGTGATGAGTATCCGTGTGAAGGTAACTTTTTTTGTCTGGGCTGAATGCTTGGCAGTCGAGTAGCTTATTCTGTTGTATTTCTTTTAGATAGCGATCGCCTCCGGGGGGCGGTTAAGCCATCGCTTCTGCCATAATTCTCCTATCAAAAGTAACCGAGACGCGGGCTACTCCAAACTCTTGTACAGACGAGATTAATCGCGTCTCTAATTACCGATATCTTCATTCCAAAGTTCGGGATTCGTTTCAATAAACTCACTCATCATTTGTTCGCAATCGTCAAGATTAAGATCGATTACTTCCACACCGTGAGATACCATAAATTCTTTAGCACCAGGAAAAGTTTGGGATTCTCCGACGATGACTTTTTTAATACCAAATTGCACCACAGCCCCAGCGCACAGGTAACACGGCATTAAAGTTGAATAGAGTGTAGTGCCTCTGTAGCTGCCAACTCTTCCAGCATTGCGGAGACAATCGATTTCCGCGTGCGTGACAGGATCGCCATCTTGTACACGTTTATTGTGTCCTCTGCCGAGAATTTTGCCATCCTTGACGAGAACCGAACCAATGGGAATTCCACCTTCTTCTCTGCCTTGTTTTGCTTCTTGAATCGCAGCTTCCATAAACTCATCCATATTAATATCTCCTTTTATGTCAAAACAACTTGTATTAATGGATCACGATGGCGGTGTAGATGACTATCTGGCAACTATGCTGCTGTTGACGATGGATCGTATCGAACTCCTTGGTGTTGTCATCACTCCAGCAGATTGCTACATCCAACCGGCTGTTAGCGCCACACGTAAAATTCTCGATTTGATGGGATTTTCTCATATCTCGGTTGCAGAAAGCACTGTGCGCGGCATCAATCCATTTCCTACTCTCTATCGCCGTGATTCCTTTATCGTTGACCATCTCCCCATTCTCAATCAAAGGGAAACCATTACTACGCCTCTAGTTGCCGAAACAGGTCAAGATTTCATGATTAAGGTGTTGCGTGAGGCATCAGACCCCGTAACGTTGATGGTAACTGGGCCGTTGACCACCGTTGCAGTAGCTTTAGACAAAGCACCGGATATTGAAGCCAAAATTCACAAAATTGTGTGGATGGGAGGTGCTTTGAATGTCGGTGGCAATGTAGAAAAAAGTTTAGAACCTGGACAAGATGGTTCTGCCGAATGGAATGTTTATTGGGACGCGGTTTCAGCAGCGCGGGTATGGGAAACCAAAATTGAAATTATTATGTGTCCTTTGGATTTAACTAATAATGTTCCAGTCACATCAGAATTAGTGCAAAAAATGGGGCGACAACGCCACTATCCCATCTCTGATTTAGCCGGACAATGTTATGCGCTAGTTATTCCCCAAGATTATTATTTTTGGGATGTGCTGGCCACAGCTTATTTGGGACACCCAGAATTTTATCAATTGCGCGAATGGGAAACAGAAATTATCACTACTGGAGTCAGCCAGGGGCGGACTAAAGTAGTTTCTGGCGGTCGGAAAATTTATGCGATGGATAAAGTAGATAAAGACGCTTTTTATACTTATATCTTGCAGCAATGGGCAAGATAAAAAAATTAGGTGGCTGGCGTGATAGTCAAATTGGCTCGCCATCTGCTATTTAGATGTCGCCATTAAGTAAAGAAGTTTGTCATTAAAATGGAGATCCTGCAATTCAGGAGGTGGAGGAACAAGTGGTGGGCCTTCTATGATTACAGGAATAATTTCGGGGGAACGTAATCCATCAGATCCTTGTCGCTCAAGAGCATACAAGACTTCTTTAAGCACCCACGGCGATTCTTTCGCAGCAGTAGACCAAAATAGTAAGAAGAGATCGCACTCATCAATGTTGCGATAAAGTTCTTGCTCCCAGCGATCGCCAGGTTCTAAATTAAGGATATCTTGAAAAACTGTAATGCCACTTACAGCAAGTCCCTGTACCCTTTTAAGAACTTCTGTCCGATCTTTAGAAGAATAAGAGACGAATGCTTTTGTATAATGTCGAGCAACTTCTCCTACTAATTGAGGCTCTTTTGATGTAGAAGACGCAGACGGAATAATCGATAATTTGAATTTTAGATGACCGAGAGGAATTGTGTTTTGGCTGGCAGTAACAATTCCAATGACTGTTTTCTGAGTTATATCAGCAGGAACCGTTACTCCAAATTGAATAGAATCTGCTCTACCATTCCAACTCAAATTTTGAATCGGATCGTCCACTTCTAGTTTTGGAATTGACAAGTTAAAAGTGAGTTCACTTCCCCGTTTAATAGGTACTCCTAAACTTCTCACACCTAACTGTTTAGCTTCAGGATCAAATTGTTGAGCATTCTGTTTGGCAGATTCAACTTGTTCAGGAAGATGAACAAAGACTTGGACGAGAAACATATCGTTTGGAGTTACAGAAGCAGGACTGAACACACTACAATCGACCAAATCTTTAGTTATATCGGCAGGTTGTAAAGATCGTTCTTGAATAGTTGGAGTTTCTTGTAGCTGCACTTTTAACTGTTTAATAACTTCTTCTTCAACCTCGATACCGCCAAAATCCGAAGAACGAAAATTAGCATAAGACTCGATATTATTAACTGCAACAGTAGAGCCGATATAAGCATTCTCATAATAATAAGTTAGATAATCAGATATCTCAATATGCTCCTTACGGACAAACCATGTATCTTTGCCATTGATAGAGTTTTTCAAGATAATTCTGTAATATTCTTTCTCTTCAGTATAAGAAATAATCTGTAAGACCCTTTTGACTGGAATCAGAATTTTTTCATCTTCAGCTAGTTCCGCTAACTTACTTGGACGAAGTTTGAGGAAATTATCATAAGTTACTATAAAAACAAACATAATTAACCCTTGGATTATTAATAAGTGAGAAGTTTCAAACCTAAAAAAAGAGCCGCAACGGTTCCTGCAACAGAAATTTCACCTTGGGCAATTTTATCTAAAACTGATTCTACAGGGATAAATACAACTTCAATCTCTTCGGTAATATCCAGTTGTTGCTCTCCAATTTTGCTAACATTCTCTGCTAGAAATAAATGTATTTGATTAGTATCTTTACTCGGCTTATCGTATAAAGTTCCGATTTTTCTAAATTCTTGGGATATATAACCAGTTTCTTCTGTAAATTCTCTAATTGCTGCCACTTCTGCACTCTCTGTTGTAGGATCGAAATTTCCTGCTGGTAGTTCTAAGAAAAATTCACCCACTGCGTGTCTATATTGGCGGACAAAAATAATTTGTCTATTAGTAGTGATAGGTAAAACCATCGCAACATCAGGCTTAATACTGACAAAATAATCATCTATAATTTTCCCATTGGGCAATTCTATTTCATCTTATCTGACCTGACACCAGGGGTTATCTAAAACCATTTTTGATTTTAAAGTTTTCCATTTTTTTAAGTTGCTCATAAATCAAGTAAAAATAAAATTATGTATAAAAACTTTAGTAACTAAGCTATGAATGTAAAAAAGTATAACAGATACATCCGATAATCTAAACTTTGAACTTACACTTGCTTTTGCAATAACATAATATGCAGAATTAGTATGCAAATAAATGTAAATTTATTTACGGTAAATAAAAGATTTCCATTGACCATTAGTAGAGGTACAACGGCACAGACAACGAATGTATGGGTGAAGATTTCACATGATGGGATCGAAGGTTGGGGAGAAGCGTCGCCGTTTGGTGTGGGTAATCATCGGCAATCAACTGATACAATCAAAAATGCTTTAGAGCAAGTTGTGCCACTGTTACAAACATTCAGCCCTTTACAACGACAGCAAATTGAGCAAGTTTTAACACAAAACCAGGTTCCTTCTGCTGCTAGAGCAGCCTTGGATATGGCAATGCACGACTGGTTAGGTAAGCGCGTAGGATTACCTTTATGGCAACTTTGGGGACTCGATCGCAATCAAATAGTCCCAACTTCAGTCACAATTGGGATCAATTCGCCTGAAGGTGCTAGAGCCAGAGCGCGAGACTGGTTACAATTTACCGATGTCCGCCTTTTCAAGGTGAAGTTAGGTAGTCCAGATGGCATAGATGCAGATAAAAAAATGCTCTTAGCGGTGCGAGAAGAAGCACCAGAACCAGAGTTTTTCGTTGATGCTAACGGGGGTTGGAGTTTAGAAGATGCGATCGCAATGTGCAATTGGCTAGCTGAATTGGGTATAAAGTATGTAGAACAGCCATTGCCACGGGGCGAGGAAAAAAGTTTAGCAAAACTCAAAGAACACTCTCCCCTACCCATCTTTATTGATGAAAGTTGCTTCACAAGCTCTGATATTCCCGATTTGGCAAATCACGTGGATGGTATTAATATCAAACTGATGAAATCAGGGGGACTAACAGAAGCGATGCGAATGGTACATACAGCGCGAGCATATCGGTTGCAAGTAATGTTCGGTTGCTATTCTGATAGTTCCCTAGCTAATACAGCAGCATTACAGCTAGCGCCACTAGCTGATTATTTAGATTTAGACAGTCACCTCAACTTAATCGATGATCCCTTTACGGGTGCATTGCTAAAAGAAGGTAGAGTTTTGCTAAACGATTTACCAGGTTTGGGGGTAAAACACAGTGCGTCTACCACTTAATCAACGAGTAGCTATCTTACTTCATGAGGGAACTACTGGGGCTCACGGCAAAACAGGACTCGCAATTTTACGTTACAGCGAAGCACCAATTGTAGCCGTCATCGATCGCGAATGTGCTGGCAAATCTCTGACAGAATTAACAGGTATCAAGCGTGATGTTCCAATTGTGGCATCGGTAGCCGCAGCCCTACAGTACAAGCCAGAAGTTTTGGTAATAGGCATTGCTCCAAGTGGTGGTGCCATCCCAGATGATTACTGGCTAGAAATCAAAGACGCTCTAGAAGCTGGGATGTCTTTGGTGAATGGTTTGCATACACCAATGGCAAATATACCGGACTTAAATGCACTGCTCAAACCAGGGCAACTAATTTGGGATGTTCGCAAAGAGCCGCCTAATATAAGTGTTGCTAGTGGAATAGCCCGCACGCTTCCGTGTCGGCGGGTATTGACAGTGGGAACCGATATGGCGATCGGTAAAATGTCAACTAGCCTACAGTTACATTGGGCATCAAAACTGCGGGGCTGGCGTTCTAAATTTCTCGCCACAGGTCAAACTGGGGTGATGTTAGAAGGTGATGGTGTGGCTTTAGATGCCGTGCGGGTAGACTTTGCTGCTGGTGCTGTGGAACAAGTAGTCATGCGCTACGGCAAAAACTATGACATCTTGCACATTGAAGGACAAGGTTCACTGCTACACCCTGGTTCAACGGCAACTCTACCCCTGATTCGTGGTTCCCAACCAACTCAACTGGTGTTAGTCCATCGGGCGGGACAAGTTCATGTCCGCAATCATCCCCATGTAATAATTCCACCTTTACCAGAGGTAATTCGTCTTTATGAAACCGTTGCTAGTGCAGGTGGCGCTTTTGCAAGTGTGCCTGTAGTGGGTATAGCGCTTAACACAGCACATTTAGATGAATCTGCAGCTGAGGAAAGCATCGCTCAAATAACAGCAGAAACCGGGCTACCTTGCACCGATGTAGTCCGCTTTGATGCCAATGTGCTTTTGGATGCAGTGATGAAGAATTAGATGGTTAGAGAGACGCGATAAATCGCCGTCTTTACAATATACATCTGGTGAAAATGAACAGACGTTGCAATGCAACGTCTCTAAATGTGACTGTAAGCATAAGTTTGCCGGGGTGGCACGTTTATGGTTTCAAATTGTCACTTAAAGGATATTGTGGCCGTTTTTAAAGCATAAAGTGGCCGCAGTAGTAAAACCTTAGAGAAAGGCGAATAAATAAGATTTACTGTGAAAGATCCAGTCTTATCTGCCTTAAAACATCAATTACCTCAGCCTGCCACAGCAAAGAGGGATGAGGCATAAATTTTCTGAGATTTTTAGCAGTAGGGGTAATGCCTTGTGCATGAAGTACTGAAGCGAGTTGGCGTACTTCTCGACAGCCTTGCTCAATAGCTAGTTTATGGACGAATTTGCGGTAATCTTTATAGCGTAAAGAAATAGCATGGCACACAATAGGGCAATAGTGGTAGAAAGTAGCCAAACCAATACCAGTTCTCTTAGCTATTTTTCTTAGAGAAGGTGGTGGATACTCGTCGCTAAACAAAGCTAATTCAAGTATGTCTCTGATGTGTAAAAATCTTAGCTGCTGTTGATATTCACTATATCTAGTAGCCAAAGATGCTGATAAAGATTTTGAGCAAGCAGTTAAACTACTAGGAGTTTTGAATCCTAAACGAACAGCTAATTGAGTTAAAGAAGGAGGTGGTTCTTCTTCTTGAGCTAGTTGCATCGCCTGAATAACTCGTTCGCACTTAGGACTACTATTTGAAGTAACTAAAGCAGACTGTGATGATAATTTTTTCTGTTTAGGAGCAGGTAGAGAAACTAGCTGCTTAAGAGTAAGAGGTAGTATTTTAAGTTGAAGAAAATCGACAAGATTAGTTGATAAGGCGTAGCAGATTTTCAAAAGTTTATCTAAATTTGGGATGGCTACACCTGAATACCAATGTAGAATTTCATATCTCGATAACCCAAGCCAACGACCAAAAGCGGAAACATTACCTTGAGTATATTGATAGACGTAAGCTTCTAGGATTGTTTTAATAGTCTCTCTTGGAGGTGGACAAGGAAATTCAGGAGCTTGAGCAATTAAATCTCCTAAAGTCTTAACTATCCAAATCTCTTGCTGTAAATTGGGTATCTCCTCGAACAATCTCTTATCTGGCAAAGATACTTCATAGTTCATCCCCAACCAACCACCACATTTCAGACAAAATCCAGGTCGTGAGTTATGCCACAGGTGTAAAAATTCAAGGTCACAGTGAGGACATTTTGATTCTAAAAATCGATAATGGATGGGACAAATGTTAGCTGGTTTCAAAGCCCACAGCAGAGGTGAATAAATGACTTGTTGATTATTTAACCAGTCTTGATAGCAATAAGGACACCAAGCATGAGAATGCTTGAGCAATCCCAAAACTGGGAAGACTTTTGCCCAAGGTAGCATTGTCAAAAACTGTAAGTCAGTACGTTTTGTCAATATTTCTAGAGCAAAAACCAGTTGTTTAGCTCCAATTTGTGTTCCGTTTAAAGCTTTTACAGAAGCTTGTCCATACAAACTTACGATACTTTTAGAATTCAAGGGATTGGTAGTATGGTTATGCCCAACTATTGGTTTTATCTCTCTAGCCAATAAAGTTCCAGGCAATACGCTATGAGCTGCGGCTAGACGAGCAACATAGCTAGTCAGACTTTCAACATAACAAGTACCAAGTCCAATCGGTTCCAGATGAAACAACCGGCTAGGACTGGGAGTAAATTCTGGGTCTTTGAGCCACAATTCATCGTTAACCGCCATGTTAGTCATCATCTGAATTTACCCCTACATCATCTCTTTTAGGTTTTCTTTGTCCAACACGACCTTTTTTGAGTAGGGAATTTTTGGCTGGCATTTTTATTCCATGTTCTGTTGAATATTGCCGCTCAAAAAAACTGGATTCTTCTTGAAAGCGTTTAAATCCCTGTTGTGCTTCTTCCTTAATTTTGTTGATACGAGATGCAGAAAAAGCACCTAATTTAAGATGTTTGCTATTAAGAGTCCGAGCTTCTTCAGAATAGGCAACTCTCAAAGAACGAGTTAACCAATTCTTCAATAGCCCCACACAACCAACTGAGCCAGAAAAAAGATACTCATAGTGTTGTTCTAATTTTGGTTCTTGTACAAGCGGAATGTGGCGTTGAAAAGTTCTAATTACTCTAATAAATTCAGCAATATCTTCTGGGTTATCAGCTTGGTAAGGTAACAGGTGAATATCTTCGCTACGCCGCCCTATTTGCCCATTCAAGGTAGGACAGTTAAGCAGTTCATAAGTTCCAAATAAAATATGTACTGTACCAGTAAGATTAGCAATAGACTTAATCCAGTTCATTTGCTGTAACATCTGGTGTCCGCCTGCCATCATAAATAAATGCTGTGCCTCGTCTACAGTAAAAGCTTTTACCTGACGATAACGAAATGCTTTTTCCATTGCTCGGCGTAATGCGGGCGAATCTTGGCGGTAAGCCCGATTTAGCAACCCCAAATCCTTTACCTCACCGTGAGGAATTTCATAATCAATTTTGTATTCAATCAAAACTTCCTGAAGGGATTCTAGGGCGCGAGTGTAATAATCTTTATAGCTAAACTTTCCTTGTTCTGTTGGAATAGCTTCAATACCAGCAACAGCAATTTGACCAGGATTTTGGCGTAATGAGGGGAGAAATTCGTAATTTAGCAGATTTTCCAGACGCAAGCGTAAGGTTGTTTTTCCTACACCAGTCACACCAAAAACTAAAAATACTAAAGTGTCAGCTGGCTCCAGAATATTAATTAATAAAGTATCTAAGGCTTGTTTGAGCCTTTGATGTGGAATAGTGATACTTTTGAAATAATCAGTTTTAATTTCGTTCGGCTGTAAGAGAAGTTCTTCTGGAAAAGAGTGCGACTGAATTTTTACCATAGCTCCTCTGTATTGTAAGCTTCTATTTTGGTTAAATCTATTAATTTTTTTGCTGATGATTTTGGCTTTTTAATGCTTTCTGAACCTGCCAAAATATTTTTATCTACATCTTGAACATTAGCTGAATAATTGTGTTTACTTAATTTACTTTCAATAACTGAGCTTTTTTCAATTAAAACCCAAATATCTTGTTGTGCTAAATCATGTAAGCGTTGTAATAACAAAGTTTCTTGGGCTTCAGTTCCTTCTAAATATGTAGCTTTTTCTTGGGCAGATAGAGTAATTCTTTGAGCGTGTTTCTGCCTTTTTCGACGTAATTGTGTGCTGGCTATGTTCACTTCTTTTTCGGAACGATTTTGGAAGGATTTGTAATGTTCAGAAATACAGCGTATCCAACGTCCCTTAACGTAAGCATAAGCAGTCCCCATATCAAAAGGGTCGTAACGAATAGGTACATTAGTTCCTTCAATTTCTGGTCTTATGAACGAATCATCAATTGACCAATAGTAGAGATAATTAATTTTCACGCCTCTACTTGGTTGAACTTTTGCAGTTCCTTTAGGTGTAGAAGGTAAGGTAAAAATCTTAAAATTATCATCATAAATAATCTGTTTCTGAGGGCGATAACCACTTGAATTTAGCCCTGACATAAAAGTTTGACGTGGGCTTTGTCCTAATGTTGGATGTTCTCTGCAATCATAGAATTCGTAACAATATGAACAAAAGTTTTCGTAGAGTTGATCTAGTGTCCAAACAGCTTGATTTTTGGGATTATTTGATTTCGTGACTTGGCGGACATTCTTAGTAATTTGAGTGTTGCCTCTAAGATTATAAAAAAACTCTGTATTTGTAGTTCCAAAAATACGTTCAATAATTGAACCAAATCTGGCTTTCGCAGCTGGTCGCTGCTTTTTGGTACATTCAAAAGCCGCTAACAAGGTCTCAAAGTATGTACTACTAAATTCTGTCCCACCGTCAACAACTATTGTCTCTGGTAATTTCTCAAATCGCTGTACGCAGATTCTTAATACCATCATGCAACTACGGTAGCTTGGCTCGTCAAAAGTTAGGTAAACTGCGAGAATACGTCGGCTGTAAGCATCGATTAACAGAGTTGCCCAAGGTCTACCAAGAAGATAACCTGTTCGGGAGCATACTAACTCAATATCCAGTTGCGTATGGTCAATGTGTGCTATCTCAAATGGACGGTCGCCATGACATGGTGTGGTTAATTTCAACTCCCAATACAATAAAGATTGTTGATAAGCTGCTCTGTTTCCCTTACGTTTTTTTGTTTGCCTATAACCAGAACGATGTTGAATTCTAGAACAAAATGTAGCGTAGCTAGGCAGCTTATCTGTTAGACCTGCTTTCTCCCATTCTCTTGCTAGAATTCCATAAACAGCTAGTTTGCTTCTTTGTTGAAAAGTTTCATAATATTCTTCAATTATTTTGTCAATGAAATCTTGAGACGATTGAGAAATTCTGGGTAAGCGATTGCCTCTAGCATTAGAGTTATTTAGCAGCCCAATATAACCACATTTGTACGCCTTTTGTGCTGCTATAAACTTAGCCTTCCATCTGCGAATAGTACGTTGTGGAACAGTTTCTTTATCTCTATAACTGTCATTAAGATAAGGTTCAATTACTTCATATCTTCGGTTAGCTTCTGCCAAGTCTTCAGGACTAGCTCTCAAAAAACGCTCCATTGCTTTTGGAGACATTTTTACTTGATTATGAGTTTTAGGTTCCAGTTGATTGGGTTTAACATCTAAAATATTCAGAATCGTTCCATTATTCGGTTGCGATTTTATCATTTGTACATAAGCTACCGCGATTTCTTGGTCACGGAAAAGCTGTACTTTTTCTGGCTCTGCTAAGGGTGCGGCACTCAAATTAATGTAAATTTTTTTTGTAGCTATTAAAGCATTTATGTCATCAGGATTGCTCTGTTGAGTATGAATCATTTCCCAATAACTTATGCCCGGATTTAAGCTAATTAACTTCACCAAATTTTCAGCTATTTCTGGGTCAATTTGGTAATCTTCAGTAGTATAGGCTTTGAGAAATAGTCGATTTCTGTATTTAATCCAATCAATTTCTGTATCTAACCGAATTCGGTAATACAGTCCTAATTTTTCTGCATAAGCAACTGCTGGCAGGTTTAACCACTGCCCATCTTCTGAACGCATATAACGTTGTGATTGTTTAGCTGCTAATTTTTCTAATCTTGATTCTGGTTTCCACTCTTCAAAACCTGCACTCCGCTTCCGAATTACGAAAAAGTCTGGTATATGCGAAGCTTTGATTATTTCCCCACTGCTTGAGGGGAATTCTAGAGTAATTTGATATGCTTGGTCGTAGTATTCGAGTACATCTGCGTCTTCTTCGTACTCCTCTACACCTGGCAATTCAATTTTATGGGACTCAAATTGAATAGTTTTTCCCATTTTGCGACTGGCGTAGTCGCCCCGGACATTTATACCACTGCTTTTGACTCGCCGAATTGGTTCAGAGGCACGGATTTGGGAAATTAATTGCCTAGCCTCTTGTGGTAAATTTACGCCGCGACACCAATCATTAAACTCTTGGTCGCTCAACATATTGGCCCCCAAGCTTTTAAAGCCGCAACAAGCTCTTACCACAAATCTAGGCTTTCGCCAGTTAAACAGTCTTTTATTGATATAAATATTTATACTTACCAGTTCAGATGACTGCGGCCACTTTATGGTTTAAAAACGGCCACAATATCCTTTAAGTGACAAGGATAAGCGCCAAGGCTTGATTTAACGTTCCGCGATGGCGCAAGCGCCCGCCGTAGGCGATCGCAGCCTTAAAATTTGGCTTTGAAACCAAAAAGTTGCCGAAAGTCTAAAAATCAAGCATAAACGTGCCGAAAGTTAAGGGATTATGCACCCTCAAATACCTGAAGTAGCAAGTTTGTCTCTTAAAAACCCCAAAAATTCAAGCTGTCGTAAGTCCATTTGTGTCACTTAAAGGATATTGTGGCCGTTTTTAAACCATAAAGTGGCCGCAGTCATCTGAACTGGTAAGTATAAATATTTATATCAATAAAAGACTGTTTAACTGGCGAAAGCCTAGATTTGTGGTAAGAGCTTGTTGCGGCTTTAAAAGCTTGGGGGCCAATATGTTGAGCGACCAAGAGTTTAATGATTGGTGTCGCGGCGTAAATTTACCACAAGAGGCTAGGCAATTAATTTCCCAAATCCGTGCCTCTGAACCAATTCGGCGAGTCAAAAGCAGTGGTATAAATGTCCGGGGCGACTACGCCAGTCGCAAAATGGGAAAAACTATTCAATTTGAGTCCCATAAAATTGAATTGCCAGGTGTAGAGGAGTACGAAGAAGACGCAGATGTACTCGAATACTACGACCAAGCATATCAAATTACTCTAGAATTCCCCTCAAGCAGTGGGGAAATAATCAAAGCTTCGCATATACCAGACTTTTTCGTAATTCGGAAGCGGAGTGCAGGTTTTGAAGAGTGGAAACCAGAATCAAGATTAGAAAAATTAGCAGCTAAACAATCACAACGTTATATGCGTTCAGAAGATGGGCAGTGGTTAAACCTGCCAGCAGTTGCTTATGCAGAAAAATTAGGACTGTATTACCGAATTCGGTTAGATACAGAAATTGATTGGATTAAATACAGAAATCGACTATTTCTCAAAGCCTATACTACTGAAGATTACCAAATTGACCCAGAAATAGCTGAAAATTTGGTGAAGTTAATTAGCTTAAATCCGGGCATAAGTTATTGGGAAATGATTCATACTCAACAGAGCAATCCTGATGACATAAATGCTTTAATAGCTACAAAAAAAATTTACATTAATTTGAGTGCCGCACCCTTAGCAGAGCCAGAAAAAGTACAGCTTTTCCGTGACCAAGAAATCGCGGTAGCTTATGTACAAATGATAAAATCGCAACCGAATAATGGAACGATTCTGAATATTTTAGATGTTAAACCCAATCAACTGGAACCTAAAACTCATAATCAAGTAAAAATGTCTCCAAAAGCAATGGAGCGTTTTTTGAGAGCTAGTCCTGAAGACTTGGCAGAAGCTAACCGAAGATATGAAGTAATTGAACCTTATCTTAATGACAGTTATAGAGATAAAGAAACTGTTCCACAACGTACTATTCGCAGATGGAAGGCTAAGTTTATAGCAGCACAAAAGGCGTACAAATGTGGTTATATTGGGCTGCTAAATAACTCTAATGCTAGAGGCAATCGCTTACCCAGAATTTCTCAATCGTCTCAAGATTTCATTGACAAAATAATTGAAGAATATTATGAAACTTTTCAACAAAGAAGCAAACTAGCTGTTTATGGAATTCTAGCAAGAGAATGGGAGAAAGCAGGTCTAACAGATAAGCTGCCTAGCTAC
The DNA here is from genome assembly GCF_000020025.1 of Nostoc punctiforme PCC 73102. GTDB lineage: Bacteria > Cyanobacteriota > Cyanobacteriia > Cyanobacteriales > Nostocaceae > Nostoc > Nostoc punctiforme. The sequence goes on along the minus strand of NC_010628.1, from coordinate 8,188,934 downwards.
GCTACATTTTGTTCTAGAATTCAACATCGTTCTGGTTATAGGCAAACAAAAAAACGTAAGGGAAACAGAGCAGCTTATCAACAATCTTTATTGTATTGGGAGTTGAAATTAACCACACCATGTCATGGCGACCGTCCATTTGAGATAGCACACATTGACCATACGCAACTGGATATTGAGTTAGTATGCTCCCGAACAGGTTATCTTCTTGGTAGACCTTGGGCAACTCTGTTAATCGATGCTTACAGCCGACGTATTCTCGCAGTTTACCTAACTTTTGACGAGCCAAGCTACCGTAGTTGCATGATGGTATTAAGAATCTGCGTACAGCGATTTGAGAAATTACCAGAGACAATAGTTGTTGACGGTGGGACAGAATTTAGTAGTACATACTTTGAGACCTTGTTAGCGGCTTTTGAATGTACCAAAAAGCAGCGACCAGCTGCGAAAGCCAGATTTGGTTCAATTATTGAACGTATTTTTGGAACTACAAATACAGAGTTTTTTTATAATCTTAGAGGCAACACTCAAATTACTAAGAATGTCCGCCAAGTCACGAAATCAAATAATCCCAAAAATCAAGCTGTTTGGACACTAGATCAACTCTACGAAAACTTTTGTTCATATTGTTACGAATTCTATGATTGCAGAGAACATCCAACATTAGGACAAAGCCCACGTCAAACTTTTATGTCAGGGCTAAATTCAAGTGGTTATCGCCCTCAGAAACAGATTATTTATGATGATAATTTTAAGATTTTTACCTTACCTTCTACACCTAAAGGAACTGCAAAAGTTCAACCAAGTAGAGGCGTGAAAATTAATTATCTCTACTATTGGTCAATTGATGATTCGTTCATAAGACCAGAAATTGAAGGAACTAATGTACCTATTCGTTACGACCCTTTTGATATGGGGACTGCTTATGCTTACGTTAAGGGACGTTGGATACGCTGTATTTCTGAACATTACAAATCCTTCCAAAATCGTTCCGAAAAAGAAGTGAACATAGCCAGCACACAATTACGTCGAAAAAGGCAGAAACACGCTCAAAGAATTACTCTATCTGCCCAAGAAAAAGCTACATATTTAGAAGGAACTGAAGCCCAAGAAACTTTGTTATTACAACGCTTACATGATTTAGCACAACAAGATATTTGGGTTTTAATTGAAAAAAGCTCAGTTATTGAAAGTAAATTAAGTAAACACAATTATTCAGCTAATGTTCAAGATGTAGATAAAAATATTTTGGCAGGTTCAGAAAGCATTAAAAAGCCAAAATCATCAGCAAAAAAATTAATAGATTTAACCAAAATAGAAGCTTACAATACAGAGGAGCTATGGTAAAAATTCAGTCGCACTCTTTTCCAGAAGAACTTCTCTTACAGCCGAACGAAATTAAAACTGATTATTTCAAAAGTATCACTATTCCACATCAAAGGCTCAAACAAGCCTTAGATACTTTATTAATTAATATTCTGGAGCCAGCTGACACTTTAGTATTTTTAGTTTTTGGTGTGACTGGTGTAGGAAAAACAACCTTACGCTTGCGTCTGGAAAATCTGCTAAATTACGAATTTCTCCCCTCATTACGCCAAAATCCTGGTCAAATTGCTGTTGCTGGTATTGAAGCTATTCCAACAGAACAAGGAAAGTTTAGCTATAAAGATTATTACACTCGCGCCCTAGAATCCCTTCAGGAAGTTTTGATTGAATACAAAATTGATTATGAAATTCCTCACGGTGAGGTAAAGGATTTGGGGTTGCTAAATCGGGCTTACCGCCAAGATTCGCCCGCATTACGCCGAGCAATGGAAAAAGCATTTCGTTATCGTCAGGTAAAAGCTTTTACTGTAGACGAGGCACAGCATTTATTTATGATGGCAGGCGGACACCAGATGTTACAGCAAATGAACTGGATTAAGTCTATTGCTAATCTTACTGGTACAGTACATATTTTATTTGGAACTTATGAACTGCTTAACTGTCCTACCTTGAATGGGCAAATAGGGCGGCGTAGCGAAGATATTCACCTGTTACCTTACCAAGCTGATAACCCAGAAGATATTGCTGAATTTATTAGAGTAATTAGAACTTTTCAACGCCACATTCCGCTTGTACAAGAACCAAAATTAGAACAACACTATGAGTATCTTTTTTCTGGCTCAGTTGGTTGTGTGGGGCTATTGAAGAATTGGTTAACTCGTTCTTTGAGAGTTGCCTATTCTGAAGAAGCTCGGACTCTTAATAGCAAACATCTTAAATTAGGTGCTTTTTCTGCATCTCGTATCAACAAAATTAAGGAAGAAGCACAACAGGGATTTAAACGCTTTCAAGAAGAATCCAGTTTTTTTGAGCGGCAATATTCAACAGAACATGGAATAAAAATGCCAGCCAAAAATTCCCTACTCAAAAAAGGTCGTGTTGGACAAAGAAAACCTAAAAGAGATGATGTAGGGGTAAATTCAGATGATGACTAACATGGCGGTTAACGATGAATTGTGGCTCAAAGACCCAGAATTTACTCCCAGTCCTAGCCGGTTGTTTCATCTGGAACCGATTGGACTTGGTACTTGTTATGTTGAAAGTCTGACTAGCTATGTTGCTCGTCTAGCCGCAGCTCATAGCGTATTGCCTGGAACTTTATTGGCTAGAGAGATAAAACCAATAGTTGGGCATAACCATACTACCAATCCCTTGAATTCTAAAAGTATCGTAAGTTTGTATGGACAAGCTTCTGTAAAAGCTTTAAACGGAACACAAATTGGAGCTAAACAACTGGTTTTTGCTCTAGAAATATTGACAAAACGTACTGACTTACAGTTTTTGACAATGCTACCTTGGGCAAAAGTCTTCCCAGTTTTGGGATTGCTCAAGCATTCTCATGCTTGGTGTCCTTATTGCTATCAAGACTGGTTAAATAATCAACAAGTCATTTATTCACCTCTGCTGTGGGCTTTGAAACCAGCTAACATTTGTCCCATCCATTATCGATTTTTAGAATCAAAATGTCCTCACTGTGACCTTGAATTTTTACACCTGTGGCATAACTCACGACCTGGATTTTGTCTGAAATGTGGTGGTTGGTTGGGGATGAACTATGAAGTATCTTTGCCAGATAAGAGATTGTTCGAGGAGATACCCAATTTACAGCAAGAGATTTGGATAGTTAAGACTTTAGGAGATTTAATTGCTCAAGCTCCTGAATTTCCTTGTCCACCTCCAAGAGAGACTATTAAAACAATCCTAGAAGCTTACGTCTATCAATATACTCAAGGTAATGTTTCCGCTTTTGGTCGTTGGCTTGGGTTATCGAGATATGAAATTCTACATTGGTATTCAGGTGTAGCCATCCCAAATTTAGATAAACTTTTGAAAATCTGCTACGCCTTATCAACTAATCTTGTCGATTTTCTTCAACTTAAAATACTACCTCTTACTCTTAAGCAGCTAGTTTCTCTACCTGCTCCTAAACAGAAAAAATTATCATCACAGTCTGCTTTAGTTACTTCAAATAGTAGTCCTAAGTGCGAACGAGTTATTCAGGCGATGCAACTAGCTCAAGAAGAAGAACCACCTCCTTCTTTAACTCAATTAGCTGTTCGTTTAGGATTCAAAACTCCTAGTAGTTTAACTGCTTGCTCAAAATCTTTATCAGCATCTTTGGCTACTAGATATAGTGAATATCAACAGCAGCTAAGATTTTTACACATCAGAGACATACTTGAATTAGCTTTGTTTAGCGACGAGTATCCACCACCTTCTCTAAGAAAAATAGCTAAGAGAACTGGTATTGGTTTGGCTACTTTCTACCACTATTGCCCTATTGTGTGCCATGCTATTTCTTTACGCTATAAAGATTACCGCAAATTCGTCCATAAACTAGCTATTGAGCAAGGCTGTCGAGAAGTACGCCAACTCGCTTCAGTACTTCATGCACAAGGCATTACCCCTACTGCTAAAAATCTCAGAAAATTTATGCCTCATCCCTCTTTGCTGTGGCAGGCTGAGGTAATTGATGTTTTAAGGCAGATAAGACTGGATCTTTCACAGTAAATCTTATTTATTCGCCTTTCTCTAAGGTTTTACTACTGCGGCCACTTTATGCTTTAAAAACGGCCACAATATCCTTTAAGTGACAATCCTGCGGCAAGGTTATGCTTTCAAAAGCGGCAAACTTATGGTTACAGTGACACTAAAAGGGTTTCAGGTAACGCATAATTAATTTCTGGAGATGTCTAATAAGTAAGTCCTTTGTAGAGACGGCGATTTATCGCGTCTCTTGCCTTAACCGAACCGTATTGTCTCTACTCTTTCAGGACTTACGCCAAAAATAGCCCAAACCGTTATTTTCCGGTAGGGGTAATTCATGAATTGCCCCTACCGCGTGTAGTTTTGCGTAAGTTCTATTTTTATACAATTTTGGATTTTAGATTTTGCAATTTAAAAAATTGCGTAATATATGACATTTTCGGCGGCTGGGGTAGCTTTGCCTCAATCCCCTATGCCTGATAAGTTATTTTTATTAAAATAATCAGCCCTTTTTTGTCAAGTCCTCTTGACGTTTCGTAACAATCCTGTTAAATTTAGTTACATAAGTAAACAAAAGAAGAGAAAAAAATATGTACACCACTGTAAATGAAGACGGCATTCTCAATAACTACGCAGCTGAACCCAAGGTTTACTACGCCGAGTACCCAGCAATTTGGGAACAACGTAAATACGTTTTACAAGGTCTTTTTGCTACTTTAATTGTTACAACTTTAGTTTTAATTAGTTTTAGCGTTAGCTAAGATTTTCAATTTCGGTATCGCTGTATCTCATCGTCATTCGTACCTCTCTCTCTTACCCCGGTTAGTTTCGCCGGGGTTTTTTGTGTTTTACTGCTGTGCGTTGGCTTTGCCCACCGGAGGTATCGCATCTCAAAATACGACCTTGTTGTAGAATACCTGCGATCGCTCTATCTGTATTTCGCTAATTCCTCATCAAAGTGAGAAAAATACCCTTTGGTCTAGGTGCGCTCCAGCACGAAATGAACTATGAAGGAGTAGAGCGTTATGCAGAAATTCAAGGGTGGGTGAAAAAGGTACTCCCAGAGAAAAAAGCAAGGGAGAAAAAAAATACTGTTTTTAATGAATCAAAAAAGAGAATTATTCGTCACTTAAACTATCAATTCCCTACTTATTTCTACTGGAGGATGATTTATGTCATCACAACTACTGCGATTTATGTCTTTGGGTATTCTGGGTTTCTCTTTGTGTCTCGGCAATTCGGTAGCAATGGCACAATATGACTCTACTGGCGACGGTGTAGTAGTGCCAACAGTCCCATCAGGTGGCTCATCAGTCCCAATAGACACATCAACAGGTATACCCCCTTCACCCTCATCTGACGGTACAACTCGGTTTACCTGCCAGACTTACAACGGTCAGTCTACCGTTATGTATCAGCCACAAAGTCAACCAGGACAATTCTTTCCTTGGGCAGCACCTGCGGCTTTGGGCGGTGGTTGGGATGCACAAAGACGTTGTGCAACAATTGCCAGTCGCTTAGAACTTTATCGTCCAGATGGCTTACAAGAACTCCAGACATCTGTAGAGAATAACGAAAATATTGTCTGCGTCACAACAGAAGCTAACCCAACCTGTAGAATTGTGCTGACAGTACCACGTGGAAAAGATCCTGTTGTAATCCGCAATAGTATTTTTCAGAACTTGACTACTGCTGACAACGGACAGCAAACTATAGCCGTTAACACTTATGGCGATCGCAGTAGTGGAGGGAATGAATTATATAATTTAGGACGTACACTTTTAGGGAGTGGCAATAATCGGATTAGTTCATCTAGAAGTGGCATTAATCTAAAACCTTTCCTCGATCGCCAAGATGGTGGTACTGGAAACAATTTGCGAAATGGAGTAGCAGTTCGTCGCCAGTCTCAGCCTAACTCTGTTCGCTTAAAACCTGGTAATTTCCGCTAATGCTTGAATTACTCAACATGTCAGAACAATTTCACCAAAACTAAAAGATATCGTTTTTTCTGTCGCGGTAATCTTAAAATACAGATTTACATTAAGGTGGGTAAACAGCCCACCTTATTTTATATCGGGTGAAAGATTTATCATTAAGAGGATGTTTGAAAAGTCCTCTTATTGGTATCAAAAATTTTAAATTCTCTAAGTTATCCGATAAATTTAATGGTGGTTAAGGTGAATTTAAAAGCACCTCAAGTTACAGTGAAACAATTTTCAAACAACTTGAAACTTAATTAGAGAAAAACATATACATAATCAGACGTAGGTTGGTTTGAGGAACGAAACCCAACATTATCAAGGTTTTTTGGGTAACGCTTACGCTCAACCCAACCGTATTGGGATATATAACTGAGAATAATTGCTGTGAAAAAAACATCTCTAACCCTACAATTATTTTTATCTTAACTTTTTGCTAGCTACTTCTTAATCTAAGCAGGATACTTTGAGATTGCCCAATTAAAAACTCATATAAAAAGTTATGTAGCTGTCTTCTAACAATCTCTAAGAGCAGTGATTTGGAAGGCATATTTTATATTGTCCATGTTGATATTGCAAACTCTCTAAACTGCGAAGCGCATCTTTGCAGTTAACGGTTTTTACCGACAATATAAATCACATTAACACTCAGAATTTTTCACACTTTTACAGCGATGAGATTGAGCAATTTGGTTCTGTGGTTGCCGCAGATAAACACTAATCTTTGCAAAACTTGAATCTACCCCAGCACTAACTTATGGTAATTAATAATACAATTCGCTTTTCCCAATTCAATGCTTCTCTAAACCGCAGTACTCAAGGTCAATTAGCGGCCGATTTGTCAACCCCCAATAATGCTCAGGCAAAAGCTATTGCAGAAATTATCCAGCGTAACAACCCGGATGTGCTGCTAATTAATGAGTTTGACTACTCCCAAGAGGCAGTTAAACTATTCCAGCAAAATTATTTAGCCATAAGTCAAAACGGTGCGACTCCCGTTGACTACCCCTACTTCTATATCGCTCCCTCCAACACAGGTATTGCCTCTGGCTTTGACTTAAACAACAATAGCGCAGTAGTTACAACCCCAGGCACATCGGGATATGGCGATGATGCCTTCGGATTTGGTGATTTCCCTGGTCAATATGGTATGTTGCTGCTGTCCAAATATCCCATTGACACCGCCAATATCCGCACCTTCCAAAACTTCCTCTGGAAGGATATGCCCAATGCTTTGCTTCCCGACGATCCCACAACGCCACAGGCAAATGATTGGTATTCTCAGGAGGAACTGGCACTTTTACGCCTCTCCTCTAAAAGCCACTGGGATGTACCCATCGAAGTGAACGGCAAAACAATTCACGCCCTTGTTAGCCACCCCACACCCCCGACCTTTGATGGCGCGGAAGACCGCAACGGCAAGCGCAACCATGACGAAATTCGGTTTTGGGCAGATTATATTACCCCTGGTAATGGTAATTACATTTATGATGACCAGGGTAAAACAGGCGGTATTGCTGCTGGCTCAGACTTTGTAATTATGGGCGATCAGAATGCTGACCCATTAGATGGTGATAGTTATGACAATGCTATTCGCCAACTGTTGCAAAATCCTGGGATCAATACTAATGTCATTCCTACCAGTTTTGGCGGTCCCCAACAAGCGGCTTTACAAGGTGGTGCAAACGTTAGCCAAAAAGGAAATCCTAGCTTTGATACCGCAGACTTTGCTGATACAGCTCCCGGAAACCTGCGGACTGATTACGTGCTACCCTCTGCTGACCTGACAATTACCGACTCAGGAGTCTTTTGGCCGCTGAATAATGACCCGGCATTCTCCCCAGTTGGTACTTTTCCCTTCCCCAGTTCTGACCATCGCTTGGTGTTCGCAGATGTGCAAACTAGACCAACTCAAGCAGGTAAAACCATTCCCAATGTAAGTTTTGAAAGGCAGACTACCTTCGTTACTGGCTTTATTCCTGCTGGTGCGGCGGGAAATGTCAACGGCACACCAACTCCAGTGGGCGGATTATCTGGTGTCACATACGATGCTGTTAACAACCGCTATTATGCCATCTCAGACGATCGCTCTCAAGTTGCTCCTGCCCGCTTTTATACCTTCACTGCTGCCGATTCCGGGGTGACTTTTACCAATGTCACCACCCTAAAAGATACCAACGGCAAATTTTTTCCACTAAATAGTCTTGACCCTGAAGGCATTGCTTTAAGCAACAATGGAACAGTCTTCATCTCTTCAGAAGGCGAAGTTAATCCTACTGCTGGTCGTGTTACCAATCCCTTTATTAAAGAATTTTCTCTTACAACAGGGCAAGAAGTAGGATCGCTTTTTGTCCCCAGCAAATTCCTGCCAGTAGTTGAAGATACCAACAACAATGGTATTGTAGATGCCGGAGATACGCAGACATCAGGTGTATACAATAACCTGGCATTTGAAAGCCTCACCATCACACCCGACCAGAAAACCCTATTTACCGCCACCGAAAACGCCCTCTCCCAAGATGGATTAAAAGCCTCATTCACCAGTGGTAGCTCTTCTCGGATTCTGCAATATAATCTGGTTACTGGACAACCAGAAAAAGAATACCTTTACATCACCGATGCCATTCCCGAAGCACCTAACCCAAGCACAGGCTCTGCTGACAATGGTTTGGCGGATTTATTGGCAATAGATAATCGTGGCACTTTCCTCGCCTTAGAACGCTCCTTTGCCCAAGGTGTAGGCAATACCATCAAAATCTACGAAGTTTCTTTGCAAGGTGCGACTGACATTAGTTTCTACGATTCTCTCAATAGTTTGAGTGCTGAACAACTAGCAGCTATTAAACCCGCCCAAAAGCGTCTGCTGTTGAATTTAACTGACCTCAATCTGCCCACTGATGCAAATCACCCGATTACAGGAGTGGATAATATAGAAGGTCTTGCCTTCGGTCCCAAACTAGCAGATGGTCGTCAGTCCATTGTGCTGGTGAGTGACAACAACTTTAGTAGCACCCAATATACCCAAATCCTCACCTTGGGTGCAGACTTGGTTCCAACTGCTGCACCTACAGTAGAAACTCGTCCTGGTTTATTTGACGATGAAGATCCAGCATTACCTGCTGTAGATCAGAATGCTGATGCTGATGACCCAGCCATCTATGTTAACGCCACAAATGCTGCTGATAGTTTAGTACTAACCTCAGTCAAAAATGCTGGATTGCGGGTTTATGACCTGTCTGGTAATTTATTGCAAACAGTTAATCCTGGTGGTATTCGCTACAACAACATCGATCTGCAATACGGTTTTAAATTAGGCAATCAATCTATTGATATTGCCGTAGCTAGCGATCGCCAAAATGATAAACTAGCAATTTTCAAAATTAACCCCAACCCTGGCATAGACGGTAACTACCTAGAAAATATCACCGATAGCAATATTGGCACTATCTTCCAAGCCTCACCTTTTGAACCTCCCTATTCCGCATCAACTCGCAGTTCTTACGGGCTTACCTTATACCGTAGCCCTATAACTAATGATTACTATGTTTTTACCAGTCGCCGCCAAACTGGAGATATAGCTCAATTCAAGCTAATTGACAAAGGTAATGGCAAAATTGGAGCGGAACTGGTACGGGAGTTCACCATCCCCTCACCCACAGCCGCAGACCGTTCTCCCCAAACAGAGGGTATGGTCGTTGACCAAGAAACCGGCTTTCTCTACATAGCCCAAGAAGATGTGGGCATCTGGAAATTTCAGGCAGAACCAGACGGTGGCACAACAGGCAAGCTGATCGATCGCGTCCGTTTTGAGGGTGGTTCTCACCTTACCGATGATGCAGAAGGGTTGACCATCTACTACGGCAAAAACGGCACAGGTTATCTGCTAGCATCCAGCCAAGGCGATAGTACCTTTGTTGCCTACACCCGTGAAGGCAATAACGAATATGTGGGTAACTTTGCCGTTGGTAACAATGGGTCAATTGACAGGGTACAAGAATCAGACGGTGCAGATGTGATTAACGTGCCACTGGGGCCGAACTTCCCATTTGGTTTATTTGTAACTCAAGATGGCTCCAATGAACCGGCCAAAAACATTGATGGTGAAAACGTCAACTCTAACTTTAAGTTGGTACCTTGGGAGAATATAGCCAATGCCTTGCCCAATTTTCTAAATATTGACACCACAAGTTACGATCCCCGCAATCCTGTTAACCTGACAGGTGTAAAGCCAACTTTCCTCGGCAGTTTCGGCTCTAGCAACAGCGATAATATTACAGTTCAGCCAGGAAAAACATTCTTTGCAGGTGACGGAGCAGATTTTGTCGAGGGCACTGAAGGTAATACAATCCAGGCTGGGAATGATGATGACACTGTACTCGTAGGTAGTAACTCTTCAGTCTCTGCCGGAGATGGTAACGATCAAATTGTAATTGGTCAAAACGGCGCTGCTCAAAATATCAGTGCTGATGGTGGCAATGGTGATGATGTTATTACCGTAGTGGAAGCCAATGGTAATAATAATTTGTTTGGGGCGGAAGGTAATGATACTCTCACAGTCATTGAAGGTTCTCGCCAATCATTATTTGGTGGTCTAGGTAACGACACCCTCACCAGTAACGGCAGCAATAACCGTCTGTATGGTGGTTCTGGAGATGACAAAATCTTTTCTAATACCAATGATTCGCTATTTGGTGGCGATGGTGATGATGTGCTATTTGCTGGTCAAGGAGGTAGCAATCGCCTCAGTGGTGGTGCTGGTGCAGACCAATTCTGGATTGCTAACGCCAGTCTGCCATCTAGCAAGAACATCATTACTGATTTTACAGCCGGAATTGACAAAATCGGGCTGGGCGGTATTGGTATTACTCAGTTTAGTGGTTTAACGCTATTACAACAGGGTAGTGACACCTTAGTGAAAGCTGGAAATACAGAATTGGCTTCATTAGTTGGCATTACATCAACTAACCTCACAGCAAATGATTTCGTTTTCTCGGCTAGTATCGTGGCTTAATTCGTTGCCTAGCTTCTCATAGAACAGTCTTTAGTAGGGACGTACCGCTATACGTCCCTACAGCCTATTTATTGGACAGCAAAGTTGATGCGATCGCTAGCAAATTCAAACTAAAAAAATTAACTTTCATCTCTTTAAAACTCTTAAAAAGAATTATACAGCAAGGGTGAATAAAAATTATTTTTTATTTAAATGTATTTTAATCATCTCTTCCGTTTAACTTATTCTTTTCTTAATCTTTCAATGGAAACATCTCTAATAATGGTCAAGTTCTCTCATAACTACTATCGACCAACTTAAACTCGGAATTTAGTTGCACACTCTTACTAGCTAACACAGATTAGTAGTTAACATTTGAACATCATTACTCTAGCTTTCAATAACTGTGAAAAAAGACTCGGAGTTAATAGCAATTTTCGACTGAACCGAACAATATTTTTGTAATGTAATTCTGAAATATTCCCATAATTCCGGTTAATAGAGTGAGAAAATGATTGCTTTTTACCACAAGTAATGCAGTTGAGAGAACTTGAATAGCTTGTGATGCAGCTAAATCCAAATACCCACCAAAAAACATTCTAATTATGGCTATTGAGAACGGAAGAACAACAGCATCGGCTTACGTCGATACAGTAAATAACTCTGACAATAGAATAATCGTACCTTTATTGACTGTAGGGGATGAAGTACCCCTGTTAACTAGCACGTTTGACATCGATGAAGCCCCCCAAGTTGATGCCACCGAAAAATATGCCTTCACTGGTATTCCTGATGGCACAGGTGCTACCCAAGTAACGATCGCTGGAAAAACCTACAACTATGTATGGTTGAATCATGAGCTAGGCGGCTCTGTCACAACAGATATTTCCAGCACATTTCCTGGTGAAAAAATCACTGGTGCGAGGGTGTCGCTGTTTGTTTTTGATGAAAATTGGAAGGTCATCGGCGGTAAAAACCTGATTGACACCATAGTAGACTCAACTGGCACTTATACCTTAAATACTCAAACTGGTTTATACACCAATGCCAGTGGAGCAACCATTAGTCCTTTCGATCGCTTCTGCTCATCTTACCTAGCCCAATCCGGTTTCGTAGATGCTAGTGGTACAGAGGTTCCCGTCTACTTTGCTCCTGAAGAAGGTGGTGATACAAGTCGGGGTTGGGCTGTAACCCCAGATGGTACAGCACAGGCGCTTGACGGCTTAGGTCGCTATAGAAAAGAGAACGTAGTTGCAGCTTCTCAATATCGGGCAGAGAACTCCGATCAAACAGTGCTGTTTGTATCAGAAGATAATGATGACGGCGAACTGTATTTATGGGTTGGTCAACAAACCGCAGATGACCCCAATGGCTTTAATAACGGAGATTTATACGTTCTGAAAGTCAATGGTGCAGAATTCGAGGGTCAAGTTAGCGAAGGCACCCAAAAAGCTGCAACCTGGACAAAGGTTGATAAATCAATCATCTTCAATGCAGACGGTACACCAAAAGTAGATGGTAGCGATCTCACAGCCTTCGTTAATTCTGCCAACAATTCAACCAGCTTCCAGCGCATTGAAGATTTTGCCGAAGATCAAAATAATCCAGGAACTTTCTATTTCGTCACCACAGGCACTAAAAATAAACAAGGTCAGGGGACAGCAGCCGGAGCAACCGATAATCCTGCCGAAGCAGAAGACCCTTATGGCAGACTCTACCGCTTTAAATTAAATACCTCCGACCCCACAGCCGGAATCAGTGACTTTGAACTGTTGTTAACGGGTGGGCCTGGTAAAGGTGTCAGCTATGACAACATCACAGTTGATAAATCTGGCAAAATCTTGCTTCAAGAGGATCAAACCTCCTACGGTGGCGACGTAATGGCAGCAGAAAACCGGGAAGCTTCTGTTTGGTCTTTCGACCCCACTACCAAAGCGATCGCTCGTGTGTTTGCTTTGAATGAAGATGCTGCTGGTACTGTATACAACGACCCAAATGCCAAAGGGCAGTGGGAAAGTTCTGGCATTATCGAAATTCCTTCCGAATCATTACCAGGTAGCGGTGCTTACTTGTTTGATGTACAGGCTCACACCGTCAAAAATAATGTAGCAGGTGCGCCAGACCAGAATATTCTCAACGGCAACCATGCAGAAGGTGGACAACTTTTAGCCGCAATTCCCCAAATTGCTCAAAAGCCTGTTCAAGATGGTAGAACGACCGATCCCGCTTATGTTAAAGCACTCGATGGGTCAAATTACAGACTGAATCAACTCCTGACAGTTGGAGATGAAATCCCATTGCTACAGGGAGAATTTGGTTCCTTTGTCCCCAGTGGTACTGAAAAGTATGCTTTTACAGGCATCCCTGACGGTTTGGGCATTTATGAGACTGACGATGCTTACTATGTATTCGTCAACCATGAATTGAGCGACACTACTAAAACAGATTTTTCCAGCACAATTTCTGGACAAATTACAGGCGGTAGAATTTCGCTATTGCAATTTGATAAGAACTGGAAGCTAGTAGGTGGTAAAGACCTAATAGAGAATGCGGTTGATAGTAAAGGTAATGAATTAGGCAAGATTACAGTTACATCTGATGCTGTAACCCAAACAGGTATTAACTTTGGTCGATTCTGTTCAGCATACTTAGCAACTTATGGTTTTGAAGGTGGGCCAATATTCTTTACCGCCGATGAGCAGAATAGTGATAGTTTGGGTTGGTCCGTCACAACTGATGGTACTGCTCAATCTATAGATGGTTTAGGTCGCTTCTCCAAAGAAAACGTACTAGCAGCATCTCAGTATCGCGCCACCAATTCAGGTAAAACAGTTCTACTATCAACCGAAGACAATGGTGATGGCGAACTATATATGTTCGTCGGTAATCAAACAGCAGAAGACCCGAATGGCCTGAAAGACGGAGATTTGTACGTCCTCAAGGTGACAGGATATGACAATGAAACCTTAGCAGAAGGTACAAAAGTAAAAGCTACTTGGACTAAGGTCGATCGCTCGGCTGTTTATGATACCAAAGGTACAGAAGACCGTGGAGACGACCAGCTACTCAATGCTGGTAAACCTCTCAGCGATTGGGTAAATGGTAGCGACAATGGAGTGTTGCGTTCTACAAACTTCCGTCGTCTGGAAGATATAACGGAAGACCCAAACAATCCAGGTACTTTCTACTTTGTTACCACTGGAACAGAGGATCAACTGGCTAATGGCACTTTTGAAAATCCTTACGGTAAAGCTTATCGCTTCAGCCTGAATGCAAGTGACCCAACAGCAGAGATTAGTAACTTTGAATTGGTACTAACTGGTGGCCCAAATACAGGAGTAAGCTATGACAACGTAACTGTTGATAAAAATGGCAAACTCTTACTCCAAGAAGATACAGCAGGTTTAGGTGGAGAAATAATAGATGCCCAGCAACGTAATGATCGCGTTTGGTCTTACGATATTGCTACCGATACCATCAAACCTCTGTTTGAAGTAGACCAGAATGCCCAAGGTACTGCCTTTAATAGTGGCTTGGGTTCTTGGGAAAGCTCTGGTATTATCGAAGCCGCTTCTAATCCTCAACTAGGTCGCAGTTCCTACTTATTTGATGTCCAAGCTAGCGGTGTACTCAATGATGTAGATTTAAACCAGTTGAATGTACTCAATGGTGAACACAGCCGGGGTGGTCAACTATTAATTGCTACACCTGTACCCCAAGTTGAGTTAGTTGGTTTTGCTTCTTTACCTGCTGATACCTTTAGTGATGGGCCAGTTTCCGGTGCAGACATTTCAGCGAATGGCAGAACCGGGCCTTTCCCCGGACAGCCAATACAGGGCTTTAGCGGTGTTCAATTTGCTAACAGCGACTCTTTGTACTTCCTGTCAGATAACGGTTACGGTAGCAAAGATAATAGTGAAGATTTTCTGCTACGAATCAATCGTCTAGACCCGAATTTTAAGGGAACAGAAAATGGAGACGGCAGCGTTAAAGTTTTAGATTACATTCAACTGTCTGACCCTAACAACAAAGTTCCTTTCCAAATTGTGAATGAGGGAACTACTGGAAGATTACTGACTGGTGCAGACTTTGATGTAGAGTCATTCGTCTTTGATAAAGACGGGACAATTTGGGTTGGAGAAGAGTTTGGCCCTTACCTGTTGCATTTTGATGCCAGTGGTAAGTTATTAGAGGCTCCCATTGCTACACCCGACAGATTCAAAACTTTAGATGGCGAAGCACCTAAAGTCATTGGTCACAGAGGTGCAAGTGGTTATCGTCCAGAACACACCTTAGAGTCTTATAAGCAAGCAATTGCAAGAGGCGCTGACTTTATTGAGCCTGATTTGGTAGTTACAAAAGATGGTGTGCTAATTGCTCGCCATGAGCCAGCTTTAGCAGTTTTAAACGCTGATGGTACTGTCAATTTCAGCAACACAACCACAGATGTTTACAAGCATCCAGAGTTTGCCGATCGCAAGAAAACGGTAAGTTTAGATGGAAACACAATTACAGGTTGGTTTGCAGAAGACTTTACTTTAGCTGAAATCAAGACTTTACGCGCCGAAGAACGTCTACCTTTCCGTGATCAGTCCTTTGATGGTCTATTTGAGATTCCTACCCTCACAGAAATCATCGATTTGGTTAAGCAAGTAGAAGCCGATACAGGTAAAAAGATTGGCATCTATCCTGAAACTAAGCATCCAACCTATTCGGCAGATGAAGCTACTTATGTAGGCACCACAGACAAAATAAACAGAAACATCAGCCAGTTACTAATTGATACGCTGAAGGCAAATAACTTTACTGACCCCAGTCGCATCTTTATCCAGTCCTTTGAAGTGAGCAACCTCAAAGAACTACATGATGTAATTATGCCTGCGGCTGGGGTAGATATTCCCCTAGTTCAATTGCTAGATGCCAGTGACATTGATATCAACGGCAAAATCATCGAAAGTCAGCCTTATGATTTGAAAGTCAGTGGTGACACTCGGACTTATGGCGACTTGCGAACACCAGAAGGCTTGGCTGAAGTTGCCACTTATGCCGATGGCATTGGCCCTTGGAAGCGGATGATTGTGAGCGTCAAAGGTACTGATGCTAATGGCGATGGCAAAGCCGATGATGTGAATGGGGATGGAGCAGTTAATGATGCTGACAAGACAACATTACCTCCTTCAACCTTAATTCAAGATGCTCACAACGCAGGTTTACAGGTTCATCCCTATACCTTCCGTGCGGAAGATCAGTATTTAGCAGCAGATTACAAAGGCAAGTTAGAGCTAGAAATTCAGCAGTTCTATCAATTAGGGGTAGATGCACTCTTCTCAGATTTCCCAGATATCGCCGATGAAGTACGAGATCAACTCAGAGACGATCCTCAGTATAATGTGGTGCGATCGCCACAAAACCCAGATGTTCTCTCAGGAGATGCCTTTGCTAACTTGGGTGGCTCAAAAGGTTTTGAAGGTGGAGCAATCAACGCCAGCAAAACCAAGCTCTATATGCTGCTAGAGGGTACAGTTCAAGGTGATACTCCTGGTGCTTTGCGGATTAACGAATTTGATTTAGCTAGCCACAAGTACACTGATAAAAAGCTGTACTACAGATTGGATAATCCGGCAAATGCGATCGGCGATTTAGCAGTCATTAACGATAATGAGTACCTAGTCATTGAACGGGATAATGGTCAAGGAGCCTCAGCTAAATTCAAGCGGATCTACAAAATTGACTTGTCTAAAGCAGATTCTAATGGTTATGTAGCCAAAGAAGAAGTTGCAGACTTGTTAAACATCCAAGACCCCAACGACCTGAATGGAGATGGTAAAACCACCTTTGACTTCCCATTTGTCACAATTGAAAACGTTTTAGTTGTTGACAAAAATACCATTTTGGTAGCCAATGACAACAATTATCCCTTCTCTACAGGTCGTCCTGGAAATGATCCTCAAAATCCAGTCATAGATAACAATGAAATTCTACTGCTGAAGTTGGAGAAGCCCCTTAACCTTGCTCCTGGTTTAGGTCAACCTCAAACTGAAGAAATTAACTTTGGCTCTACTACCAGCGATGATATTACCGTTCAACCAAATCAAACTCTATTCACCGGTGACGGAGCAGATTTTGTCGAGGGTACTAAAGGGAACACAATCCAAACCGGAAACGGTGAAGACACGGTACTAGCCGGCAGCGACTCTTCAGTATCCACAGGAGACGGTAACGATCAGATATTTATTGGTCAAAATGGCCCGGCTCAAAATACCAGTGCTGATGGTGGCAATGGTAATGATGTTATTACCGTAGTAGAAGCCAGTGGTAGTAATAATTTACTTGGCGGTACAGGTGATGATAGCCTCACTGTAATTGAAGGTTCTCGTCAATCATTATTTGGTGGCTCAGGTAATGACACCCTCAGAAGTGGCGGTAGCAATAACCGTCTCTACGGTGGTTCTGGCGATGACAAACTCTTCTCCAATTTCAATGATTCCTTGTCTGGTGGCGATGGTGATGATGTGCTATTTGCTGGTCAACAGGGTGGTAATCGCTTAACTGGTGGTACTGGTGCTGACCAATTCTGGATTGCTAACGCCAATCTGCCAACTAGCAAGAACATTGTGACTGATTTTGTAGTTGGCATTGATAAAATCGGGCTGGGCGGTATTGGTGTTACTCAATTTAGTGCCTTAACTCTATTACAACAAGGTAGCGATACTTTGGTGAAAGCCGGAAATACAGAGTTGGCTTCATTAGTTGGAGTTACATCAACTAGCCTCACAGCAAATGATTTCGTTTTTTCTGCTAGTGTCATTTAGCCGAAAAATGATTACAGCTTAGATTCAATGTTCAAAATGAATTAAGCTGTAGCGCTTTTGCTAACTCTAAAGAGTGATATTGCAATCATATTTTGATTTGCTCTCTATCTAAAGGATTAGATTCCCGACTTCTTGAAGAAATCGGGAATCTTTTTGTCCAAAATCTTAACTTGTTTATAACTTTCCTTAAACATTGAACAACTATCTTTTGAGACAGTAACCAAAGTTAAGTTCATTTAATTGTCTGCCCTATTTTGTGTGGACACTAAGCATTTTGTCGCCAAATACTATTTAGGTTTCTGTAGCCAAGAATTTTTTGCTTGGCTTAAGCGTAATTAATCGCTCATACAGATACACAATTGCTGCGATTAATCGTAGCTCACAATACTTAAGGAATAGTAAGCATGGCTGATACAAACGACAACGGTAGAAATGTCATTATTTTTGTTGCAGATGGATTGCGTAACGGTTCTGTAAACTCAATTGATACCCCAACTTTATATAGTGTCCGTCAGCAGGGAGTTAGTTTCGCTAATAGTCATTCACTGTTTCCGACATTTACCACACCGAACGCTTCTGCGATCGCCACGGGGCATTATCTTGGTGATACAGGTGACTTTAGCAACACTATCTACACTGGTTTTCCTAGCCCTAATGCCAATGGTAGTGTCACGCCATTCATCGAAAATGATGCGGTTTTGGGGGATATTGATGAAAAATTCCCCGGTAACAACTTTTTAGATGAAGAGTCACTCTTAGCTTACGCGCGATCGCAGGGTTTCAACACAGCAGCAGTTGGTAAACTAGGCCCAGTTGCCATCCAAGATGTTACCCAAGTTAACCGAGAAGGTGGTATTACAGGTAATATTCCTACTCCCGATACAATTATTATTGATGATAGTACGAATGGTGCAACGCCGCCGACTACACCTGCTGGTTCACCTTCTGCTGTTCCACTCGATCCAGATATTGTCAACCGCTTACAAGCTGCTGGTTTAGATGTAAAACCGACACCGCGAGTCCAGCCAGCTGGTAACAATACAACTCCAGGGACTCTCAATGCTAATGTTGCTCAACAACAATACTTTGCAGATGCCACAACCAAAGTAATTTTACCCAAGTTTCAAGAAGATGGTAAACCATTCGCATTGGTTTACTGGTCAAGAGATCCCGATGGTAGTCAACATAATCAAGGTGATAGCTTAAACACCTTAACACCAGGTATTAATGGCCCTACCTCCAAAGCTGGGGTCAAAAATGCTGATGATAATTTAAAGCAACTTCTTGACTATCTCAAAAGCACAGGCTTAGACAAAACTACTGATGTCTTTATTACTTCTGACCACGGTTTTTCTACCATCAGCAAACAAGCTATTGATAGCCAAGGCACAAAAACTACAAGTTATGCTGCCACCCAAACTTATGCGGGTGTAAATCCGGGATTTCTACCAGCAGGTTTTGTTGCAATTGATTTGGCTCACGATCTAGGTCTACCCTTATACGATCCTAACCCTACAACCCTTCCCCCAGACCTCAACCAGATCCAGTATGCGACTGTTGATGCCACACAAGGTCAACGTCCTATTTCTGGGAATGGTGTAATTGGTGGTACAGGTGAGGTAATTAATGGCCAACTTGACCCAGGTACAAAGATAGTTGTAGCTGCTAATGGTGGATCTGACCTGATTTATCTGCCCAATGGCAATGCTGACTTTGCTAAACAGGTAGTGGATTTGCTTTCACAAAAAGACTACATCAGTGGGATTTTTGTAGACGATGCTTATGGAGACATCCCAGGTGCTTTACCATTAAGTGCGATCGGGCTAAAAGGTGATGCTAAAACACCAGTTCCATCTATAGTTATCAACTTCAAAACCTTTAGCACCGACCCAAGCAACCCAAACAACCCTCAAGCTCAGGTAGAAATTGCTGATACAACTTTGCAGCAAGGGCAGGGGATGCATGGCAGCTTTGGTCGAGGTGATACCTTTAATAACATGGAAGCTATTGGCCCAGACTTTAAACAAGGTTATGTGGACTATGCGCCCGTCAGTAATGCCGATGTCACGCCTACACTTGCTCGTATTTTAGGGTTAGATATTCCAAGTAATGGCGATTTGAAAGGTCGTGCCATTACAGAAGCACTGGTGGGAGGCCCGGATGTAGTTCCCTCTACTAAAGAAGTATTGATTTCAGAAAAAACTACTAATGGTCAAGCAACAGTTCTGGATTCTCAAAGTGTAGGCAATACTCAGTACTTCACAGCCGCAGGGTTTGATGGTCGCACTGTTGGACTAACAACACTAGACCTTCAATTTGGTTCTACTAATAGTGATGATGTCACCCTCAAGCCAAATCAAACCTTATTTGCAGGTGACGGCGCAGACTTTGTAGAAGGTACTAAAGGTAACACAATCGTGACTGGTAACGGTGAAGATACGGTACTAGTCGGCAGTGGCTCTTCAGTGTCCACAGGAGATGGTAACGATCAAGTTTTTATTGGCGTAAATAGCCCTGCTAGTAACACTAGTGCTGATGGTGGCAATGGTAATGACGAAGTTACCGTAGTGGAAGCCAATGGTAGTAATAATTTGTTCGGAGGCGCAGGTGCTGATACTCTCACAGTAGTTGAAGGTTCGCGTCAACTGTCTTTCGGTGGCTCAGGTAACGATACCCTCAAGAGTAACGGTAGCAATAACCGCCTCTACGGTGGTTCTGGAGATGACAAACTCTTCTCCAGTGTGAATGATTCGCTGTTTGGTGGCGATGGTGATGATGTGCTATTTGCTGGTCAACAGGGCGGTAATCGCTTAACTGGTGGTACTGGTGCTGACCAATTCTGGATTGCTAACGCCAGTCTGCCAACTAGCAAGAACATTGTAACTGATTTTGCAGTTGGCATTGATAAAATCGGGCTGGGCGGTATTGGTGTTACTCAATTTAGTGCCTTAACTCTATTGCAACAGGGTAGCGATACTTTGGTGAAAGCCGGAAATACAGAGTTGGCTTCATTGGTTGGAGTTACATCGACTAGCCTAACAGCAAATGACTTCGTTTTCTCAGCTAGTGTAATTTAACCTAAAGATGATTACGATTACAGCTTTAAATTCAACAATTAAGCTGTAGTAAGTTGGCTATTGCGGGGGAGTAATACTCCCTCGCCTTTGATATCCTGTTTTATCCTGTGATTCTTAAAGCTGTTCTAGTTATACCCGCCCTAATCATCCAAGTTAAATGTAGAACAGCTTAATATTTTACAATATACATGATACAAATACTTAGAGAGGAACGTACATCTATACGCCCCTACAACCGACTAATGCCTTGCAAAGATTTATGCCAATTGTATAAGTCCTAACTGTTTTATACTATAAAATATTGAAAGTATTAAGTATTAATAAGTAGAATTAGGGCACAAAAAATTTTGATGGTCATAGCCTGGAGTTCAACCTATCTCCAAACGGATTCCATTGCTTGCTTATCGGCTGGTAAAATCGCTGTCTTCCTTTCCCATCAAGGCATTGATTCTTCTTATCCTCTCAAATAAGCTAACGTACAGTTAATACTCTCATTGCAAATCACCTCTAAAGTTTTAATTTTCAATGAAGATGTATTGAAAATAACTCAGATTTTGAGGAAATAGGTCAAAATAAAAAAACTAAATCTAAGAGTCAGTGCCCTTTCATATAAACATTATAGGATTGCGGCATGATTTCTTGTCAAATTAGTCTTGAAATATAATTTAAAAATTAAAAATATGACTAAAAAATGTAATTAAAAATACTAGTGCTTCAACAAACCTTGCGTGGTGTTGGAGCTATATTTAGTTTTCAGACATCATAATTCATCGTTACTTATTTATCTCGAAACAATATCGTACTCAACTTACATAGTTTACTGGTTTATCCAAAAATCTATATCTATAGAAAAGTATTTCTCAATATGAATTTTAGAACAAACTTTAGTATTTTTCACTCAGTAATAATTCTGGTTTTGTATAGTTTAGTAGTAACATTAGCTGCAACGTTAAACTTGACATTTGTTGAGTTAAAAATGCAGCACTACTTAAAAACTACAAGTTTTGCAAAAAGATTTATTTTTTGCGGAAATAAAATATGAAAGTAATAACTGATTCATTAGCTAAAAATAAAAATCAATTTCTGGTAACTGAGTCTCAAACATCATTATCATCAGATAATAACTTAGAACGATATAATTTAACATTACCTATCTTGAAAGAATCCGAAAAAGACCTACTGACCAAGTGGAATAAGACTCAAACGGATTATCCTCAGCAAGCGTGTATTCATCAGTTGTTTGAAGCACAGGTTGAGAAAACACCTGATGCTGTAGCATTAATATTTAATAATCAGCATCTCACCTATAGAGATTTGAATAGTCGTGCTAATCAACTGGCACAATATCTACAAACACTAGGTATAAAAGCAGAAACTCTTGTAGGTATCTGCATAGAGCGCTCCTTAGAAATGGTTGTAGCACTTTTAGCTATCCTCAAAGCAGGTGGAGCTTATGTACCGCTAGATCCAGGGTATCCACGAGAACGTTTAGCTTTTATGCTATTAGATACTCAGGTATCTATACTATTAACTCAAAAAGACCTAGTTGCTAAATTACCTACTCATACAGCATTTGTAATTTGCCTAGATGCAGATTGGCATACAATCGCCCAAAATAAAAAAGAGAACCTAAGCACTAACGTCACTGCTGAAAACTTGGCTTATGTCATGTATACATCAGGTTCTACAGGTACACCCAAAGGGGTTAGCGTTATCCATCGTGGTGTAGTTAGGCTGGTCAAAGAAACTAATTATGCTCACCTCACTGCTGAAGAAATAATTCTGCAACTTGCTCCTATTTCCTTCGATGCTTCAACTTTTGAAATTTGGGGTTGCTTACTTAACGGTGGGCAACTAGTAATTTGCCCTCCTCATACACCATCATTAGAAGAATTAGGGCAGATTATTCAACAATATCAAGTCACTACTCTTTGGCTGACAGCCGGCTTATTCCATCTCATAGTGGATGAAAAAATTGATGCGTTAAAATCTTTGCGTCAACTTTTAGCGGGTGGTGATGTCTTATCTGTTCCCCATGTACAGAAGTTTCTCCAAACAGTAGAGAACTGTCGGCTAATTAATGGTTATGGGCCAACTGAGAATACAACTTTTACCTGCTGCCATCTTATAACAGCTCCAGTGCAACCAGGTGTATCTATTCCTATTGGTCGCCCAATTGCTAATACCCAAGTTTATATATTAGACAACAACTTCCAAACAGTAGCAATTGGAGAAATTGGCGAATTGCACATTGCTGGAGATGGATTAGCTAGAGGATATTTGAATCGTCCAGAATTGACTGCCGAAAAATTTATTTCTCACTCATTTGATAGCAATTTAGCAACCCGCCTTTACAAAACTGGAGATTTGGCTCGTTATCTGCCAGATGGCAATATCGAGTTCTTAGGTCGGATTGACAATCAGGTAAAAATTCGCGGTTTCCGAATTGAACTAGGGGAAATTGAGCGGGAGATTGCACAACATCCTGATGTTCGGGAAATTGTTGTTTTAGCTCGTCAGGATGAAACAGGTGAAAAGCAGTTGACTGCTTATATTGTTCCTCACTATAACAGTAGATATACACACAATAATTTACGTAGCTTTTTACAGCAGCACCTACCTCATTACATGGTGCCATCAGCATTTGTAATGTTAGAATCACTGCCTCTAACCGCAAATGGCAAAGTAGATAGACATAAATTGCCAGCACCAAGTAGAGAACGTCCGCAACTCGAACAAGCGTACATTGCTCCCCAAACTGATTTAGAACGTTTGCTTGCAGGTATTTTGTCTGAACTGCTCAAAATCGATCGCGTTGGGATTGATGATAATTTCTTTGATTTGGGAGGAACTTCAATCTCAATTCTGCAAGTTGCTGCACGAGTCAAACAGGAACTTAGTATTGAATTACCTGCTGTGAAGCTATTTCAGTATTCAACGATTGGCTCTTTAGCAAAATATTTGGATTCAAACCAGAACAGCCAACCATCTCATAACAAACTGCAAAATCGCGCTCAACGCCAACAAGCAGCTCAAGCTCGTCGCCGTAATCATCAACAAGGTGTTTAAGCAATGGTAAATATGCAAACCTCAGATAATCAAGATCCTATTGATGGTGTTGCCATTATCGGCATGGTAGGAAGATTTCCTGGCGCTGGCAATGTTGATGAGTTTTGGCGCAATCTGTGTGAGGGATTAGAGTCAACGACTTTTTTTCAAGATGAAGAATTAGATCCCAGCATTGACCCGAACCTTTGCAAAGATCCCAGTTATGTAAAAGCTAGAGGAATCATTCCTGGGGGAGAAACTTTTGATGCTGCCTTTTTTGGCATTAATCCAATGGAAGCTGTGGTTATGGACCCACAAGCCAGAGTTTTTCTAGAGTTGGTTTATGAAGCTCTAGAAAATGCTGGTTATGAATCAGAATCTTTCGATGGTTTGATTGGTTTATACGCTGGTTGTGGTCAAAATACTTATTTTGCCAACCATATTTCTGGACGTATGGAAATTGTTGATCGCATCGGCGAGTTCCAGACCATGTTAGCAAATGAAAAAGACTTTTTAACCACCCGTGCTGCTTACAAGCTCAACCTTAAAGGCCCGGCTGTCAGTGTTAATACGGCTTGCTCTACTTCTTTGGTAGCAATTATTCAAGCTTGTCAAGCCTTAAGTAGCTATCAGTGCGATATGGCTTTAGCTGGTGGTGTATCTATGACTACACCCCAAAATAGCGGTTATATAGCTCAAGAAGGCAGTATGCTGTCTGGCGATGGTCATTGTCGTCCCTTTGATGCCAGCGCTCAGGGCACAATGTTCAACAATGGCGCAGGAATAGTTGTCCTCAAGCGTTTAGAAGATGCACTCAATGAAGGCGATCGCATCTATGCCGTAATTCGTGGTTCAGGTATTAATAATGACGGTGCTGATAAAGTAAGCTTTACAGCACCCAGCGTAGATGGACAAGCAGAAGCCATTGCAATGGCGCAAGCTTATGCCAACTTCCACCCAGAAACTATCTCTTATATTGAAGCTCACGGTACAGCAACACCTTTAGGCGACCCCATTGAAATTGAAGCGCTGACGCAAGCATTTCGTGTGCATACAGATGCTAAACAATTTTGTGCGATCGGCTCTCTGAAAAGCAATGTCGGACATTTAGTTGCGGCTGCTGGGGTAGCAGGATTAATTAAAACCGTTCTGGCCCTGCATTATAAAAAAATTCCACCTAGCTTAAATTTTGAGGCTCCTAACCCCAAGATTGACTTTGCCAACAGCCCCTTCTATGTAAATACCAAACTAGCTGAATGGTCACAAGGTGAAACTCCGCGACGAGCCGGTGTAAGTTCTTTTGGTGTCGGCGGGACTAATGCTCATATTGTGCTGGAAGAAGCGCCACAAATTCAAAATTCAGGATCTTCTCGTCCACAGCAGCTATTGTTGCTCTCGGCAAAAACTAGCACAGCCTTAGAAGCTGCAACAGCAAATTTGCAGCAATATCTTCAGTACAATGCTGAAATTAACTTAGCCGATGTAGCTTATACCCTACAGCGAGGACGCAAAGCCTTAAATTATCGACGCAGTGTAGTTTGTCACGACATCACAGATGCGATCGCAGCCCTGCAATCTTTAGATCCCAATCAAATAAATACCCGCCATACAGTAATCCGTAATCTAGCCGTTGCCTTCATGTTCCCCGGACAAGGGTCGCAATATGTGGATATGGGACTGAATCTCTACAACCGTGAACCTGTGTTTCAGGAGGTAGTAGATGAATGTGCAGAAATCCTTAAACCATTACTGGGCGGGGATTTACGAAGAATTATATATCCCGCGCCAAGCGATCGCGAAACTGCCGCGATCGCCCTAAAGCAAACCTGCTTTACTCAACCAGCATTATTCGTCATTGAATACGCTTTAGCGCAACTGTGGCAAAGTTGGGGAGTCAAACCCCAAGCGATGATTGGTCACAGCATTGGCGAATTTGTCGCCGCCTGTATTGCGGGTGTATTCACCTTAGAAGATGCGCTGATGTTGGTTGCAAATCGTGGTCGCTTCATGTGGGAGTTACCACAAGGGGCTATGCTCTCAGTACGCTTACCAGCCCAAGAGGTAGAGCCGCGATTGATTCCAGAATTAGCGATCGCAGCAATTAACGCCCCTTCCCTGTGTGTAGTTTCTGGACCAACAGAGGCGATCGCGGCTCTGCAAAAACAACTAGAAAGCGAAGAAGTTGTCTGTCGCCCTTTACACACTTCCCATGCTTTCCATTCCCCAATGATGGATGACATCATAGCCCCCTTTGCTGAGGTTGTTAGGAAAGTTAAATTATCACCTCCTCAAATTCCCTTTGTTTCCACAGTTACCGGCGACTGGATTACAGCCCAGCAAGCAACTGATCCGATGTATTGGGCTACACATCTACGTCAGACTGTGCGATTTGCGGAGGGTATACAAACCTTATGGCAGCAACCAGAACGCGTACTGTTAGAAGTTGGGCCGCGAATCACAACTACGACCTTAGCCCGCCAACAAGCAAAAGATATTAAACAACAGATAGCGATCGCTTCTCTGAGTGATAACGCCGAGAACGAAGCCGAATGGACAGCATTACTCAAGGCAGTAGGACAACTGTGGCTAGCAGGAGTATCTATTGACTGGAGCAACTTCTATCAAAGGGAAACGCGACAACGAATTTCTCTGCCTACCTATCCCTTTGAACGCCAACGCTTCTGGATTGATCCTTTACCTCATCCCAATCGCGCAGCAACTCCCAAACCTTTAAATCCCCAGTTAGAAAAAACCCAAGATATGACAAAATCTCCTCAGCAAAAGCTTATTCCTCTGCTAAAAGAAATTATTGAAGAAACATCAGGATTGGAAATCGCTAGTGTTGACGATTCGACAACATTTTTAGAAATGGGATTAGATTCTTTATCACTGACTCAAGTGGGGCTAGCGTTAAAGAAAAAATTTCAAGTAAAAGTAACACTTAGGCAGTTACTAGAAATTTACCCCAATTTAGGAACACTGGCTGACTTTATCAATCCAGCCTTGTCTCCTGAGACTTTATCTGCATTAGGATTAACAGAAACCGTTGCAGAACCCATTCCAGAAGTACCATTACCAGCACCTGCAACCACATCACCCACTTTGGTAGTGCATGAAGTTCATACAAATGGATCTGCACCTCAGATTTCTCCCCAACCTGCTGCATCCAGTTTCTTCGAAAATGTGATTAATCAGCAGCTACAAATCATGAGTCAGCAATTGTCACTATTGGGTAACAACAGTCAAGCTGTAACAATCCCAGTTGTACCTGCGGCGACACCTCAAAATAATGGTGTCAAACCACAAAATGCCGTATCGATCCCAGCGACTCAAACCAGCAAAGAATCACCTGCATCGGTAGACACGGAATCAAATGGCGCTAAAAAGGCATTTGGTGCGGCTGCTCGAATTGAAAAAACCCAGACTAAGACTCTGACAACGCAACAACGCACTCATCTAGACAAAATTATTCAAAGATACACACAACGGACTAAAAAATCCAAAGAATATACTCAATCTCATCGCCCTTATTTGGCAGATCCAAGAACTGTTTCTGGTTTTAACCCGACGATGAAAGAGATGGTTTATCCCATCGTAGCGTCTCGTTCATCGGGTTCTAAACTTTGGGATCTTGATGGCAATGAATATGTCGATTTAAGCAATGGCTTTGGTTTGAATTTGTTTGGTTGGTCGCCACCTTTCATTACCGAAGCAATTGAAGCGCAACTGAAACTAGGCATGGAAATTGGGCCGCAGACTCCCTTAGTTGGAGAAGTGGCAAAGCTGATGTGTGAGTTGACCAACTTTGACCGAGCAGCCTTTTGCAATACAGGTTCGGAAGCGGTTTTGGGGGCGATGCGGATGGCACGCACCATCACAGGGCGTAACTTAATCGCCATCTTTTCTGGAGCTTATCACGGTATTTTGGATGAAGTAATTGTTCGGGGGACAAAAAAACTCCGGTCAATTCCTGCTGCTCCCGGTATTCCACCGGAAATGGTAGAGAACATTTTGGTGGTGGACTACGATTCACCTGAGTCTCTAGAAATCCTTAGAAGCCGGGCTGATGAGTTAGCAGCAGTGATGGTTGAATCTGTGCAAAGCCGTCGCCCTGAATACCAGCCCAAGGAATTCCTTCAGCAATTGCGTGATTTCACGGAAGAAGCTGGTATTGCTCTAATTTTTGATGAAATCGTTACCGGATTTAGAATTCATCCAGGTGGCGCTCAGGCACATTTTGGTATCAAAGCTGATATAGCAACCTACGGCAAGATTGTGGGCGGTGGACTACCGATTGGAGTCATTGCTGGAAAATCGCAATATATGGATGCTTTAGATGGTGGATTTTGGCAGTTTGGGGATGACTCAGTTCCAGAAGTTGGCGTGACTTACTTTGCCGGCACTTTTGTCCGTCATCCTTTAGCACTAGCAGCCGCCAAAGCAGTACTTCAACATTTAAAACAGAGTGGCCCCAGCTTGCAGCAAAATCTCAATGCCAGAACTGATAAGTTTGTAGCGGAACTTATGGGCTATTTCCAGAAAGTTCAGGCTCCGTTTACAGCTTATAACTTCGGCTCCCTGTTTATTGTGAAATCTGCACCAGAGTTTCCTTATGGAGACTTACTATTTTATTTACTGCGGGATAAGGGAGTGCATACTTGGGATCACCGTCCTTGCTTTTTGACAACAGCTCATTCCGAAGCCGATCTAGCTTTTGTAATGGCAGCCTTTAAAGAAAGTATTGCCGAAATGCAGTCTGCTGGATTTTTGTCTGCACCGCCCATAGAAGTAACAAACAGCGAAGTTACCAATAACAGCCTACGTAATCGTCCTCCGCAACCTAATGCCAAATTAGGACGAGATCCTCAAGGCAACCCCGCCTGGTATATCCCCGATACCGAGCGACCTGGGAAGTATTTACAAGTTGCAAGTGTTTCCTGAGTACTTTAAAAAATTGGCGTTGCTGATTGAAAGTATGAAGCCATATCAAAATATGTCAATTCCTACTCCAATTCAGCAACACCAAAAAATAACTGGGTTTGCAAATAGTAAATACTCATCGATTAGGTCTTTTTATGTTAGCTGATAATCTACTTAAACCTGGTTAAAGTAAGTCCTAACCCAATACTGCGTAGGTTTTAAAAATTTGTAGGTTGGGTTGGACGGAGTGAAACCCAACAAAACCCTGAAAATGTTGGGTTTCGTTCCTCAATCCAACCTACATTGGAGTTATTTTTTAGGCTTAACCGAGCAGTATTGAGTCCTAGCCAGATCGTAGTAGAAATTAAAAGCTAAACTTTTGACAGATTTGATATAGCAAAATGATTTTTATAAATAGCGTGGGCAATGCCTACCAAAACTATAATCTGGTGAACAATATTTAGCATAATTGTATTTCAAAAAGCCCATCAAACCATCAAGATTATCCTAAAAATATCTAACTGTTTATATTCTTGAGATAATTCAATGCCAAAAATATCAATGTATAACCAAATCAATTCGCTCACTGCTCTGCGCGGTATTGCAGCTTTGGTTGTTGTTGTACATCATTTCTCGTATTATACTTTACCTAAAACTGGTTCAAATTTATCAGCATATAGCAATTTTTTTCGTAATGGATATTTGTGGGTTGATTTTTTCTTCATTCTGAGTGGTTTTATCATGACCCACGTTTATATTGAAGATTTTTCATTAAAAGTTAATCCATCTAAATATCGTTCATATTTATTGTCGCGTTTTGCCAGGATCTATCCTCTACATATATTTATTATCTCTCTATTGATCGGATTAGAAATTTTAAAATTATTTTTACTCAATAATTCTGCCTTTACTGGTAAGTTTAATTTAACTGCCCTTTTTGCTAATATTTTCCTTCTCCAAGCATTCGACTTAAATTGCCCACCTTTATTTTGGTGCGATACTTATTGGAATGAGCCAGCTTGGTCAATTAGTGTAGAGTTTGTTATTTATTGCATATTTCCATTTCTGTTATTTCTATTATTACGAAACAATAAGATAAATGATCTTAAAGTTTATGTTTTTGCTCTCTTCAGTATATTACTACTAATTGCCTTTACCCGTGGAAATCTAGATAGTATTATTGGCATACCTTCCATAGCTAGATGCGGGCTAGAGTGCATACTCGGTATCATAACTTATAAAGTCTATCGCAGAGGTAATTATAGAAATTATTTTAATCTTAATTTACTAGCAATTATAGCTATAACTTGGATAATTTTGATTATGAATTCCTACTGGAATTATTGGCGTAGTCTTCATGATTGGCTAATTTTGCCAGTTTTTTCGCTCTTAATTTTAGCTGTATCCATCAACAATAATAGTCTAATATCAAATTTTTTAAATTCACGGTTGATGCTGTATTTAGGGACTATATCTTACTCAATTTACATGGTTCATTGGTTTGTTCAAGAATTGTTAAAAACATTGTGGATTTATAAATTTCACCACGCTTTTGGTAAAGGATTCACAGAATATGAAGCCTTGACATCTCTTGGAGTATTTCTTATGATTATCATATTGTCCGCATCATTGACATATAGATTTGTAGAGGTTCCAATGCGTAATTATTTAAAGTCTACAATCTTGGCTAAACAATGAATTTAAATGCCAATACTTTGCTAAGAAAAAATTAAATTTTAGTTTGAATAAACTGAGAAAATAATAGAATTTTATGAGCTTATTACCTGTAGATTACCAATCCAGTTTAACTGCGGTTGATTTTGATCCATTTGCAGATGGAGAATTACTTCTAACCGCCCCTGCCACAGAATCACAAAAAGAAATCTGGGCTTCTGTACAAATGGGGGATGCTGCCAATTGTGCTTACAACGAGTCCCAATCTTTGCGGCTAAAAGGCGAACTTGATGTCAAAGTTTTCCAGTCTGCGGTGGAAAAGTTAGTACAACGTCATGAAGCACTCCGAACAACTTTTAGCACCGATGGCAATACACTCTGCATTGTTGCTTCTCGGCAAATTGAAATCCCTATTATTGATCTTTCCAGCTCAGAACCACAAGAACAACAGGAAAAATTAGCTAGTATCTTGCGACAAGAGGTAGAACAACCTTTTGATTTGGAACATGGGCCGCTATTTCGGGCAAAAATTGTCAAATTGCAAGCGCAGGAGCATCTAGCTACTTTGACAGCACATCATATTATTTGTGATGGTTGGTCTTGGGCAGTGCTGATGCCAGATTTGGGTAAACTTTATTCTGGCTTGCAACAGGGTATTGTTCCTGAATTAGAAGAACCAGACAATTTAAGTGAATATGCGATTTTGCAGGAAGAAGAGGCGGATAGTCCAGAAGCGATCGCCACAGAAAAATATTGGTTGGAACAATTCGCTGACTCTTTACCTGTACTGGATTTCCCTAGCGATCGCCCCCGTCCCCCACTCAGAACCTTTAACGCCGCGCGCGAAGATTGGCATTTAAGTCCCGAATTAGTTGCCAACCTCAAACAACTAGGGACAAAACTCGGTTGTAGCTTTATGACCACTCTCCTGGGAGGATTTGAAGTTTGGCTACACCGCCTGACAGGGCAAAACGACTTAGTTGTTGGAATTCCAGCCGCTGGACAAGCTGCTTTGGGGCAATATAATCTCGTAGGGCATTGCGTAAATTTGCTGCCTTTGCGTAGCCAGATTAATGGCGAACAATCTTTCAGCGACTACTTGCGATCGCGGCGATCGGCTGTGTTAGATGCTTACGATCATCAACAATTTACCTTTGGTAGTCTGGTCAAAAAATTAGTTTTGCCACGGGATTCTAGCCGTATTCCCTTAGTTCCCATTACCTTTAATATCGATCAGGGTTTAGATAGCGATAAACTCCCCTTCACTGGGTTGGAAGTAGAATTTTTCTCTAACCCCCGTTCCTTCGAGAATTTTGAACTGTTCATCAATGCTACGGAATTACATGGTCAGATGACCCTGGAATGTCAGTACAACACTAATTTATTTGATGCTGACACTATTCGCCACCGAATGACAGAGTTTGAAACTTTGTTATTGGGTATAGTTGCTAACCCCAATCAAAGTATTGCTAAATTGCCAATTTTGCCAGCAGTTGAGCAACAGTTATTAGCAACATGGAACCAGACTCAAACAGATTATCCTCAACATAAGTGCATTCATCAGTTATTTGAAGAGCAGGTAGAACGCACCCCCGATGCAGTGGCGTTGGTATTTCAAGAACAGCAACTCACTTATCGAGAGTTAAATATTCGCGCCAACCAATTAGCGCAATACCTGCAAACATTAGGAGTAGGTGCAGATGTTCTTGTCGGAATCTGTGTCGATCGCTCCTTAGAAATGGTGGTAGGTGTTTTAGGAATTCTAAAAGCAGGTGGAGCTTATGTCCCTCTAGATCCGGGGTATCCGCAAGAACGCTTGGCTTTCATGCTTTCAGACACCCAGATCAAATTACTCTTGACCCAAAAACAGCTAATTGACAAACTACCTACTCACACAGCAAAGGTAATTTGCCTAGATACCGATTGGGATACTATCAACCAAACAACACCAGAGAATTTAATTAGTAATGTCAAGACTGACAACTTGGCTTATGTAATGTACACATCTGGTTCTACAGGTCAGCCCAAGGGTGTTAGTGTTATTCATCAAGGTGTAGTTAGATTAGTCAAAGAAACTGACTATGTAAGCCTCACCACCAAAGAAGTATTTCTGCAAATTAGTCCTATCTCCTTTGACGCTTCAACTTTTGAAATTTGGGGTTGTTTACTTAACGGCGGAAAACTAATAATATTCCCTCCCCATACCCCATCTTTAGACGAATTAGGGCAATTTATTCAGCAATATCAGGTGACAACCCTGTGGCTAACAGCAGGTTTATTCCATCTAATAGTCGATGAAAAGATTGATGCTTTAAAACCCTTGCGTCAACTGTTAGCAGGTGGTGATGTTTTATCCGTTACCCACGTCCAGAAATTTCTCAACACAGTAGAAAACTGTAGACTGATTAATGGTTACGGGCCGACAGAAAGCACAACTTTTACCTGCTGTTATGACATTAAAGCACCACTAAAGCCAGGGGCTTCTATTCCTATTGGTCGCCCCATTGCTAATACTCAAGTTTATATCTTAGACTCCCATTTACAACCCGTCCCGATTGGAATCACAGGTGAGTTGTATATTGGTGGTGATGGTTTAGCACGAGAATATTTCAATCGCCCGGATCTGACTGCTGAAAGATTTATTGCCAATCCCTTTAGCCCAGATAGTCAATCACGCTTATATAAAAGTGGAGACTTAGCCCGCTATTTGCCAGATGGAAAAATTGAATACCTGGGTCGGATTGACAATCAGGTAAAAGTGAGCGGTTTCCGCATAGAATTGGGTGAAATTGAAATCGCACTTTTGCAATATCCGGCAGTAAAAGAAGCTGTTGTGATTGTTCGAGAAGATGCTCCTGGTGAGAAAGTTCTGGTTGGTTATTTTGTGGCAGAAACTGGTCAAGATAGCCCACAAATAATCTCCGAGTTACGGCGATTCTTGAAACAGCAGCTTCCTGAGTATATGGTGCCAAAGATTTTTATGGCACTGGAAGCGTTGCCGCTAAATGCTAACGGCAAAGTCGATCGTCGCGCACTACCTAAGCCTGATTCTTTGCGTCCAGAATTGGAAGCAAATTATGTAGCGCCTCGCACTCCCATTGAGCAGCAGATTGCAGATATCTGGACACAGGTTTTGAATGTCAGGCAGGTTGGGATTTACGACAACTTTTTTGAATTGGGTGGATATTCTCTACTGGGAATTCAAGTGGTTTCTCGACTGCGCCAAGCCTTGCAAGTAGAAATTCTCATGTCCAATTTATTTGAATTGCCAACGGTAGCAGATTTGGCTGAACGAGTTGAGACTTTGCGTTGGGCAACCCAAGGTGTTCAGGCTGCTGATAGTGAAACAGCTGATGATTATGAGGAAGGCGAGCTATGAAAACATTAGATGAACTACTATCAGAGCTACGTCAGCGCGATGTCAAACTTTGGCTAGAGGATGACCGCTTACGCTATCGGGCAGCAAAAGACAGTCTCACACCAGAATTGCTCACTGAGTTAAAAACTCAAAAAGCCGAAATCATCAAGTTTCTTCGACAAGTTACTACAGCTGCCAGTTCACAGATTCCCCCAATTGTCGTTTGTGAACGGAATGGCAACTTGCCGCTTTCCTTTGGTCAGCAACGGATTTGGTTCCTGCATCAGTTTGAACCTAATAGTTCCTCAAATAATATGCCCGTTGTGGTGCGTTTTACGGGGAATCTCAATGTTGCTTTCTTAGAGGAAAGTTTGAGAGAAGTCGTCCGCCGCCATGAAGTTTTGCGGACAACTTTTCCAGCCGTGAATGGCAAGCCCTCTCAAGTAATTGCTGACGATGTTTCTTTGACACTGCCAATAATTGACTTGCAGCAAGTACCAGATGAAAAACGGGAAGCGGAAGCTCTCTTACTGGCAACTAAGGAAGCTCATCAACCTTTTGATCTCGCCAATGGGCCGATTTTGCGGGTGTTGTTGCTGCGCTTTTGCGATCGCGAGCATCTGCTAATTTGGAATATGCACTGCATAGTTTGTGATGGCGCTTCTTCCGATCTGTTCTATCAAGACTTTACTAGCGTTTATAAAGCATTGTCGGCGGGAAAAGCTTCTCCTTTAACTCCCTTACCAGTGCAGTACGCTGATTTTACCAATTGGCAATATCAGTGGCTCCAGGGAGAGGTTTTAGAGTCACAGGTAAACTACTGGAAGCAAAAGCTAGAAGGAAATTTACCCATTATTGAATTACCTTACGATCGTCCCCGTCCTCACGGTGTGCAGACATATCGAGGCGATCGCGCCGCCCTGCTGCTATCAAAGACGCTGAACCATGCCCTAACAGACCTGAGTCAAAAATGGGGTGTTACCCTCTTCATGACTCTACTAACAGTGTTTGAGCTATTGCTCTACCGTTATTCTGGACAAGAAGACCTACTGATTAGCTTTGCAAGTGCAAGTCGGGGACAAGTAGAAACCGAGCGGCTGATTGGATTTTTCTCTAATACTCTTGTAATGCGGGGTAACTTAGCAGGAAATCCAACTTTTCGACAATTGTTAGACCGCGTGCGTAAGGATTGCTTAGAGGCTTATACCCATCAAGACCTACCATTTGAGAGACTAATTGAAGAACTTAGACCAGAACAACAGAGTCGGAACAGTTCGCCTTTATTTCAAGTAAAGTTCTCCCTCAATCCTCCTTGGTCAAATGGTCGTGGGATGGGAGCATTACAACTACCTGATTTGACTATTACTTCTCTATTTGGTTACATCTATCATGGCAAAACCAAATACGATCTGACATTGGTCTTGCGGGAACAGGATAATGGTCTGGGTATGGTATTTGATTACAATGCCGAGATGTTTGATGCCAGTACTATAGAGCGAATGTTGGGACACTTCAAAACTTTACTCGAAGGTATTGTTGCTAATCCCGATCAGCCGATATCTGAATTACCTCTGTTGACAGCACCTGAACAGCATCAATTATTGGTTGATTGGCATGGCAAACAGGCTGATTATCCACAGAATACTTGTATTCATCAGTGGTTTGAGGCTCAAGTCAAGCGAACTCCAGATAATATTGCAGTAAGTTTTGAAAATCAGCAACTAACTTATCAGGAACTCAATCACCGTGCAAATCAACTAGCCCACTATTTGCAAACTCTAGGGGTAAAATCGGGCGTACTTGTCGGTCTTAATGTTGAGCCTTCCCTAGAGATGATGGTGGGGCTGTTGGGTATTTTGAAAGCAGGAGGAACTTACGTACCCATAGTTCCCACATCTGGGCAAGATAGTCTGGCTTTCATTTTAGAAGATGCCCAAATATCTTTAGTGTTAACCCAAAGCTCATTGGTTGAGAAACTCTCTGAGCATCAGGTACAAGTTATCTGTTTGGATAGTGATTATGAAGCGATCGCGCTACACGCAACTAAAAATCCAAATAATCATATCACAGATCGGACTCTCGCCTGTGTGATGTATGTGTCTGGTGGCAATGGAAAGCCCAACGGTATAGCCATTACCCACCGTAATTTCGTCACCCACAGCCTAGCAATTAGTGATACTTGGGTATTGACACAGAGCGATTGCCTACTACTCATACCTAGTATGAGTTGCGATACTTTCATTGAATCACTATTCCCCAGTTGGATTACTGGTGCTACCGTAATTATCCAGTCTCAAGAGCTACAATCGACGACGCAATTTTTCCCATTCATTGCTCAACAAAAGATTACCGTTGTTAATATACCTACTTATTTTTGGTATGAGTTAGTTAAAGAACCATCTGTGTCTTTAGAAACCTTGCCATCCAGCTTGCGCTTAGTCATGGTTGGTGGTGAAAAAGTCTCACGCAATGCTTATTTAACTTGGGTAGAAAAAGTTAGTAAGCAAGTACGCTGGCTTAATGCTTATGGAGCGTTAGAAACAACTTTAACCGCCACGGTTTACGATCCAGAAACAGCTACTGAAGCCAGTAATACACGACCAGAAATTCCTATAGGAAGAGCGATCGCCAATACCCAAATCTACATTCTCGATCGGCAAGTGCAACCCCTGCCAATTGGCGTTACTGGCGAAATTTACATCAGCAGTATCGGTGTTGCACATGGCTACTTTAACCGTCCCGACTTAACATCTGAGAAATTTATCCCCAATCCCTTTAGCAGCGAATCTGGGTCATACCTATACAGAAGTGGCGACTTAGGACGCTATTTAAGTAACGGCAATATTGAGTTTATTGGCCGCCGAGATAATCAGGCTAAAATTCGCGGTTTTCGGATTGATTTGACACAAATTGAGACAATTTTGGCTCACTATCCAGGCGTGCAGAACGCTGCGGTGATTGCCAAAGAAGATGTTTCTGGGGATAAACATTTAATTGCTTATCTTGTCCCCAAACAAAACGAGACGATTGGGAGTGAGCAACTACTGAGTTTTCTCCAGCAAAAGCTACCTGAGCATTTGTTGCCTAGCTTTGTCATAATTGATTCTCTGCCGTTGAATGCTAATGGTCAAGTTGATTGTAAAGCCTTACTTGCTCTTAATCCAACTAATACTGAAAGAGAAAAAATATTTGCTACGGCAGAAAATCCATTACAACTTCAATTAACAGAAATCTGGGAAAATGTTTTAGGAATTCATCCGATTGGAATAACAGATAACTTTTTTGATTTGGGTGGACACTCACTGCTGGCAGTACGTCTGTTTTCTCAGATTGAAAAGATAGTGGGTAAAAATCTAGCTCTATCTATACTTTTGCAAGCCCCAACTATTGAGCAGTTAGCTAATATTGTTGAGCGAGAAATATGCTCAAAACCTGGGGTTGCGGCAGTACCAACAGCTGATGTCAAGTCTGAAACATCAATTCCTTGGTCATCTTTAGTAGCTATTCAGCCCAACGGTTCTAAGCCTCCTTTCTTCTGTGTACATGGTTTGGGTGGAGAAGTTCTACGTTTCCGTCAATTGGCTGTGCATTTAGGATCGGATCAACCATTTTATGGACTACAACCACAAGGGTTAGATGGAAAACAGCTTCCTTATACCCGAATTGAAGACATGGCAGCGCACTACATTCAACAAATCCAAACTATTCAGCCCGGTGAGCCTTATTTAATCGGTGGATACTCCTCTGGGGGTATAATTGCTTACGAGATGGCTCGGCAATTGGTCATGCAAGGTAAAGAAGTAGCTTTATTAGTTCTATTTGATACCTACGGTTCAAAAAATACTGAATCCCTATCATTGCAAAAGCCAGCCTCTCATGATTGGAAGAGTCTTTTAGCAATTGCATCTAACTATCTTATTGAGCAAGTAAAAGGAAATGCAGAACGATTTAAGTATCAAATCAAAGAGATAGTCTGGCGGTTTGTGTTTCACTTTCACCTGATTCTCAGTCGCCCCTTACCTTACTCCAACCGGAAATACATGGTGGAACATGCTACCATACAAGCGCTAAGAAAATATGCTCTACAAGTTTACTCAGGTCGAGCAACCGTATTCCGAACAGAAGATGGTCTTGTAGTTGGACAACGAGAGGCTGATTCCAAAATGGGTTGGGGTAAATTGGCATTAGGGGGGGTAGATATTTATGATATTTCTGGGATTCATAATTCCATTTTTAAAGAACCCCATGTACAATCTGTGTCCGAAAAAATGAAGGCTTGCATAGATCAAATTATTGCAGAAACCTGAATATTTCTAGATTAATAGGAATATGTCATTCAGTGAGGTACAAAACTTAAGTCTCTAAGCCACATATAAAGCCTGTTTTGCTTCTGATTTCCCGAATTTCAGTAGACGATCAAAGTTATTTCTAAATTCTGTTTTAGTGATACCTTTCCAACCTCATCTCGCTTGCGGGATGAGGTTTTATTTGCGGTTAATAACTTCAACTATATATCAACTATATATATGTGTAGATGCGATCGCTAATAAAGCCTTTAGATAAGTCCTAAACTGGATATTTCTTAGTGTATTTACTGATGTTTCTAACCCGATTTACACAATAAGCTGTATGGTACATTCCTATCTTGCTAACAAAAAATATTAGCTTTACTAGCAGAAATAGGAGTAAGGAAGCTAAAACACTATTAATAAAAGCAATTATGAGCGTATCATTTGTAAATGCAACTAACTTCCTAGCTGGGACAAATCCCAATTCCGTTACTACAGCAGATATTGACGGTGACGGGAAAAAAGACTTGGTAATTGCTAACTCTGATGACAACAATGTCTCGGTGCTGTTGAACGATGGCAGTGGCGGCTTTGGCGCTCCCACCAACTATACAGTCGGTATGAGTCCTAGTTTCGTTGCTGTAGCCGACTTTGACGGTAACAGCAAACTAGACTTTGTGGTAACGAACTCCATTGACAACAATGTCTCAGTACTGCTGAACAATGGCAGTGGCGGCTTTGGCACTCCCACAAACTTTGCTGTCGGGACAAATCCTAATGCCGTTGTTGTGGAAGACTTTGACGGTGACGGTAAACTGGATTTAGTTGTTGCTAACTCTGATGACAACAATATCTCAGTACTGCTGAACGATGGCAGTGGTGGCTTTGGCACACTCACCAACTTTGCTGTCGGGACAAATCCTAATGCCGTTGCTGTGGCAGATTTTGACGGTGACGGTAAACTGGATTTGGTTGTTGCTAACTCCGATGACAACAATGTCTCGGTGCTGCTGAACGATGGCAGTGGCGGCTTTGGCACACCCACCAACTTTGCTGTCGGAACAAATCCCCGTTCCGTTGCTGTAGCAGATTTTGACGGTGACGGTAAACTAGATTTGGTTGTTGCTAACTCCGATGACAATAATGTCTCGTTACTGCTGAACGATGGCAGTGGTGGCTTTGGCGCACCCACCAGCTTTGCTGTCGGAACAAATCCCCGTTCCGTTGCTGTAGCAGATTTTGACGGTGACGGTAAACTAGATTTGGTTGTTGCTAACTCCGATGACAATAATGTCTCGTTACTGCTGAACGATGGCAGTGGTGGCTTTGGCGCATCCACCAGCTTTGCAGTTGGGACAAGTCCCCGTTCCGTTGCTGTGGAAGACTTTGACGGTGACGGTAAACTAGATTTGGTTGTTGCTAACTCCACTGACAACAATGTCTCGCTACTACTAAATAATTCCAATTTTGACCCCACAGACTTGATGTTGAGTGCTACCAGTGATGATGATGATAAGACAATCATCGGTCTCTTCACCACCACTGACCCAGACCAAGACGATGAACACACCTATAGTTTGGTGGCAGGAACTGGTGATACTGATAATAATGCATTCATAATCGAGGGAGATAGCTTAAAAATTAAATCTGACGCGACTAAATCTAGTTATAAAATCCGCGTTCGCACTACTGACCTTGGTGGACTTTCTTTTGAGAAAGAATTAGATGTTAATATTGATAGCTTTGGGTCTACTACAAATACCCAGATAACAACAATTTTTCAGCTTGTCAATATTACTCAGAATATCTTTATTGTCAACAGTAAAGTTAAGGGTAAAAAAGGAAAGCTCTCTCTTAAGATTAAAAACAACAATGCTAAAGAGGTGAACGAACTGTGTGTATTTGCCGTTGATGACGAAGAAGGTAGAATTAAAGGCATAGCCCCTGGTGCAGAAGGTTATACTCGGGTGGCTCTGGAGCGGTCAAAGGTGATTTTCTCCTCCATTGCTAAACTGCCCAAGGGTTTTAAGAACGAGGATCTGAAAAATATTTTAGAATTCGAGTCTGGTACGAAACTCAGATTCTATCTGGTATCCAATAGTACTACTGAAGCTGTACTTTCTGGAAAAACTTCTTTCTCAAGTGTCGTTTTTTCCTCAGCTACAAATAACAACACAGAAGAGGAAGGGTTTTCTCTCAACTTCCAGGATTTGGTTGTGACAGTTCAGGCAACAGAACAAGAGGTATCTTTAGGTACTGGTCTGCAAGGCAAAAAGCAAGGCGAATTGATTGATTTACGAAATGTGACACAATTAGTAACAGCTGAGTTTGCAGTCAATAGAGAAGCGTCTTACAACAACTTTGTCGGCTTCTATCAGGTGGCTGATGAAAATGGTGGTATTGACACCAATGGTGATGGTAAAGCAGATATTCTCGTTGGGCAGGCTGGTTATGCCGAAGCTGCTGTACGTAAGCGTGTTGCAGGTATTGACTTGGCGGTGGACAACCAAGGGACTGCAAATTACGCTGGCACTTTCGGGCCGAATTCTTTGTTTGCACCATTTATTATTGTGGATGGTAAACCCGATGCTATTCTTAATGGCAATGGCAATAAGAAGGTTTACTTCTCATTTTTGGGTGCTAACTCAGATAAGGTAGATCACATTCGACTGTTGGGAAATAATACCTTTGGTTTTGAAGATCTACCAAATGGTGGTGACAAAGATTACAACGATATGATTGTTCAGGTAAAATTAAGTATCAGTGCTGCATAGCATCGGATGCGAGTAATTATTTAGTAAGATAAAACAGTCTCATCCCGCAACCGGGATGAGACTGTTTTATGCATTGCGGTTAAATTAACTGGATATTAATTAAACTAGTGAATTTACTGAAGTCAGTTATTGTCTTTCCTTCATAAATTGAATAGTTGATTCCTCTAAGATGATAAAAAATCTTCACCTTTACTTTTGCAGTTAATTTTTATTAAATTAAGCTACCAAAAAAGTGATAGAGAATTTTTTCATAAATCGGGTATGGCGTTGTTTAGCTAACTTTCTTTAGCTATTAGGATATTGTCAATCCCTATATTCAAAAATATGTAAAAAATAATTCAGAAATTTAAAGTTTTTTTTATTACATGATTTTTAAGTGGGGTATTTACTTAGGAAGGTATCTGTGATATTTTCATGTTGATTATCATAAATTAAAATATGCGACACTAAATTTAACAACCGCCTTTATGTGTCTTGGTTTGATGATGAGTATCCATCTTGCATATTTGCGATGCTTAAATATTGATTTTAAGTTTGTATAAATTATGTGTCGTTAACCAAGTGATAACTTGTCCTCGCTCTATTTACATTATGCTTGGTTTTGAGAAACGTGTAACAATCGTAACCATGTGATATAAATACAGGTCTGCAATTAGACGAAGCTACGCTCTGTACTATTACATATTTAGGCACCTGAATTGTACAGAAGTATTGCCACTACTAGCATAAAACCAAACACTACCACTGTTAGTAAAAGAAATACTCCCTAATATTTTCGACTTAATTCCTCGCTTTTAATTGTTTTTTATGACTTATATTAAGAACACTTTTCCTGAATTTCTGACTACCATAGAAGGGTTTGAACAGTTACCCGATGGAGCGATCGCTAATCTATCAGAACAACTGCAAGCCTGGCGCTATCGCATAGGTCAAAAAATCATCGGTAAAGAAAGCCTCCCGGAACGCATCACCATTATTTATGAGGGACAAGTGCGCCTCTTGGGATACGACCCCCAGACGCAAATGCCAATTACCTTAAAATTGCTGCAACCTGGAGAAATTATCGGCGAAATTAGTTTGTTGCGCGATGTTGCCTGCGAGACTGCGATCGCCTCTACCGAAGTAGTATGTTTAACCTTAAGTGCATCGGCATATTTTAGTTTTCTCGCTTCATACCCCGCTTTTGCCGAAGCCCGCAAGAATCGAAGTTATTTGATAGAAGTTTTTGATATTCTCGCCTCCTATTGGCAAAAACAAGCGATCGCAACTTTAAATCTCAGAGAACTCACAGAAAAAGCCTTACCG
This sequence comes from Nostoc punctiforme PCC 73102, assembly GCF_000020025.1. GTDB lineage: Bacteria > Cyanobacteriota > Cyanobacteriia > Cyanobacteriales > Nostocaceae > Nostoc > Nostoc punctiforme. The sequence goes on along the minus strand of NC_010628.1, from coordinate 8,146,676 downwards.
CAGGCAAAAATCCATTACTTACCTCCAGGAAAAACTGCATTTAACCAACTGGATAGCGCAAGGGTCTGGTTTGTAAGTGGCGGTGGTACAGTCACGAATTTATCACCTGGCGATCGCCTAGAAGCAGACGACGACCGAGACAAGATTCAGATCATAGGTCAAAACCCTTCAAGGTTAGTTGGCATCCATCCGTCAGATTTGATTTTAGAAGATAGTCATCAGATAGTACTGGCGGTTAATAACACCCAAGTAGATAGCCAAAACGACCATGAATTAGATATCCCTTACGCATCAGACGAAATCGTTCCCCAGACATTTCCCGAAACCTCAAAGAGTTCGTCAAAACAAAAATACCCGTTTTTTAGTGGAAAGGGAGAATTAAATACTGCCTTCGCCTGCTTCCAAATGATCGCGAAGCACCTAGAAATACCGTTTCGTCGAGAAGTGGTTCGCCGCATCTTAACTGAACAAGTCAAACGTCAGGGTCTTATATCGTTTCAAGTTACTGCTTACCTGGCAGAATTAATCGGACTTAAGGCGCAGTTAATAGAAATACCAGTCTCCTCAATAACCCGTATTCCTACACCAGCATTGATTCGCTATGGTGATAATTTTGCAGTTTTATATGCGGCAGATGCAAATACCGTGGTTGTTGGTGTCCCATCCAAAGGAATTGTGCGCTGTAAACCTGCTCAATTGGTTGAACAATTAGATGTTGATCCAACCAACTTTCCGCCCCAAGCTAGAGTATTACTGCTCACTGCTACCAACCAAACACCCCAAGAACGTTTTAGTTTACGGTGGTTTCTGCCATATTTGTCAAAGCACCGTCGAGTTTTGATAGAGGTTTTTATCGCCTCCTTTTTCGTGCAGTTGGCAGCATTGGCGAATCCTCTGGTGGTTCAGTTAATTATCGACAAAGTTATCACTCAAAATAGTATTGGTACTCTACATATTTTGGGGGTTTTACTATTAGTAGTCGGGCTATTTGAAGCAGTACTGACTACCTTACGAACCTACTTATTTGTCGATACCACTAACCGGATCGATATGGGTTTAGGATCACAAATTATCGATCATTTGTTACGTTTACCACTACGCTACTTTGAACGCCGACCGGTGGGTGAACTTTCCACTCGCATCAACGAATTAGAAAATATTCGCCAATTTTTGACTGGTACTGCCTTAACTGTCGGGTTAGATGCTCTGTTCTCGGTGGTGTATATCGGTGTAATGCTGATTTACAGTTGGCAACTCACCTTGGTAGGCTTAAGCACAATTCCTGTGTTTATCGTGATTACCTTAATTGCTTCTCCCACCATTAGTAGACAGTTACGTGGTAAAGCCGAACGCAACGCCGAAACTCAATCTTATTTAGTGGAGGTGATGTCAGGAATTCAAACTGTAAAAGCGCAAAATATCGAATTGCGATCGCGCTTTTCTTGGCAAGAGCGTTATGCTCGGTTTGTCGCTGCTGGTTTTAAAACAGTTGTAACTTCTACCCTTGCTAACTCCACCAGTAACTTTCTCAACAAACTCAGCAGCTTACTGGTTTTGTGGGTAGGAGCTTATTTAGTATTGCAACAGCAATTAACTTTAGGCGAATTAATTGCCTTTAGAATTATATCCGGTTACGTCACCAGCCCAATATTGCGTTTAGCTCAACTCTGGCAAAGCTTCCAAGAAACAGCCTTATCTCTAGAACGTTTAAGCGATATTGTCGATACGCCACAAGAAGGAGAAACAGACCGTTACAACATACCCTTACCGACGATTAAGGGAGCAGTAAAATATGAAAATGTTTCCTTTCGATTTGGCACGAGTGGCCCTCTGCAACTTTCCAACGTCAACCTCGAATTTGCGCCAGGAAAATTTATCGGCATCGTCGGACAAAGTGGATCGGGTAAAAGTACGATGATGAAATTGCTGCTGAGACTTTATGAAACTGAGTCCGGCAGAATTTTGATTGATGGTTATGATATTGCCAAAGTCGAACTTTATTCACTGCGACGACAAATTGGCGTAGTTCCTCAAGAAACATTGTTGTTTGACGGTAGCGTTCAAGAAAATATTGCTCTGACGAATCCTGATGCGACAACCGAAGAAATTATCGAAGCGGCTCAGGTTGCGTGCGCTCACGAGTTTATTATGAACTTGCCCAACGGTTACAACACACGAGTAGGAGAACGGGGATCTGCGCTTTCAGGTGGACAAAGGCAAAGAATTGCGATCGCTCGTTCTGTTTTACAACGACCAAAATTGTTAGTTCTAGATGAAGCAACTAGCGCCCTAGACTATCCCACAGAACGGCAAATATGTCTCAATTTAGCCAAAGCATTTAAGGGGGATACAGTATTTTTTATTACCCATCGATTAAACACCGTCAGTAATGCAGACATGATTGTTGTGATGGATAATAGTAGGGTTATAGAACAAGGTAGCCATCAAGAATTAATGGCTAGTAAAGGTCATTATTATTATCTGTATCAGCAACAGGATGTGAACTTGTAATTAGTTATTCTTGGCGGCATAGCATTACATAATTTGAACAGTGTCCACCCAACCAAAAATCCAAAATCTAAAATCTAAAACCCAAAATCGTTATGACTCAACTTAATGGGAATCACCACAACGGCAATCAGAAAACTGGTAATCAGAAAAATGGAGTCAAGCAAGATTCACCGATACTTACAAAACAACAAAAAGCTGCTCAAGAGTCTTTAATTAACTCCAGTAGTCAGGAATTTGAGCAAGCAATTGTCTTGCGGCAATCTCCAGTTTGGTCGCGGACAATCATGGTTACTCTCATTGGGTTAGCCTGCTTTGGAATTGCTTGGGCTTATTTTGCGAAAATTGAGCAAGTAGTACCAGCAACAGGGCAATTAAAGCCGCAGGGAACAATCAAAGAAGTTCAGGCTCCTGTTAGTGGAGTTGTGAAAACAGTTAATGTTAAAGATGGGCAAGAGGTAAAGTCAGGGGATTTGTTGCTGACTTTTGATTCCATCGCCACTGTTGCCGAATTAAATTCTTTGAATAAAATCCGTATTGCATTAATTAAAGAAAATCAGATTTATCGGCGATTGATGGGGGCAACTACTGCCGGGGGATCTGAACTGTTATATTTGCGCGGTAATTTGCCACAAGAAACTGCTTTTCTGCTGAAAAGTCGGGTAGCGTTAGTAGAAGAAAATGACTTATTACGGACTCAATTAAGAAATTCTGGTCGAGATTCTAGTTTAGGAATTGATGAGCAACAACGTCTACGAGTTGCCAAAAAAGAATTAGATTCTCGTTCTGCTGCGGCGCAGTTGGAAGTAGAAAAAATCAAAAAACAACTAGCTCAAAATAAATTTAAGCTGGAAGATAGTAAAGCGAGTTTAGCCATTCAACAGGGCATCTTAGATAAACTGAAAATATTATCAGAAGAAGGTGGTATTTCTCAACTTCAGTATCTCAACCAGCAACAAGAAGTACAAAACCGCACGGCGGAAGTAGCACAACTAGGTGAGGAAGAAAAACGCCTCCAGTTTGATATAGAAAAGGGTCAACAAGAATTAAGCAATACAGTGGCTGTTTCTGATAAAAACGTTTTGGATAAGATAGCTGATAACAAACAGCGTATTGCCGCAATTGATAGCCAATTTATGAAAGTTATCCTAGATAATGAACAGCGTTTGGCAGATGTCAATAGTAAAATCTCTCAAACACAGTTAAACGTTAAGTATCAAGAACTTCGTGCGCCTGTAGCTGGAACAGTTTTCGATTTACAAGCAAAAAATCCTGGATTTGTAGCGAACCCGACAACAAAAATGCTGCAAATTGTCCCAAAGGAAAACTATATAGCTGAAGTTTTCATCACTAACAAAGATATCGGTTTTGTGCGAAAAGGCATGAAGGTAGATGTAAGAATTGACTCTTTTCCTTACAGCGAATTTGGCGATATTAAAGGGGAAGTAATTGGCATAGGATCAGACGCATTACCGCCAGACCAAACACATCAGTTTTATAGATTTCCAGCAAAAATTTCATTGGATAAACAATCTTTAGTAATTAAGGGTAAAAACGTCACATTGCAATCAGGTATGTCAATCAGTGCCAATATAAAAGTACGCGAAGAACGGACTGTGCTTAGTTTATTCACTGAGTTGTTTACCAAACAAATTGATACTCTTAAAGAGGTACGTTGAAATAATTCGTAATTCGTAATTTGTAATTCGTAATTCGTAATTCGTAATTCGTGATGGAGCGATCGCCCTCTAAGATTATTCTACAGATAGCGATCGCTAAACGCTCAACCTAGTCGCCCCATATTTGCTCTAAGCTAATGCGGCTACCTTCTCTACCAAGCCCTGAAAGAGCCTTAAGCCATCACTATTACCTAGCATTGCGTCAGATGCCCTTTCTGGGTGCGGCATCATTCCCAACACATTGCCCTGAGGATTGCAAATCCCGGCAATGTTGTTCAGTGAACCGTTGGGATTCTCCCCTTCATAACGAAACACGACTTGCCCGTTATCTTCAATTTCTGCGAGAGTGGCTTCATCCGCGTAGAATCGCCCCTCTCCGTGGGCAATGGGCAAAGTGATAACTTCACTATTGGTATAGCCTTGTGTCCATGAGAGATTGGTACGCTCAACTTTCACGGGGACGCGATCGCAAATAAAATGCAAATCCCGATTTCTGGTTAACATCCCTGGCAAAAGTCCAGCTTCAGTTAATACCTGAAAACCATTGCAAATACCAATGACAAATTTACCCTTTTGAGCATGTTCAACAACCTGTTGCATCACGGGTGAAAAACGTGCGATCGCACCGCAGCGCAGATAATCTCCGTAACTAAAGCCGCCAGGGATGATGATGACATCCAAATCAGCAATGTCTGTTTCTTGATGCCAAACCATGCGAGTTGGTTGTAAGAGCAAATCTCTGGTTACATAAGCAACATCGCGATCGCAATTAGAACCTGGAAAAACAACAACACCAAATTTCATGATTGGGGATTGGGGATTGGGGAATGGGGATTGGGGAATGAGGATTGGGGAATGGGGAATGGGGAATGGGGAATTATTGAACAAGTCTCCCCCCAATGCCCTAAAAGACTCCCGTTTGGGTTTCGACCTCAATCAACTCAAAGCGGTAATTTTCAATTACGGGATTTGCTAGCATTTGGTCACAAATGCGATCGAGGTCTTGACGCGCTTTCTTTTCCTCAGTCGAGGTGATGGTGAGTTCAATGTACTTGCCAATCCGCACCTGGTCAACGTTATCGTATCCCAGTTGCTGAAGACCGGATTGTACAGCCACACCAGCAGGGTCTAAGACTGAAGGACGAAGCGTCACAAAAATTTTGGCTAGATACTTGGTTTGCACGGCTTTTGCTGAATGCTGCGATCGCTATACTATAACTTTCTGTTCCAACTGAGTGAAAATAAGATTACGAAGCAGTTAAAGTTAATTGATTAATTAGCCCATCTAACAGCTTCAACTACAGTGGCATATTTAAATAATTGTCTATGAGAGCTATACGCACCCGCAGTCAAGAGCGTATTTTCAACCTACTGAAAACCATCAAAAAAGGCATTTCTGCCCAGGATATTTACGTAGAATTACGTAATACAAATCAGAGTATGGGTTTAGCAACAGTTTACCGTTCTTTAGAAGCCTTAAAACTCGAAGGCATAGTACAAGTACGGAATTTGGCTAATGGTGAAGCCCTCTATAGCCTAGCCCAGCAAGACAAACATCACCTTACCTGCCTGCAATGCGGTGTTTCAATTCCGATTCATCAATGCCCCGTGCATGATTTAGAAGAGCAGTTAGAATCTAGCCATAAGTTTAAAGTTTTTTACCATACCCTAGAGTTTTTTGGATTGTGCAGCCAATGCCAAGTAAATCAAGCTGAAAAGGGTTGTCAGTAGATAATTGTGATTGTCTCGTTCCCAGTCTGAGACTGGAAACGAAGTTTGAAAAGGGTTTTAAACTTAAGTTAATACTAATGTCAACTCCCAACTCTTCATTCTTAACTAGAGCGGTTATTTTCTAACCCTGGTATTTGCTTAGAAAACAACTCGTTAGAGTCAACCTGACCATTTGAGATAACAGAACGCATACCTTCAAAAGCAGCAGGAATGGTACGCGGATCTATAAATAAGACCTTGCTGCTATCGCTTCTGCCAATTGTCGCACCCATATCCAGATAGCCTAAAGCAAACAGAACTTCCACTGCTTTATTAGCATTGGGATTAGTCTGGAGTTTTTGGGCAATAATGTCTGCTGATTCTGCGATCGCCTGCGCTTTCAAAACTTGCTGCTGACGTTCCGCTTGAGCCTTCAAAATGATCGCCTTTTGTTCGGCTTCCGCTTGCAAAATTGTCGATTTTTGACGAGCTTCCGCATCCAGGAGTTGCGCGTCAGCTTTACCTCTGGCGCTATTGACAGCAGCTTCACGTTCTCCCTCAGAAGTTAAAATTGCTGCCCGTTTGCGTCGTTCTGCCGACATTTGCAATTCCATCGATTCTCGCACTGCCTGAGATGGAATAATATCTCGCAGTTCTACCCGTGTAACTTTCACTCCCCAAGGATCGGTAGCAACGTCCAAATCCCGTAGCAAAAGTTCACTAATGTGAGAACGAGCAGTAAAAGTTTGATCCAACTCCAGTTGCCCCATTTCAGCGCGAATTTGAGTTAGCACCATATTTATCATTGCAGCCTGGAGATTTTCTACCTTGTACCAGGCTTTTTCCATATCCACGATGCGCCAGTAAAACACTGCATCTACCTCAATGCCAACATTGTCGCGGGTGATACACTGTTGTGGAGGAATATCTAAGACTTTTTCGCGGATAGTTTCTTTGTAGACAATTTTATCTATGAAAGGAAAGATCACGTTTAGTCCTGGTTCCAGTTTTTTGTTATAACTACCCAATCTTTCCACCAAAGCTTCATTGCCCTGATTGACGACTTTCACAGATCCCGCGACGGCAGAACCACCAAGGGCTAAAAGTACGAGCAAAAAAAACTGTTCCATTGTGAATCTCCTGATTTTTTAAGTATTAAATGTTAAAGAGAGTAGGAAATGGACGAGATGGGGAAATAAAGAAAATAACCAATTCCCCATTCCCAATAACTAAGAATTCAACAAATTTTCTGGTATCACAATCAAAGTAGTACCCTCTCTCCTAACCACATAAACTCTTTGATGGGGTGCTACAGTAAATTTGTCATCGTCACATCGTGCTTGCCAGGAATTTCCCTCATATAACACCCGTCCTGTTTTACCAGGCGGAATTTCTGTTAAAGTTTCGGCTATGACTGCATCCTGAATTTTCGATTTGCGTCGTCGTGGTTGCAAAAACCGACGAGAAAGCACGATAAGGAATGTGGAAAGTAATAGCCAAACTACAACTTGCAACCATACATTTCCCAAACCCACTCCAGACAGCAGCGCCACCACAAAAGCGCTAATTCCCATCATGAAGGCGACAAACGCCGATGGTAAGAACAGTTCCATGAGACACAAAACTGCTCCCGCCAGAAGCCAGATTAAGGTCAAACTTGGCATAGTGCCATCCTAGACTCTACATTGACGTAAATCCATTTCTACGATTAGATACAGCCAGACGTAAGTTATTTACAGAAAGTAAACTTGGTCTTTTTACCAATAATTTTGATTACTTTCAGTAACCAAGTGTAGCTAGCGGTACACGAATCCAGTCTATTCTAGCCTTCAAGCCATTGCCAGCTAAATGTAATCGAAATTCATGAGTTGATTGGTTTTTTAAATTTATAGTTTTATGATTTCTACTCAACTGACAATTTATTGTATAAATCCAGGCTGTAATAGCCCCATTAATCCTATTGGAGATCGTGTTTGTGCAAGTTGCCAAACTCCCTTGGTTCACCGCTATCTTTGGGCTACTGGCTCATTGTCTGCTCAAATTACACCAGGCACAAAAGTAGCAGACAGATATGGAGTAATTACTCGCCAGATTTGGCTGGATACTCAACCAGGACTACCACCAGATGTCCCTGAAGAATTACCAAAGGAAGTAATTCCTTATCTACGGTTATATCAAGAACGGTTACATCTGCCCCAAGCTTATGGGTTTGCTAGTGATGAAGAGAAAGATACAACTGATATCCTCTTATTGGAAAATGTGCCGATAGATGAGACAGGAAATATCTATCCAACTATTGTTGAAGCTTGGGAGCAAGCAACGGCGGTACGACAAGTTTATTGGCTGTGGCAAATTCTTCAACTTTGGACACCTTTATCAGAATTAGGACTTAGCCGCAGTTTACTGGGAGTAGACAACTTGAGAGTCCAAGGTTGGTGTGTGCGACTGTTGGAACTCTACCAAACACCAGAAGATGAGAAGCTGAGTTTAAAAAATCTGGGGGAGTGTTGGCAGTTTTGGGTAGCTTCTGCAAAGACATCAGTAGCTAAAGGGTTGCAGAACATAGTCCAGGATATGTGTGAAACGGAAATTGAGTTGGATGATGTTGCTACTCAACTCAATGGTTTATTACTAGCATCTGCGGCAGAATTGCCACTAGTTTTGAAGGTGGGAGGTTCTACAGATATTGGCCCAATTATGGCGCAAAATGAAGATGCTTGCTACCCCAATACTTTGAATGACTTAGATGATCCTTTATTGTCCCACTTGTCAATTGTTTGCGATGGCATTGGTGGGCACGAAGGCGGCGAGGTTGCCAGTAGATTGGCAGTGCAGTCTGTAAAGTTGCAAATTCGCGCCTTACTAGCGGAGATTACAGAACGAGCTGTACTTGTATCACCAGAGTTATTGCAGGAACAATTAGAAGCAAGCTTACGGGTGGTAAATAATGTGATTTGTGCCCGCAATAACGAACAAAAACGTCAAGGTAAAGAACGCATGGCTACAACCATTGTCATGGCATTGCAAGTTCCACAGCGAGTATACACAAGTACTGGGTGGCAATCAAATAATACCCATGAACTTTACTTGACTAATATTGGTGATAGCCGTGCCTATTGGATTACTCGCAACTATTGTCAGCTACTCACAGTAGATGATGATGTGGCGACGCGAGAAGTCCGCTTTGCCAAAAGTTTGTATCGAAAAGCATTAATAAGAACAGATGCTACTGCCTTAACTCAAGCGTTGGGGACAAGAAATGCAGAATCTTTACGTCTCAAGATTCAGCGATTTATTGTGGAAGAAGATGGCATATTACTACTGTGTTCTGATGGTTTAAGTGATAATAACAGGGTGGAACAATATTGGCAAGATTATGCAATACCCGTGTTAAAAGGCCAGATGACAGTTGAAGATGCTGTCCGCAACTGGATTAACTTGGCAAACGAAAAAAATGGGCGTGATAATACTTCAGTTGTTCTAACTTATTGCCGTGTTTCTCCCGAATACTTAGTACCTGTGACTCCGGCGTTGCCAGAAGAGATCATAGAAGCAGAGATACAAGAAGAACAAGAGGAACAAGAGGAACAAGAGGAACAAGAAGAATTAGAGGAATTAGAGGAACAAGAGGAATTCATTTCCTTCACAGAAAGTTCGCAAACTTTGCTAGATTTGGATCTAGATTTGGATCTAGATTTAGATACTTCAGAGGAATCAGTTACAAGCCCAGAAATTCCAGCAACCTTAATTACAAAACCTAATCGGGGTAAACACTTGGTAATGCTGGGGGGAATGTTGGCGTTGCTTGTAGGAGGTACAAGTTTAGGATTATTTGCTTGGTGGCAAATTAATCCTCAAGGATTCCAGCAAATGTGTCGGCAACTTCCTCAAAAAGTGCAGCAATCGTGTCAACCGGGGAATTAGCTTGCTAATTTGAGAACAATAAATGTTTACTCTAGTCTTTATCACGGATTAGCATTGCTCTTCAGATAGTCACAGAAAAACACAACGGTTTCCTCTTTTATCTTCTGGTGAATTCATGATACTACCCTGTTCTTGAAGAAGAATTCAGAAGTCAGAATTAATGAGTCAGAATTAAGATGCTCGTAAGCGTTGCACTATAAGCTTTTTCGATAACAATCCATTCTGTTAGCGATAGCGGGGCGTTTAGCCCATTCTGACTCCTGACTCCTGAATTCTGTTGCGATAAATAATCGAAAACGCGAAGTATCCTTAAGATGCTTCGCGTTTATATGCTAAAAAGAGTGCCTAATTAATTGTCGTCCTAAGCTGCAACTTTTTCTTCAAATGGCTTAAAAGTTTTTTTGCTAGCACCGCAAATCGGACATTCCCAATCATCAGGAATTTCTTCAAAAGGTGTACCAGGTGCAATCCCAGAATCGGGATCGCCAGCAACAGGATCGTAAATCATACTGCATTGTCTACAAATCCATTTCCGAGTTTTAGGATCTTCACCTGCAACTCTGCTTGCTGTTTGTCCTCCGTTTAATACTTCTAAAGCTTCAGTGTAGCGATCGGCGTGGTAATTCTCGATGAATTTTAACAAGCCAAAACGGTGTGCAGCTTCTCGAAATGTGTTGGCATGATCGGTAGATTCTTGAACTTGTTTGAGAAATTCTTCTGCCGCAGGATTGTCGCGATCGCGTTGAGCATCGGCGGCAAACTCTGGATACATTGTAGTATATTCATAAGTCTCGCCTTCAATTGCCAAAGATAAACAGCGAGATATAATTTCCCGCTTTTGTTCATCAGTTAAAGCAGCCGCATTTTCTACCACTAGTTCTGGATGCAGCAACTTAAAATGTGCAAAAGCGTGTTCAGTTTCTTGGTCTGCTGTGTCTTTAAAAAGTTTTGCCAAATCTGGAAACCCAAGTTGACGCGCTACGTCGGCAAAAAACAGATACTTGCGATTTGCCATCGATTCACCACCGAAGGCAGCTTCTAAGTTTTGAAGTGTAGTAAAGTTGGACAAATCCATAATTTTGGATGACAGGGAAGTGATATTTAGTACGAAAACACAGACTCTACAACCGGATAAACTAGGCGTTCTTTGTATAAGCTAGAAACGGTTTATACAAACTTTTTCAGCCCATATAGCAATCCGTTTTGTTAGCTGCTCTTGGACAATTATATTCGAGTAAAAAGCTCGAATGAATCGGAGTAGCAGTCTAATTTTCGCCTACCCTAACAGGACTAGCAATGCCCAGGTTACTAGCTGAGGTTTTGAAACGGAGAATATCGCGTTTATGAGGCAATACGCTTGGGTTAAGGGCTACTGGCAAAAATTTTGAGTTTTTGAGACGCGATAAATCGCCGTCTCTACAAGTGTTTTGGTCTTATCTGAACTGTATTGGTTTATGAGGAGAGCTTTAATTATCTCAGGCAATTCCACCGTTTACACGGATATTTTGCCCTGTGATCCATCTGGCTTCATCGCTAGCGAGAAACGCTACTACATCGGCGATTTCTTGCACATCTCCCAGTTTGCCAAAAGCAGCCATTTGGGCCAAACGATCTATCTGTTCTTGGGTTTTGCCTTCTCGGAATAGTTCTGTATCGGTAGGGCCAGGAGAAATAACATTAACTGCGATCGCTTTTGCACCCAATTCTTTAGCTAATACTCGCGTGATTTGTTCAACAGCACCTTTGGTTCCTACATAGGCGCTATAAGTTGGCAGCATCATCACCGTAGTTGATGACGAAAAGTTGATAATCCGTCCGCCTTCTGATAGATGTTGCGCGGCTTGTTGGCAAGCAAAAAAAGTACCTTTGACATTAATAGCAAAAATCGCATCGAAATCTTCTTCACTCACCTGAGTAATTGGTTTATAGAAGGCAATTCCGGCATTGTTGACCAAAATATCAACTTTACCAAAATGCTCAAGTGTTTGCTCAAACAGGCGTTGGATGTCGGGTACTTTGCTAATATCGGCTTGAATAGCGATCGCTTCTACTCCCAACTTTTCAATTTCTGCAACAACTTCCTCTGCTTTGACTGCATTACCCGCATAGTTGACGACAATAGATGCGCCGTTACCAGCTAATTTTAGTGCGATCGCTCGTCCAATTCCCCGCGATGCACCAGTGATAATTGCAACTTTCCCCGATAAAGATGACATAGATTAATCTAGTTTTATTTTCGCTCAACAAAGTGATTATTTGCTGTTAAAGTACTGTACTAAGGTTAAATTTTGTCATTTGTCATTTGTCCTCCACTTGCCCAATCCTCAGTAGAGACGAGATTAATCGCGTCTCTACCCACTCCCCTTAATTAAGATTCTGGAACGATCGCAGCGCCATCTCTAAGATTGAGCAACCCTGAGATAATAACTTTATCTTCTGGTTGTAATCCTTCAAGAACTTGGTAATTATTATCTTTGATTTCGCCTAGCTTCACGCGCTTTTGTCGAGCTACTTGTTGAGATATACCTTGGGGAGATGTTTCGGTTTCAACTACATACACAAAAGTGTCGCCACCTACACGAGTCATTGCAGTTGTGGGGATTAAAATTCCGGGGCGCTGATTCCAAAACACTCTAGCCCTTACCAATTGATCTGCATGTAGCTGACCGTTAGGATTGTCAAAAAGTGCTTTGATCAGTATCCCTTGTGTTTCGTTATTAGCAGTAGGCGCAATGAAAAATACCCTACTTCTACCCAGCTTTTGACCTTGTGTATTCATCACTTCCACTGGCATTCCCTTACGCAATTGCGGCCCTTGCTGTAGTGGCACAGAGATGTTGACTTCTAAAGGTCGATTTTGCGTGAGATTAACTAATTGTGTGGAAGTATTAACTAAATCACCTACTTTCACAGTCATGTTGCCAACTGTGCCACTAAAGGGAGCGGTAATTTTGTCAGATTGGATTTGTTGTGTTTGAGTATTTACATTAGCTTGCTGCAACGTTTTTTCAGCCTGCAATATATTGGATCTTTGGGCTTGAATCCTGGAATCAATTGCATCAAGACTAGTTTTAGCATTGGCAAGTCGATCGGCAAACTGATTGCGAGTCTGTCGAGACACGGCTCCTTGTTCAGCTAGAATGGAATACTTTTCGTAGGTTTGCTGATACAATTGCACATTCTCAACATAGGATGATCGTTGGGCTTCTAGAGATTTCAGTACAGTGCGGGCATTTTCCAGTTGCAATAAAAATGCTTGAGGCGCAGCATTGTTAGGAGCGATCGCTGCTTGTGGTGTACGATCTACCTGAATAATTGCCGCTCCTTCGGCTACTGGATCTCCCGATTTCACAAATATTTGGGTAACTTGGCCCTGAATCTTCGGCTGGAGGATGACTGAACGCTGGGATTTTAGGCTAGCAATAAAATCTGAACTTTCCTCAATTATGCCGCTTTGTACTGTGGATACTTTGACTCTTACCCCTTGAGGTTGAGCGTTAGTAGTTGAAGGCGCTGAATTTTGCGGAGTGAGCAAACGCCAAACGAGAGCTGTTCCGCCCCCTAACAATAGTAGTGCTGCTAAAAATAACCAAAGCCACCGCCGTTTTCCAGAAGGTGGCTCAAATGAGGTTTGTGGAGCTTTTTCTCCAAAATCAGTTTGAGGCTCAGGGGATGTCATGGCTTATGAGGATAAGGAACAAATTAACTAGAATTCAATCAAAATTTCATCTGTTTATATTGAAATTACTGATTTAGCATGAGGTTTTGTGGCAAATTATGTGTTACCCCATCCAAATATACAGTTTTGATGATTCTGTCTTAATCTACCGAAAGGTTAATCCGTTCCTTAAAACCTATGCAAATCTCAATTGTTCCTCAAAAAGATAGATATCGCTATGCCTAAACTATGCAGATCGACTTGCACATAAGGGAACTCCAACAAATAAATTGTCAATAGGCACAATTCATCAATTGTGCCTACATCATTTTTTGAGATGTCTAACCAGCACCTTTGTTCAACTCACTGTAATCACTGTTCCCGCACTTTCATTGGCCAATCTATCCACTGCACATACGGCATAAGTTCCCGCTTGTTGAACGGTAGCGAAGGTTGTGCCAGCAGACAAAATTCGCTGAATTGTCCAAGTATCCCCAGTTTGTCGATAAAGCGTCCAAGAACGAACTGGCTGATTATCTCCAGGCTGCCAACTCAGTTTGCGGTTATTGACTTGTAATCCAATGGGTGGAGGGGGTGGCGTTGTATCTTGCCAAGGCAAAGTTGGCGGTAGCGCAGGTTTGTTATAAAGCAGACTTTGGAATTTATCAGCAATACCCTGACTATTTTGCGTCAAAACACCGAGATTAAAGAAGATATTGCCCAGTGACAACCTTCCAGCTTGGCTACGACTAATTTTCACCTGCTTTTCAATCTCATCACTCTCTCGACTCTTGTTGCTTGGTTCTGTCAGATTGTTACCAGCGTAAACGTGTCTTTGTTTTGTATTTACCTGTGTCCACCACTGTAGCAACGCTGAATAACTTTGTTGTGTTTGATCTGTGCGCCAGTAAAGTTGAGGCGCAATATAATCAATCCAGCCTTCTTCTAACCATTTTTTCGAGTCGGCATACAACACATTGTAAGCATCTAACCCAGTAATGCCAGCAGGTTGTCCGGGGCGATAAATCCCAAAGGGACTAATACCAAATTTCACATCGGGTTTGGTTGCCTTAATCCCCTGCCAGACACGCTGTACCATTTTGTTAACATTGTCCCGTCGCCAGTCACCAAGGTTGAGTGAACCACCAGCTGCTTGATATGCAGCATAAGTTTTGTTATCGGGGAAAGGTTGCCCCTCGATGGGATATGGATAAAAATAATCATCTAAGTGAATGCCATCAACATCGTAGCGCTTCACTACATCAAGAATTACGTTGTAAGCTCTATCTTGAACTATTTTCAATCCTGGATCCATCCAGCGTTGAGTTTTCCACAAATAAACGCTTTCTGGATTAGTCGCTGCTATGTGGGGACGTACTGTTTTAGCTGGGTCGGTAGAAGTGCTGGCGCGGTAAGGGTTAAACCAAGCATGGAGTTCAATATTACGCTTGTGACATTCTGCGATCGCAAACGCTAAAGGATCGTAAAATGGTTCTGGTGCTTTCCCCTGAGTTCCTGTAATCCAAGCACTCCAAGGCTCTAATTGTGATTCATATAAAGCGTCTCCCTCCGGTCGCACCTGAAAGATAAGTGCATTGAAGTTTAGCGCTTGTAATTTACTAATAATCTCAGTGAGTTCAGCTTTCTGTTGAGCAACAGAAAGTCCTGGCTTGGAAGGCCAATCACCATTCCACACAGATACTACCCACGCCCCCCGAAATTCCCGACTATGATTAACCCTAACGCTACCGACAGGTGCAGGTGTGGGTGTGGGTGTGGGTATTGGTGTCGGTATTGGTGTGGGTGTGGGTATTGGTGTCGGTATTGGTGTGGGTGTGGGTATTGGTGTGGGTATTGGTGTGGGCGTTGGCTTCGGCGTAGGCGTTAGTATTGGCGGCTGCACTAAGTAACTAGAGGCAATTTTTTCTGCTTCACCTAAATACACCAAAGCTTGATAAACAATTGCCGCTACATCTGCACGGGTAGCTGCAAGATTGGGATTGAGTAATTTGATATTTGGGAAACTAACCACCAATCCAGCGCTGGTGGCAATAGCTACCTGATTTCTACCATACCCAGGAATCTGAATAGAATCTTGATAAATTTGTGGGAGTGCTGAGAGGAGTTCTGGTTTTACCTTGGTGGCAATTTCTAAGCCTGCTACCAAAGAAACTAAAACTTCTGCCCTAGTAATTCGCTCGGCGGGGCGGAAACTTTTATCAGGAAATCCGCTAATAAATGCTTTTTCGTAAGCTGTTTGAATGGCAGCTGCTGCCCAATAATTTATGGGTACATCCACAAAAGGTACATATTGCCGCTTCTTGCTAACTGTGCCAAATGCCTTGGCGACGATGGCGGCAAATTCAGCGCGAGTGAGTGAGTTATCGGGGCGATATGTGCCATTAGGCGACCCACTGACAATACCACGTTGGGCTAAGGCTGTAATAAATAAGCGTGCCCAATGGTTTTGAATATCCGAGAAGGGAGTAGCAATAGATACCATTGTAGATTGCAGCTAGCTGGCCTTGATTTTGATTTCCTTAGTTAATTTAGCAATTTCAAGGCGATCGCTGCTGCAATCTCTTAGTAAACTTTTACTACTCAAGATTGGGCATTGGGTATGGGGCATAGAGAAGAGACAAGGGAGACAAGGAAGAGGGGGGAGACAAGGAAGAGACTTGTTCAATAATTTCCCCTTGTCCTCCTTGTCCCCCTCGTCCCCTAATCCTTTCCTGCTCCCATGCTCCCATGCTCTATCTCCTAAGTAGGATTTGCAGCTTCGTTAGTAGGATTTGAGGTAGAACGCGCATTCAATGACAGCATTACGCGTGAAATGCCAGTGAAAATAATGCTGATACCAACTAGTGTGCCAAGAAGCCAGGGCGCATTGAAGGGCCACTGGAACCAAATCATTGCACCTAAGACCAGTGTAATAATGCCATCACCTAGTATCCACTTCCAGTTCTCTTGCGGACGTAACCGGAATGCCAGAATTAACTCGAATGTACCTTCAGCCACCAAGAAGCTGCCAAGCAATAGAGTCAGTGTGAGAATACCCGTAAAAGGATAAACAAACAGCATTATACCGGTTGCAATATAGAGTCCGCTCAATAGAAGTTTCCAAATAAAACCTCCTTGGTGGCGGGTTTGAGTGGCATAAACTAGTTTTGTAAATCCGGCGAAAATCAAAATTACTGCAATCCAAGTTTCGGCGAATAAGGTCGAGAGATTAGGCGCTGCGATCGCAATAACCCCCAAAACACTTAGGAGAACACCACTTATCAGCGCTCCATTAGTGTCCTTGTTAATATTTCTAGAAACGTCAGTTGTCATATAAACTTTTCCCTAACTCTACAATTACGTTAGGAAATTTCTCAGTCACAGAATAGAACCCTAAGATAGACTCATGGGTATTAAATTTTAGCAGTAACTAGCTATCATAAAAGTTCTGCTAGGCTGCTTAGGCGTTCATAAACAGAGATGAGGCGATCGCCTTCAAGTTCAACAGAAGTATTAGGATAATTCTGAATAGCTCCAAGGAGTGTAACTTCACCATTTTGTTGAATAGATGTACTTAAAGCACTTCGCAGCGCCTGTTGATCTAGTTGTCCTGCGGGGGGATGAACTACTTCACCAATTTGGTTAACTAAAATTGGCCCTGCCCAGCTAGACAGTAAGTTATTTAAAAAGGCAGGATCGGCTTTTATTGGGGCTTTCAGTGCCTTACGAGCTACTGCGGGGTCTTGTTGAGCGGCATCCAAATAAGCTTGTAGTGTCGGAGTAGTCTTACCTGTTTCTGTAAACTGACTTAATTCTTGAACAGAAACTTGCCCCTGAAAAGTACCATATTTTAAAACAACTTGCTCGGCGGCATTAGCATTAGTAGTTGAGAGGAGAACAAAAGCACTTACGCCTAAAGCTACTGTTTGACTGAGTAACTTAGTAAATTTGCTATTGTTTAATCGATTAAAAATTTGAGAAATCTGCATTTTATCGAACTTCCTAATGGTGTGGAGCGTACATAGTGCTAGAGATACATAATTAGGGGTGTACATCTGTACGCCCCTATAGCCAGTTTATTTGTTGCAAAATCTTTTTTGGAAATGGCGTTATCAAGCTTGTTCATTAGAAGAAGCTAATGAGGTAGTATTGACTGATCTTCGTCTATAGTTGGTGCAGGTATACCCAAATGCTTCCTTGCTGATTCTTCAGCTAGCTTTCGGTCTTGCTCGTTCTCGAACTGGCTCTCATCTAACAAATGAGGGTTTTTTGCCGCTTCATCTCGGCTTGGTTTATAGCCATTTTTCCACTTATACTTCCAGTCCATAATTTAAAAGGCAGATATACTGCGATTTGATTACCTAGTTCTTTTCTTCATCGTAGGCGCTTAATGGAACATGACACTCCTGCTAGAGGTTGAAGAGCCTCATTCAGAGGGTACAAATTTTACATCATCTTAAAGTAAGAATACTCTATTGGGCAGGATTGGCTAGATTATGATGCTGAGAACAAGTCATGAATGGCTATCGCTTAATAAATTAAATTATAGAGTTAAGTATCTTCTTATTGATATCCCTGCCAAGGCGTAACTTCCAGCTTGCCGCTAGGCTTAAATATCACTTGGAAGTGGGCGAGAGGTTCTTTATCGTTGGGAGCTGCTACATTAGAACCGTAGATAGCATTAAACATTTTTGGAAGGGGTGTTTCCCGGAAATAGTCAAAGGCGACTTGGTTGAGTGGTTCATAGTCAGCGATTACACCATCTTTGTTGACCGCTACCCGATATTTCAAGTCTTGCGTAAAGGTGGGAGTGCCACTCCAAGTTTGGCGAACTGTATTATAAAGCTTTTGGTTTAAACCTTTAACTATATTAGAGTCAGTAATTTTTGCACCGACTACCTCTGGTGTTTTAGAGTATCCGCGCACAGGGCTAACTTGCAGCACACCTTGGCTATTAAAGACTACTTGAAATTGGGCAATTGGCTCATTAGAAATCTGAGGACGGTTAGCAGGATTGTAAAGTACTTTGGGCAGAGGAGTTAACTCTATTTTTTCGTTCGCTACTTGATTTATCGCCTTGTAACCTACAATTGCACCATCCGCAGCTACACCCACACGATATACCAAATCCTGTTGTAATCCTAAGCGATTAGTCCAAGCTGGATTAATTTGGTTAAACACTTGGCGCTTTAAGGCGTGTAATTGAGATGGATCGGTAATTTCTCCAGCTATATTTAAAAGTGCATCCAAATCTTTAACCGCAGGGGATGTAGTAGGTGTGAGAGTAGCTAATTTTGGGGATATAGTAGGTGTGGGAATAAGTGATTTTGCTACAGGAGCATTAGGCTTGGTTATTGTCGAACGATCCTCGTGAAAATTTATTATATAGATGGGAAATCCAACTAACCCAGATAAAACAATTGCTGCAATACCTATAAAAGACTTGTTTTTGAAGTAGGTAGTTTCTGATAAAGAAGTTACTGCTATGGGTTGTTGCTGTTCCAGCATTTGAGCATCTGACTTCTGAACTAGCTGCTGATTTGATTTATGGGATAACTCAAGTTTAGCTTGAAGTTGATTTGTCCCTCTTTGTCTAACAACTGTTTATAGTCTCTGCGTTTCGTCTTGCAGTTCATCGTCATCTAAACCAGGCTCTTGCAAGGCGATGGTAATCTGGACGTTGGATGTACTCGCCATTCTCAACCTCTAATTGTGGTTAATGCTTAAATTATCACAAGTATCTTATACAATCCAACTAGTAATAATTCCGGTCTGGATTGTCGTAAATACAAATTTTGCCAAGATGCATAGCGTGCGATGAATAGGAAGAGTACTGCAAAGTAATAATATATACTATAGCTTGACCACAGCTAGCTAGGTTAGATTTTTATTTCCTTTGTTAATTTTGCAATACAAGAGCGATCGCTATTGCTGTGTCATATAAAATTCCACACTTGCAGAATTTGTTTAGTTTTATATTCTCATTCAAAAACCGATGTACCCTTCTCTACGGGACGCAAGCTATGGACAACCGTAATTTTTAATCCTTACGTATATTTGCTAATTACTTTATCAAAAAGGCTAATTGCTTTATCAAAAAGCCTGTTTACTTTCTCAAAATACTTAAATGCTTTCTCAAAAGAAGCTTTTGCTTTCTCAAACCCCAGTTTGCTTAATCATTTTGGTGTTTTCCGCAAGTAAAAGAAGCTTTTGCTTTCTCAAACCCCAGTTTGCTTACTCATTTGAGTGTTTTCCGCAAGTAAAAGAAGCTTTTGCTTTCTCAAACCCCAGTTTGCTTACTCATTTGAGTGTTTTCCGCAAGTAAAAAAAGCTTTTGCTTTCTAGTAAGTAATACCATTTACAAAAATCTTTCTACTAAATGAATCGGCTGTAAGAGCGTACAACTGTCATTGGTGTCAACTTAACGTGAAAGCCTTTTCAAATGTCGTTTCCAGCCAGAGAGTAGTAAGGGACTTCCAAATAAAAAAATACTTAACTACTTCTTGTGGGGTGGGTGACGCGAGCGCCCATAGCTAAAGGCAAACAAGATATCCACTCCACAAGATTGGATAATTTCTTCGTTGGAAATCCCTAATGCTGCTACTTGATCTGCTGCCGCCAGTAAGTGAAGCGAAGCCTAGTACGCTACAGCGCAAATAGAGAAACTATTTAAAATCCCTAAAAAGCTGATTCCATAATACTTTTGACTTTTGACTTCCGCCTTGCGATACTAGCCTGTTGACTTTGTACCTTTTTATAGGCTAAAAATTCATGCAAAATTTATAAAATTTATGTCTAAAGAAACAAGCACACAATTCATATTTATATGTCCAAAAGCTATATATGTATATAATAATCACTATCAACCAATCTCTCTAAAGATATAACTAAAAAAGCTAATTTTAGGATAACTCCATCTGTAGGCTCACGCAATTTCAACAAAAAACGTTAATACTGGAAAGTAACTTTACCAGCACGAAACCTGATTGTAATCAAAAATTACAGTCTAGGAAAAGCAAATAGAGAAAATAGTACAAACAATGGCAACTTCTACAGACCGCACTCAAGAGATTCAAAAGCTGCATGAACTAATCAAAAATATTGATTATGGTATGTTTACCACAGTCGATGATGATGGAAGTTTGCATAGTTACCCCATGTCAAAAAGTGGTGATATTAACTCTGAAGCCACACTCTGGTTCTTTACTTATGCTGGTTCCCATAAGGTGACTGAGATTGAACACCATGAGCAGGTCAATGTTAGTTTCTCGTCACCCGAACAGCAGCGATACGTTTCTATCTCAGGTACATCACAACTCGTAAAAGACCGCAACAAGATGCGAGAGTTATGGAAGCCAGAACTTCAAACCTGGTTTCCTAAAGGATTGGACGAACCCGATATTGCTTTACTCAAGGTGAATATTAACCAGGTCAATTATTGGGATAGTACATCGAGTTTTAAGCCACAAACAATTAGTTTTTAACATCATCACGAATTTAAATAATTTGTAGTTAATAATTACGAATTATTTAAAGTCGTGTAATTGTTGGACGAAATTGGCAAAGACTAAATATTTTAAATTACGAAAAATATTAATGACAGATAAAAATAATGATGAATCCGTGCAAAACCATCTGTCTTTAGAGGTAAAGCGGCGGCATTTTTTAAAAAGTACATCATAGCCCCCTCCTAGCTTGCTCTTAGGGGGTTTGGGTTCTTGTACCTTACAAGGGCGGAGAACCGCTATATTTAACATTACTCCATCAAGTAAGGAAAGGAAATTTATGCCTTACCAAGAGATTGCAGACTTACCTGATTCAGTCAAAGCTCACTTACCCAAGCACGCCCAAGAAATTTTTCGAGCTGCATTTAACAATGCTCAAGAAGAATATGATGAAGAGGAGCGTGCCTTTCGTGTTGCTTGGAGTGCTGTGAAACGCGATTACGAAAAAGGTAATGATGGGCAATGGCACAAAAAGCCAGAATAGCTCGATTCGTATTAAGCAGTTTTATTAATTTTGCACAAAAAATCTTTGTTAAAAAGGAAATCCTTATGAATTACCTTGTTGCAGTTTTACCAGATCGAATACAAGTAGAAGCCGCTTACTCTGCTCTGGAAAAAGCAGGCTTGCCTACTTCACAAGTTAATATTTTAGGCGATGGTTATTTAAGTGCTGATGAATTTGGAATGATTGATCCCGACAAGCAAGCCCGCAAGCAATCAACTCAGCTCTTTTGGTGGCTTGTACCCTTTGGATTTGTTGCAGGTTATGCCTTTAACTATCTCACACAAATTGAAATATTTCCCCAGTTTGCTCGATTTGGCAATGAATTTCTTGCTGGTATATTAGGAGCGATAGCCGGCGCTTTGGGGGCTGGTTTAATCGGTCGAGGAACTGGCATAACAGTTGGCAGTGGCGATGCTTTACCCTATCGTAACCGTCTGAATGCTGGTAAATACCTAATTGTAGTTACCGGAAATGAGGATTTAACACGCGAAGCTACGCGTGTACTGCGTCAATTTGAACCAGAGAATATTCAAGGCTATACAGACTATTCACAAAACAGGAAACTTCTGAGGAATTAAGTATCTACATCGGGTTCAACGCCGAGCGCTCGTAGTTGTGCAATCAACCGTTCAGCCCGTTGTCTTTCTTGTTCTGTAGAAGTCAATACCCAGTTGAGAGTCCCATCATACCAACGTAACCAGGGCTGTTCTACATTTTGATAGCGTCCCCGCCACATACCCAAGCCTAATTCTAATTCCGGTATCCAAAAACGTGAATCTGACAATGCTATCTCAGCATAACGGCCTCCATCTAATTTAAATACCCTAAACTCATATTTGTACCGATCAAATACTACATAATAAGGAACACGTAGAATTCGTTCATATACTTCCCATTTTCCTGGTGGTTGCTTGATATCCCGCTATGTCTGTCCCAAGTCTTCCTTTTCAGTGTTGCGCTCCCAAAACTCACCCCAATATTTCTTAAGCCTGAGTCTCTTCAAATAAGACTAAGTCATACTTTTCGCCAGTAGGCAAAAAGCCAATTCCTCGATAAACTGCTTGGGCTGCTTGGTTATTATCACCTGTAAATAGGATGGCACGTTTTACTAAGAGCGATCGCGCTTTTAACAACGATCCTGCTACCACACTTTTGGCATAGCCTTTCCCCCGTAGTGCTGGCGGTGTCCATACTCCACCAATTTGCACAATATCAGGTAGACTGGCATTGAAAGCAGAGTAAGAAACTAAAGTATCTCCTGCCACTAAAACCCAATGCATACGCATATCTTGACGTGCTTCAATTATGCGATCGCAAGCAAGCCTTAAACTTGGAGTATCAGTTTTTCCTAAAGCTTCTACGTTATAAGCAGCACACCATTCGGCAAGTAATTCCAATTCTTCTGGATGTGGCAAACGACACTGTACCTTTGCCGATGTTAAAGCTTCAGGTATTTGCAAGTCTTGTAGTGCTAGAGAAAACAATATCTCATGTTCATCAAGCTGAGTTGGTGTGTTGCTAAGTCCCAAAATACTTTTTGTTGCTTCAACTTGTGCTGCTGGACCAGTAATTCCAGAAATAGTACGTCTAGATTGTTCCACAACTGCTTGCACCACCTCTGGCAAACATACAGGCGCTTGGACTATTATCATCCCATTCTAAAAGTGGGCTGCAACTGCCACTATCGTTTTATCTGTGTAGGCCGCTACGTAAGTTCCTTGAAATCTTGCACCTTCATCAAGCAGTCCCGCAGTTCGCCAATTAGAGCGCAAAAATATAGAAGTATCAGCGTGTTGCAAGAGAAATGCTTCTACCGATACTTCATCTCCAGGTTGCAGAGTTCTCAAAATAGCCACAAAAAACTCCTGAATATCCAATTCAGTTTACCGAATAAACGCTTTCGGGAATAGTAGTAATGCTCTTGTGAAGTTTGATTCTAACTGTGACAATTCAGATCATCTCTAAAAGTCTACGAAAATCTAACCCCTTTCCCGACGCGAGAAGCGTAAGAGATCCCTCCAACCCCCTTTTTAAGGGGATTTTGAGATCCCCCTAAGTTATAACCGCAGCGATATCTGGTGACAAAAAGTACTAGTGAGTGTACTATTTGCTGCACAATCGTATATTCCATGCTAAAAAGTGAATGATAAATACAAGTAGAAGGTTGAGTATCTTGGTAAATTTCTTCAAAGTAATTCATAGATATTCACTACTTTTATTCAATAGTTAGGAACATTAGAAAGTTATTGGAGATAAAATGGTTTTTAATCAAAAAGCAACTGAAAATGATTGGAATTTAGATGAGAGTAGGACACTGATACAGGCACTTATAAAAGATTTCTATAAAAATAATTTAAATAATTTTGCAGATCCAACTAAACAAGAAGAATTAGTCTCAGCAGGGAAAGAAATATCTCAAATAATTATCTTGTTTAATAGGCTTCAAAAACTCATCAATAGAAATGCGCCACAAAAAATTTGGTGGGACGAAATACCGAGAATATTGATACCTGATAATAGGAATACAATTCAAAGAGAACTGACTGAACTCTCGAAAGCTTTAATATTTGCCATAGAAGCTTTACGTGAATCTTCATCGAATATAAATATTGCCCAGGCAATTAGATTTGATGTTGAACAAATTGTTTGCAAATATGAACATCCTATAACAGGATTTATCATCAATCCATTTCTATCAGTTCATCGTTCACCATCAACGACGACTAAAGTAATTTTTGGGCTTATAAGTGCTGTGTTTATATATGGAGGAATTACTTCCTCTTCTATCGCCGGACTTTGGATGTTTTCAGAAATTATTAATTATTATAATAACAATAATTATAATATTAACAAAAACTTCTTACAAAGCGAAATCAAAGAAATTCAAAAATATACAGATAACCGAGTAGAAGAAATTCAAAATCAATCTGAAGCAAAAAATCAATCAGAAAACACAAATTCTGAATCGGCAAATGATGTTAGTAAATTAAAAACAACCAAAGAAGAAATTAAAGAGTTAAATATAATATCTCAAAAGAATGCAGAGTTCAAGAGTACAGAGTTGACAATTCTAAATAGTAACCTTGCCGAATTAAATGCACAATATAGCAAAAGGCAATCTGTAAATCAGAAGTATAATGAATTTCTTCTCCAACTCAGTTTAGCTATTTCGGCAGGAACATTAGGTAGTATTATCAGTATTTTAATTAGAATTGAAGAATTTCAAAAGAAGAAATATTCCGATCCACTAACTCCATTTCTTGTTGGTGCTTTTAAACCAATGATTGGAGGAGCATTTGCTGTTTTATTTTTAGCCTTAATTAACTCTGGGCTAATATCCATGTTTATTAATCCTAACATCTTCAAGCTAAATCCAACTACAAATCAAGAATCATCTCAAGACCAACAAAGGTCTTTGATTTTTGTAATAGCATTTGTTGTTGGCTTTAGTGAACGGCTTGCAAAGGATTTTATCGGCAAAGCAGAAGAAATAGCAAGTGGAAACCGAGAGAATCCTGAATATAAACCAGTTACTAATGAATTATCAATTGATGTAGATAGTTTAAATATACCAGAAAAGAAATTAGCTAATAGTGCAGTTATTTCAAATATACTGCCGAATCAAGTAGATAGTAGTGATTCGCTAAATATTGCAGATGATTTAGACCTTAGCAAAGGCGATCGCTAATCTCAACAAAATCAAGGATTCTTGGTGTTGGGTTACTACTCTTTTTTCTGATTAAGTGATTTAAGCTCCAGCTTGTCTTATCAGACAAACTGGAGCTTATGCTAATTGTTAATGTGGGTTCAACACTGGCGATAGCAGGCAAACTCCATTGAAAAAGTAGTCATACCAGAAGTGAGCGATGTCTGAGGACAAGCCGCTTCGCGTCTACGCAACTCTGTAGAATACCCAAACGCGCCAGTGACTGTTTCTTGAATCGGTAGTCAAAAGTAGCTTGTTGTCCAATAGTTTCTCGGTATGCCACGGGGGGATTACCAACGTAGACCTCCGCATTATATTCCCATTGAATGCGTTCGAGGTAGATTTCTAGGTGGAGTTCGCCCATTCCAGAAATCAGAGTTGCGCCTGATTCGGGGTCAATGCTCAACCGGAAGGTAGGATCTTCCCTTTGAAAGCGATTGAGTGCCTTAGAAAGGCGATCGCTATCTTCCTGTTTATTGGGCGTAATTGCCAGTGTAATTACTGGTTCCGGCACAAACATCTTCTCTAGAAAGACCTTCCA
Organism: Nostoc punctiforme PCC 73102; assembly: GCF_000020025.1. Lineage (GTDB taxonomy): Bacteria > Cyanobacteriota > Cyanobacteriia > Cyanobacteriales > Nostocaceae > Nostoc > Nostoc punctiforme. The sequence continues at coordinate 8,120,940 of NC_010628.1, read as the reverse complement.
GATGATGCGAAAAGTCAGACAAACAGTTGATGTTTGCCCCATCTGACGTTTAAAATAGGTATTCAAGCGGAGGAAATAAAAGCTTGAAATTGATATTGGTAGCTCCCGACTCTTTGTTGTGTGCAGCCTTTCAACAGAATTTTAATTACTTACCCAATGTAGAAATAGTGAATAACTATTTCGAGTGGTTGCCAGATTTTGATTGTATGGTCAGCCCTGCGAACTCTTTTGGCATGATGGATGGTGGCATAGATGCGGCTATCCGTTTTTTTGGTCGTCCCTTAATGGCAAGAGTCCAACAGCGCATTCTTGAGGATTATTTGGGCGAACAGCCTGTAGGAACATCAATGATTGTGGAAACAGGTCATCATAAACATCCTTTTTTGGCTCATACACCTACGATGCGAGTTCCCATGATTATTGCTGGGACGGATATTCCTTATATTGCAATGTGGGCAATGCTGCTGACAGTTCGCCACCATAACCAACACGCTAGGCAAAAAATTAACACGATTGCCTGTCCTGGATTGGGTACGGGAATAGGACGAGTGCCACATACTGAGGCTGCTAGACAGATGGCTTTAGCTTACGATCATTTTCTGTATCCACCAAAGTATCTAAATTGCATAGTTGCGGCTGAAAGACAACTTCAGATATGGGAAGGAGGAGATTTTAGGTAAAGCAGGACTTTGGATAATAGTCTGAGTTCATTACCAGGGAAAATATGGTGTTCCCTATGGTGTGAAAAATTTAAATGCAATTTATCAAATATTTTCGCAACCCGAAGAGAAACACTATTAATTAAGGGATCGTTATGTCCTTATTAAGCTTAATAAAAAAATATTAATTTTTAATACATAAATTGATTTTATAACTCTCAATTTTATTTCTCGTCTTTTCCCACTTTAAGTAGCATTAGGGAGTGATAAATCCTTGATTTTATGGGAGTTTTGAATTTATCGCGGGCCGAAATTGTAAAAGACGAGTATTTAGTTTTGTCATAAATTTAATATAACCAAAAATCTAAGGTAATGTATACATGACTTCCAGCATTACAGACAAGATCCAAAGACATAATCTTTTAGTAGATGTGAATAACAAAAACCGAATTGCTTACCAAGCTAACCGCACAGCGATCGCTGCATTCAATGCAATCGTAATGGCAGGAGCAGAGGCTTATATCAATGGGCTAAAAATCCCCGCTCCTCTGCTTAAATCCCTTTTAAATCTCTCGATGCAAATCAGCTACAAATATTTTCCCTCTCTTTTAGTTCCCTATGAATGGCTGTTGCAAGAAAGCGATCGCCTTGCAGAAGGATCGCACGAACTAATGAAGGTTCAATACAACCTACCCGAAGAAATGTTCAGTCTGATGTTAAAAGAGACAGAACTTTTATATCCAAAATACACAATGGGTTTATGGGAAAAAGAAGCATCTAACCTTAAGCAAGCTCAAATGCACATGCTCGATGATTTGATTGCAAAAGCAGGCATCGAAGATGGAGACGAAATTTTAGATTTGGGATGCGGTTGGGGTTCTGCATCAAATTACATCCTTTCCCGGTTTCCGCATGTGAAAGTAACAGCTCTTAATTTGAGCCACGGGCAATGTGAATATATGCGTAAAAAAATGCGAGACCCTACTAGTTACCTCAGTTCAGATAGATTCACTCTATATGAAAAGGACTTTAATGATATTGATTTTGAGAATAAGTTTGATAAAATTATGGCGATTGGCCTGTTTGAACATGTAGGTAATTTAACGAAATCATTTCAAAAACTGGCTTCTCTCCTAAAAGATGATGGCAAGGTGTTAATTCACATAATCACAACCAGATTACCTTATAATATAACCCATCCTTTTATAGACAAATATGTTTTTCCAAACATGCGGGTGTGGAATTATGATGTCATTCCAAAGGTTAATACAGACCTAAAAACTATTAATCAATGGTATTTAAATGGTGCTAACTACTCAAAGACTCTGATAAATTGGTTGATGAATTTTGACCAGAATCAAGCTAAAGTCAAAGATTTAAATTATGGTATGAACTATGGCAAGTTCTGCCGGATGTGGAGACTTTATTTGCTCTTGTGCATTGTGTATTTTGACGGTTGTGATGGTGAAATTCTTGGTAACGGTCAATACTTGTTGGTTCATGCGTGACAAGTTAGTTGCATAAGTCCTAATAGTTTAGCGATCGCCCAACCATATTGAGAGCAATTCTTGGTTCCTTAGTTGTAGGAGCCAGCAATAAGAAACGCTCCGATCTGCAATACGCGTGCGAGTAGCATTGAATGGCAAATAAACGCTTTTATCACATTGGCTTTGGACAAGATGATTTAGGTTCATCGCCTCCCAGGATTGCCCTATTATCTGGTGAGCCAGAGCGCTCGCATCTAATTGCCCAAACTTATTTCCAAGATGTTCGCTTATTGTCGGAAAATCGCGGACTCAATAGCTATGTGGGATATTTACCAAATGGTCGCAGCATCTTATCTGCAACTAGTGGTATGGGTGCGCCTTCATTAAGTATTGTTGTCAACGAGTTGATACAAGTAGGAATTCGGCAAATCATTCGCATTGGAACTTGCGGAGCAATTCAACCTTATATACCAGTCGGTAGCGTTGTTATTAGCAGTGCAGCATTATGTCGCCAAGGTGCAGCAAATGACATTGCACCTGTGGAATATCCAGCCGCAGCCGATCCGTTTCTGACAGTCGCTTTAGTTAAAGCCGCGCGAGAATTAAAGGTTGAACATTACATCGGAATTACGGCATCAGTTGATACTTTTTACGAAGGACAAGAACGCACAGATTCAGCAAATCCAAATTTAATGCGATCGCTGCATGGCATCACAGAAGAATATCGGCGTTTAAATATCTTGAATTATGAGATGGAATCCGGCACACTATTCAAAATGGCAGGTGTGTATAATTTTGCTGCTGCTGCTGTTTGCGGTGTAGTTGCTGGGCGTACTGTGAGTGAAAATATCATCTTAGAACAGAGGGATATTGCTGTGAAAAATGCGATCGCAATTGCTGTAAATGCAGCAGCAAAACTGGAGTAAGCTAACAAATTTATTTTAATTAGTACGTTACACCTAATCTACTCTAAGTGTTTTTATCATGTCTTTACTTAATCTTTAATTTATCACTCAGTAATTCTAGTTAAGATATACAGTGTAAGCTCATCTAATTCGGTATTATGTGAGCTTGGCAAATCAAATAAGATCAGCATAAAAGACAGGATAAATAACGCACTTGACAAGTGAGCAAAATAAATGAAAAGACTTCAATGCTGTTGCTAAAAAACTGTCAGGAGTCAGGTTGATGCCACAAGGCTTGGAAACTAAATCTGCTTAAGCTCTGAGAAATCCTAGTGTTCAGAGAAAGCCAAAAGAAATATCAGACATCGACAGTATTCAACAGAGTCTATAGGTATGATTAATGTCGCAAAGAATTGAATGGATTGATTGTTGGAAAGGTCTTGCCATAATTACGGTTGTTGTAGGACACATAGTCAACCCAGTATCGAAATATATTTTCTGGTTTCACATGCCGCTTTTTTTCTTTATCAGTGGATATCTTTATAGCAAAAAAACTGACTATTCTGCTTTCTTTAAGAAAAAACTTCTTCATCTTCTAGTACCATATTTTTCATTTCTTTTTTTATTTACTCTCCTTCAGTATCTACCATTAATAATAGATAGTTGGCAGCACAAAAAAATATTATCGATAGACAAACTTATAATATCTATATTTCCGGTCATTTGGAAACAATTGTATGGTGGAGCAAATCTGGCGCTTTGGTTTAGTGTATTTTGGTTTGTAACTTGTTTATTTATTACGCAGCAGTTATATAACCTGCTCTATATAAAGTTTGGCTCTAATAATTGGTTGATGATAAAAATTATGCTTGGCTCCTATTGTTTAGCAATGATTAATTATTATCTAAAAAATGTTGCCTTTCCTTGGAATATCAATGTAGTTGCAATGGCACTACCATTTTACTGGTTAGGGCACATGGCAGCTAAATCATTTTTAATTAATACTAAAATCCTTATATTAGGAACAATAATATTTTTGACTGCAATTTTACTAGATACAGTGTCTCTGCTGCATTTTGCTTTTAATATGAAAGGTACAAGCTATGGAGTCTTAATCTTTAATGTTGTTATAGCTTTATCTGGCATTATTATTACACAGCAATTTGCGCTACTACTTTATAATAAATCTTACATAGGAAATGCCCTGCGCGAACTTGGTAATGCTTCTATGATCGTTATGTATTTACATCAACCGATACAAATAACTATGAAAAATTACCCAATATTCGCAGCTCAAGGAATTAGGGTATTAGGTGCATTAATTATTTCATATATTATCTACAAAATTACCTGCAATTTTTCAATTATGCGTCAGCTTTTCTTAGGTGATTTTTCAACCCCGAACGCTAAATCGTCCAGAGCAAGTGCATCTCAATCAGTCTTAACACAAGGAATCAGAAAAAACTAATGAAAGTTAATTCTTATCTTTTTTGATTTGTCAAGCTTATTATATTATACCAAATTAGATGAGTTTATCCTGGTTAAGATATATTGCATATAATCGATATCGCTCTATATAAACATGGTGTTTTGGGATTAACAACTGGGCTTTTGGCACAAATTTTTGCAGTATTTATGAGTCATTTAGTTATCAACAAATATCAGACAAATTGGAGAGCAATATAATATGAAGAATGCTTGGAAGCCTTGGATTATAACCGTTAATCTAGCTGCGATCGCACTAATGCCGACGCTGATATTTTTAGCATTCTCTCATCGAGCAACAGCAGACGATCCAGGAGCATGTTACATGGTAACTTCCTCTGGTAAAACCGTTGGGTTAGGAAGGATTTGTAGCAATATTATAGTCGCACCTTCAGACAATAAAGTTTTTCGAGTCTCAATTAAACGCCGCTTTGGTGGAACTCCTGTGATTGACGTTACCTTCAATGACAAAAAAACCTTTGAAATGATTGTAGATACTGGTGCTAGCGGAACCATTATTACTCAAAGTATGGCGAATACACTTAAACTCCAGACTACAGGTACAATGCAAGCCCAAATTGCCGATGGTAGCGAAGTAGAATTTCCAACCAGTAAGGTAAAATCTATTGCAGCAGGTGGAGTTACAGCCAATAATCTTCAGGTAGCGATCGCACCCAAAGCCAGCATCGGCTTACTGGGCCACGATTTCTTCGGCAACTATGATATTAAGATTCTGGAGAGAGAGGTCGAATTTCATCACCGCTAATGTTTGGAAGTAAAAACATAGAAACATGACTAAGCTGATTGAATACGAAGAAGCCAGCGATGAAATCCGGGCAGTATATGACGATATCCGCGTCACCCGCCAGAATGACTATATCAATAACTTTTGGAAAGCCATAGCTAATCATCCCCCTACCTTGCAACGAACTTGGCAAGCGGTGAAAGAAGTGATGACTAGCCCTGGTGAAATTGATCCACTGATGCGAGAACTAATTTATATCGCCGTGAGTGCGACAAATGGCTGTGAGTATTGTATTGCCTCGCACACAGCAGGAGCGCGGGCCAAGGGTATGAATGATACCATGTTCGGGGAACTCATGGCGATCGCAGCTACTGCCAACATGACCAATCGCCTCGCCAACGGCTATCAAATTCCGGTGGACGAGAGATTTAAGACGTAGGAGTGTAGCGTTATCTATCCCTGCTTCAGATCGGGTTTAGCAGAATTATTGACTATGCCAAAGCTTCAGGTTAACGGGATTGATTTGTTCTACGACATTAAGGGAACGGGTGAGCCTTTGCTATTAATAGCTGGCTTTCTTTGCGATCATGCCTATTGGTCGTTGATTATGCCATCGCTGATTTCGCAGTATCAAGTTATTCGCTTAGATAACCGAGGTATGGGGCGAAGTTCTGCTCCCGAAACCCCCTATAGTCTAAAGCAGATGGCTAATGACGTTGCAGCATTGCTCAATCATCTTGCGATCGATAAGGTGCATCTAGTGGGTCATTCAATGGGAGGTCAGATAGCTCAAGAACTAGTATTAGCACATCCTGAAAAAGTGCAAAGTCTAATGCTACTTTCGTCACTGGCAAAGGGTGATGGATTATTCAACAGTATCATTGAGACTTGGGGCGAACTCTGCGCTAATGTAGACCTGAAACTTTATGAAAAAGTCGTATTACCCTGGATATTTACAGATAGCTTCTACGCGATTCCTGGCACGATCGAAGGTCTGATCGAATTTGCAATCAGATATCCTTTCCCGCCAGCGACTCATTCACTCCATCATCACAGCCAAGCTATGCTTGACTTTGACACAACAGATCGCCTTCAAAAAATTCATTGTCCTACCCTAGTTCTAGTTGGCAAACAAGACATTCTCACTCCCCTAAAGTTTTCCCAGCAACTTGCTCAAGGCATTCCTAACGCTGAACTTGTAGTTCTCGAAGGTGGTGGTCATGGCTTCTTAATTGAGTCGCCAGATACTGTGATTTCAGCCATGCTTAACTTCCTACGGAAATTGAAGCCAGCTTACGGGTCGTGAAGCGTAAAGCCCCCGTAATTCATGGGGGAGATATAAGCGAACAGGCTGAATTTATTCAGCCATGATGTGGATCATTGATATATTCTAAGACTTTCTGAGTGCTGACTTTTCCAGTAGTGTCGAACATATACGAATGTGTCAACAAACTAGGAAGTTTCATTAGTTCTGGAAATTCCTGTCGCAGGTATCTACTGGAGCGACCTTTGAATGCCTTGACTATTTGAGATATTGAGTGATGTGGGTCATACTCAACCAACAAATGAATATGGTCTGGCGCAATTTCTGAGGCTTTGATAATCCATTTATTATCGTTGGCAACAGACTGAAATATCTCAATGCATCGGAGTTTTAAAGATTCATTGTTAGCAAATATTCTTCTGCGCCGACACGGTATCCAGACCAAGTGAACAGTAGCCAAGCCAATTGCATGATTGTAATGATTATATACAGTTTTCATGTAGATGAGTGTTGATTATCTACATAATAGATGGTATCATAACCACATGAAAACTCTGAAGTTTAAGTTATACCAGCACAAAAGAAATAGATATCTCAAACGCATGATTAATGCGTCTGGGGTGATATATAATCACGCAATCGCTCTCCACAAGCGCTATTACCGAATGTGGGGCAAGCATTTAAATTGTGCAAAACTTCAGTCACACATCGCTAAACTGCGGAAGAAAAACCAATTTTGGCAATCAGTAGGTTCTCAAGCAGTACAAGATATCTGTCAACGCATTGAGAAAGCCTATCAGTTATTTTTTAAACATTATAATAAAGGAGTAAGACCACCAGCATTTAAAAAGGTCAAAAAATATAAATCGTTCACCTTAAAACAAGCAGGCTATAAGTTTCTGGCTGGTAATCGAGTTAAGATTGGCAATCGAGTTTATCAATTTTGGAAATCTAGACAAATAGAGGGGACAATCAAAACCTTAACCATTAAGCGCACACCATTGGGTGAATTGTTTATAGTTGTATTTGTTGATGAGGATAGTAAACCAGAAGCTAAATTCACGACTAGTAAGATAGCGGGTTTTGACTTTGGGCTTAAGACGTTTCTCACCTGCTCTGATGGTACTTGTCTTGAAAAATCGCTCCTCTTGGGGGAACCCCAAGACCGCGTTTTTCGCAAAATTGAATCACCCCAGTTTTTTAAACAGTCCCTTAATGCTATCAAAAAGGCAAATCGTCATCACTCCAGGAAGGTGAAAGGCTCATCCAATCGGGAACGAGCAAGAAAGAACTTAGTACGCAAGCATGAAGATATTTCTAACCGAAGGCGTGATTGGTTTTGGAAATTAGCGCATGAATTAACCAGTAAGTTTGATGTGCTGTGTTTTGAAACACTCAACCTTAAAGGAATGCATCGTCTTTTGGGTCGTAAGGTTTCTGATTTAGCCTTTGGGGAATTTCTGCAAATCTTAGAATGGGTTGCCAAGAAGAAGAACAAATTGGTTGTTTTTATCGACCAATGGTATCCCAGTAGCAAGACTTGTTCTCATTGTGGATATGTTTTAGAAAAACTTGATTTAAATACTCGTGAGTGGCGTTGTCCGTCTTGCCAGTCAGTTAATGGAAGGGATGAAAACGCTAGTCGTAATATTTGTGCAGTTGGGGCATCGACTGTTGGCTTAGGTGATGTTAGACAGTCTATGACTGCAATTGCTGTTTGAAGCTAGAATCCCCCGAATTCAATTCGGGGGAGTATGTCAAACTATGTAATCACAGTACAAGGTGTTAAGTAAGTTGGTAGAAATAAACCAAATTATGTTACTGAACGTAAATAGTCTTAAATTCCTTACTAATGACCAATGACAAAGGACAAATGACAGCCCTTGCCAGTTAGCTTTAATTGCGCCAACCTACTTAAAGGCAAAGGTTAAGTTCTGAAAACTAGATAGAATAATTTAAATACTCAGCGATTTTCTAATTTAGAAACTCGCCCCTCTAATTTATTGACTTGTTGCTTCAATTCAACCACCAAAGTTGCCAGGCGATCAAACATCGGATCTTGCTGTGATAAATTTCCTCTGGAACCACTTGACTGTCGTGGGGTAAGTGTCGTTCTTCGAGATGGAGATTGGCGACCTTGACCGAGTTGAGACTCTATCTGGTTTAATCGTGACTCCACACGATTAAAGTCCGCTTCCAGATTGCTAATGCGGGACTCCACTTGCTGCGATAAAGCAGTGTTTCCAAATAATCCACCCCAGATAATTGTTGCTAAAATCCCAGCAATTATTAGCACTTGGATTTTTTTCATAACAGTCTATTTAGACACCATCTGTTGGTATGGCTATAGAGTATAAATCTATAGCCACTTAACTTATTTATCCTTTACTAAATTAGAAAATAGCTTCTGCCAATCGATAGAGTTAACAGTATTATCTGCCTGTTTTATCTCAAAGGTGACATTACAAGCTTTCGCTATTTTTAGCGCTTGCACGCAAAGTTCTGCCACATCCTCACGGCTGATTTTGCCCTTAATATTATCGCCTTGCTCTAATATTAATTCCTTACCCCCTACTTCCTCAGTTAAAGCACAAGGTCTAATAATCGTATAAGGAACTCCGCTTTCTCTTAAACTATCTTCTCCCTTCAATTTCCAAGTTAGAATTCCTCCCAATTGGTCATTTAATTTCACTGCTGGCGGTTCTTCATCTAAATTAATGCCAGGGCGGCCGGGACGAGTTACACCTGCTGAACTGACTAGGATAAATTGTGGTAAAGTTGTACCGCCGTAAGCTTTAATTGATTCCAATTGCAAAGTAAAACCACCAGGGGAAAATTTGGGATTCAAAGCCCCATCATATTCAAATTTGCTCAACATCAATTGGAATGAACAAATTCTAGTCTGCTCAATTGGCGGCGCATCTTTGACAACTTTTGCCCGAAAGACGGGAATTAAATCTGCAAAGGGAATGCGAACATCTATCCAAGTATTAGCTACTGTGTCAAAAGAATAGCTATAGCCAACCCCATCCCATTTTGTATCTGTTCTTAGGAAGATTTTATAACGTTGTCCATCACCTTTGACGCGCAATTTCACACCTTCATAACCAGATAAGTTAAAGGGGGGATCAAAATTCTTAGTTCTGACAGAAGCAAATCCGCCAGAGTTAGCGGTGGATACATTACCTGCAAATAAAGCTGTATTTTCTACTAATTGGATATTACTGGCACTCACGCCACCCATGACGACATCATCCAACGCCCCCCAGTTATCTTTTAATTCTGCTGATGGCTTGGTGAAATCAAATATTATTTTTTCGTTTGCTTGGGGTAGATATTTTGCGGCCGCTTGGACTAAGTTTTTGACACCTTGATATTCTACATTTTCGGGAGTGTCGCCCACAATTTCTGGTTGGTAAAATTTAACACCTTGGTAATATTTGGCTCTATCGGCTGTGTCTCCCTCAACTGGTTGCACGCGCACTGCTGTGCAGCAAACTACAGCTTGGATATCAGCCATAACTAAAGGAGTTAAAGTTTCTGGTTGTGTGATATCCGCAACTACTAAGTCTATATCATTACCTAAAATTGACCGCGCTTTGTCAATGTCTCGAACTAGGGCGCGGACTTTATAACCCTGTTGGAGCGATCGCTGCACCACTCGTTTACCTACACCACCTGTTGCACCTGCTACAAGTATTACACCCACGTTTCTCCCTCCATTGGGTCTATCTTGATTATCCTTTGGATGGCCTTGGATTAACTGCTGTACCCAGTTAAGGAAAGGAATTACCTCAAAGTAAGTCAGGGTTTCGAGAAACCTGCCTAAGTCCCATTGAGAACGATTTTTGTCAGTCATATTTGCGTCCTCATAACTTTCTTCAGTCTAGCCCAATGAGCTAGTTATGTTGTCTTTAAGCCAGTCCCACACTTTTAATAGTTTTGTCCAAACCGCAAGTACTAAGCAGATTCTGCCCATCTGGGCTGATGGCAAAAGAATTAATATTGGTTTTATGCGTCATCGACTGGGACTGAGAGCCATATTGATCGATCTAATGGTTGAGGTTGAGATTAAAGGCGACGAGGCGATGATTCAGATTTTGGCGGAATTCTCCAAGCGCAATGCATCTTACGTTAAGGGAATTCCCAAACTGACCATCCTACTTGATGAATCTCCTCTGTGGATTTTGGGACAGTATCTCACTCAACTCGCAATACTTTTCGGTTAAACCCAATAATCTCTCTTTTGGTCTGGTGAAAGGTTAAAGGGCAATGGGGAAAGGGCAATTTAAACCCTTTCCCCATTGCCCTTTCCCCCAAAACCCGAAAAGTATTGACTCAACTCGGACTGTCCACTGAGTCGTGGCGATCGCTAGAGGATGATCGCAGGGTTAGGTACTATCGATTGAATACTGAGGATGTCACGTTTGTCCAGCCTGTATTACTAATGATTTCGGAATCTCTTGTCTAACGTTGAGTTTTTTGTTGATAAATTTGCGGCGCAAGAATCACTTGAATTTGCTTTTCTTGGCATCTTTGAGAAAAAACGCTAATTTGCTCAAGCTCGTCTCCTTCAATTGACAAAGATTCTAAAAATCCTTGAAATCCTAAAAAAGCTAATTCGTAAATGGCTTTCTGACTAAAACCACCTCCAAAATAGCCTGTGTGGGTATCAATACCTTGAGGATCTCTATTGTTAATAGATTTCCGAATAAATGCCAAGGTTAGGAGAATGTAATTCCCAAAATTTATCGCAGGCTTTTGGATTGCAGAACTAACAATTCCGATCTGATCTATCCGGTCATCTTTATAATCTGTACAGTCAAAATATGTAAATAAATCTGCGGGTTGTACCGACTCTTCTGACATTTTAGTTATCTCTTCAAGTTTTCTATGTTCGCTACTAGAAGAACGAATTTCTAAATATTTATAAGGGTTGTCAAGTCTGTAACCTTTGCCATAGTCTTGCTTGTGCAAATTAACAACTCCATATCTGGGTGTGTGACCCACTGAATCATTTTTATTATTGAAATGCTTAACTGTTATATTACCAAGCCTGTATCCACTAATACGAGTTCGTGCTGGGAAACTAAAATAATTTGCGGCAGTAGAGGTAAATCGTAACGCTAAGTCTCCCTCATTACAAAATATATAAGCTTCTTCGCAGCGACGTAAAGAAGAACGAAGGAAATTAGCACGCCCTGGCAAGATACTTTCTACAGGTATATCAGGTGCTACTAGCACAAGTCTGCCTAATCGAAATACATTGCCAATATCCGAATCCGGTTTTTTATTAATAGATTTTACGTCAAAAACATCAGAGAGAATACGAATTACATCTGTAACTACAAAACATCCCATACTATGACTAATAAAAGATAATTTAATCCGTTTATTTCGAGGTAGTTTTACCGTATAATCAAGCTGTCTAATCAATTCAACTAAATCTGTAACCCCGTAATTAGTCGCTCTATAAGTATCACGGAAATAAGTAGATAATCTGAGAATAATTAATGTAAAAATAGTTGCAGATACAATGCCAGATAAAATTAACATCGCTGTGAAAAAGTGAACAGCGCTATTACTCAAAATATTTAGGAACAATAAAGCTATAGCAGACCATATACTAATTGTTAGCCCCAGAGCTAAATTGATAGCTAGTAAAGTTGGTAGAGAAGAAAGTGCGTTGATTAGCTTTTGCCCGAAAGAACCAGACTCATCCGTTTTTATGGGATTTTCCGATGGCCATCTATATCCGAGAAAAATATACTTATTTGGTTGCTGAATAGCCGTATTAATGTATTCATAAATCTTTTTGCAGCCTGTCTCTGTATCCGATGGTGTAGAACTATATCCATGAATATTTATAATAATTTCTGGTTCGGGGCTTGATTCCAAAGTTTTAGCAATTTTCTCAATCATGTCTTGGGTTGAAGGTTCAACTTGTCCATCATTGATATTAAAAAGCTTTTTATTAGCAACTGATGATAAATATCTATTAGAATTCTGTTCTTCTGTCTCAACGTTCAGTTTGGCAGTACTAACTACTAAATAACCAGGGATTTTTTCCTGATTAGTTTTTTTAAATTCGTAAATTTTATATGGTTGATTGTCTGGCAGATTCTGATTATCACAAGAGTTCATCAGTTATATTTCCTTTTACAATTTAGGCTCAGTATATCGTAATCGCTTTTTGTTGGTGTTGGATCGGCCTGTTTAGATAATGAATTGACGAAATATTTATATGATTATCTATAAGCAAATCCTGTCTTCTTGTTTAATCTCTTGGAGTAAGCCTTTAACTAATTTGGGATTGCTGAATCAAAATAACGAATTAGAAGCTTATACTTTTTATTACATGAGTAGTCATTTTTTGTGTTGACTACTTTTCTAAGAGAGCATTGACGGGAAACGGGAAACGTGCTACTCAAAAGGACAAGCCATATCAATTTGAGTAGGTGCAATCACTAAACACTCATTTTTCACCCTGGTAAGCATATCGTTAAAAGCAGGAGTATAACAACCATCTTTATCAACAACCTTACGGAGAGTATACTCACCAGCCCTAGAAAGTCCGCCGAACCAAACGTTATTTCTGTGCCAAATATCTCCATTAAGAGAATTGTTGTCTTGGGACATTGTAGAACTCACAATCAATTTTGAAATTGGTATTCCCAGCAAAACAGGGATGATCTGAGCTTGTTGCAACGTTTCATCTTCAAACTGAATTTTGTAAGTTACTTTAAACCATTGAATTAAACGTAGTAATATCCAACCCGCAATCGAGTTATGAAAAGTCCACTGTAATGGAGCAAAGGTTGGTAAAACCAAAGTTCTACTCTGCATATTCCATTCCAAATTGTACATAGTAATGCAAGTATCTGGCAGAGGATTCCCATCCATAAAAAATACACCCTTAAGGATAGATGGTAAGTTTGTTTCTTTAATTGGAATCATCCAGGTTGCAATATTATCGAGTTGCTTTCTTTCAATTAATTCGGTCATACTAATTTTTAATTCGTAATTAATATACACCCAAAAAGCACTTACAAACATCCTCTAATTCAAAACTTCCGGCTCTTAATTTTATTACTTACAGTCGTTGAGCAAAACCTTGTAGCACTAAATTATTAGGAGTAACGGCAGTCACTTTTTCAAAATCCCACTTAACTTCTGTAATTGAGTCCCATTGATAGTTCTGGAACAGATGTAAACAGAAAATTTTAATAAAGCCAATTGATAAGGATTTACCAGGACAGGCTCGCTCATGCCCTTCACCGTTCCAAGATAAAATATCTGAAAAATTCCGTGTTAGGTCAAAATCATTTGGATTTTGGTATCTGTTGGCATCTCGATTAGCTGTAAAAATAGAGCCAAGCAAACGAGTACCTTTTTGGAATGGACATTTTTGTTCTCCAATCTCGACTTCACCCCCTTCATTGGTGAGTTGGCTAACAAATCGCACAGGTGGATAGAGACGAGCCGTTTCTAAAATCACTTGATTGAGAATTGTTAACTGTTCTAGAGCGTCTGGATCTAAAGTTTTCTTACCATTCCAGACTGCATTCACTTCTGACACTACATCATTTCTGAGATCATTATCCAAGCAGAGAACACCAATAACTGATCCTAAAAGCGCACTCGTGCCGGCAGTACCAGCGATATGAATCATATCGAAAAGGGTATTAGCAATTTGGTGTTCATTCAACTGATACTGAGCGCCTGTTTCAAAGTAAGATGCCCATTTAGCTGATTGTTTATATCGATTGGTTAAATATTGACGATGCCGAATTTTGGGTGCTGTTAATATTGCCAGCAGATACTTATTAATAAAATTAGGCAAGGATGCGAGAGCCAAACCTTTAATGTAACTATCGGATGCTGTAATTTCTTCCTCAGATAAAGATATCTGAAAAACCAATTGATGCAAAATCGACAGTATGATCTTTGGCAAATCGTTGCCGATGTGTAATTTGCCTTGTTTAGCAGCTTCTAACAAGCTTTGCTCAACTAGATTTCCTAAAAAGTCTATCTTTTGAGACGGTTCTGGTAAGGCTTGTAAGATTACAGTACGTAGTCCTGTGTGTTCGTTACCGTTCGTTCCCAAGCTCAGAGGATTATCGAGTAGGTAGCTAGGAGCTAATATTCTGATGATGCCTAAATCATTTCCTCGCAGTTGTGGTTGGGTTTGCATTAGTTCCCTCACCTGGGAGTGAGAGGAATGCATAATTGCTTGGTCTACTGCAAAATACTTGTCTCCAATATTGTCCTTACGAATGTAGAGAAAGTCCCGCCACGCTTTGAGTATGATTGAGGCATCTGTATAATAGAAAATCAAACGCAGAAACTTGCCGATCGCAGTGTCATAACCTACTTTGGCTAGTATCGGTGCAAGCCAAAGCTGGCGATCTTGACCTTTGAGAACTTTATCTTTAAGTGTCATAATATTTACTGTCATTGGTCATTTGTCCCTAATTCAGATATTGATGCTCTGAGGAATTTTAGAAGGAAGGAGATACTCATAGGGTGGGCGGTGCAAATTACGCTGCTTGATGGTATTTTCTACCTGCTGAAGATGACTTTGGAATGCCTGTAACAATGGTTTTACTTTCTCGTCTGTGAAGTATCCTTGCTCATACTCGCCCAGCTTGTTGTAGTATACAGACCCTAATAAGCTGAGTAGGTTGTATTGCCGTTGTGCCTGATCTAAAGGGGGGAGCAGATTAAGGTAGTCTTGCTCGGTAACTTCTCTTTTGAGAGTTGAGGCTGGTAAATAACCTGCCAATGGTATGGCTGCGGCGTAGCCCATCAAATCTTTTTGCGGAAAGTTAACGGCTGCATGTTGGGCACTGGCAGTAAAAATAATTAATGTAGTGGCATCAATCAGGTAATTTAGCGTTTTGATGCCCCCATCTTCGCCAAAATCGGGGATACGACCACCATCGTAAGCTGGGATTTCGGCTGCCCACGCTTGCAATGCTCTGTCTTTTTGAATGTCTTCATCCGTGGTGTAGTAAAGGTTCAGGTAGTCCCAAACCCATTGATGAATGGCATTCCAGATTAGTAGGGCATCATCCCGGTAAGGATAAATAGGCAATAGATTAGGATCGTCTACACCGCGCTGTTGGAATTGATTAGGTAAGATGGTGCTGTTAAAACTATAGCTTTGCAACCCTAGCACTGCTAAAACGCGAGAGTTATCGATTGATGATGAGAGTAATCTATCGACACCACCGCCTGGAGCAATGAGAATCCGTTGGGCGGCATCGTTAATTGCTAAGGTGCTATCAAAATGCGGGCGCAGCAGGATTCTGAGGGGATGTGTGAGTGGCAATTGTCGAGCAGTTGCGATCGCAAAAACACCAACTAAAAGATGAGTTCTTGCTAGGTGAGTAACAGCTTCGTGGATGTTAGCATCTGCTATTTGGACAATCGTTTTGGCAAAAAGCCAAGCGTATTTACCGGAGTTAGGAGTAACAATTGGATAATCTGGGCCTGGGGTCTGACCGCATTGAATGGCTACCGGACGCAATAGACGGGTGGGATCTGAACCTTTGGGTAAGGCAAATAGTGCTAGGGGAGCATAGAGATATTTTTGCTCGTGTGGGAATGTACCGTTGATTGCACCATCTAAAATTTTATAGTCAGCTAAGTAGAGCCTGCCTTCAATCCCTGCTGCTGCTAATGAATCGTCAGTTCCCATCACCGCTTGGTAATGTTCGTCTGTGACTGGGAAGCGATCGCTTAGAGTAGTTACTCGCTTGATCGTGACGGGATTGTAGCCAGCTACTCTCATGTAGGCAAATACTTCATCTTCCTGATAAGTTTTAGCGATGGCTGGTAGACTAATCACCGGAAACAAATTTTCGTAGTCCTTGAGACTGGTTGCATGTCCTGTAGGCTGTCCTTCATATAGAAGGGTAATTATCCTCTTTAGAGCATCTCTGAGGATCGCAAGTCCGTTTTCTTTCAGAATAGAATGAAAAAGATCGTCGAGTTCTCTAAAATCCTTAGATATCTCTTTGAGCAAAAGCTGAGGGATAATTTGCAGGATTCTTGCCAGAATGCTGATTCGGGCTGGTACTGCTCCCTTGAGCAAGGCTTCTAAAATAAATCTTTCGACATCATCACGAATCGATTTAGAATCTTGATTGCCTCTGTTGACAATCAAGGTATTGATAAAAAGAACTCGTAACTGCTGGGCTAATAAAAAATACCAGTTAGTGGTGAACTCTTCCGTAATAGAAAGCCGATCCACCATCGCAATAGATGGAATATGGTTGTAGTTATATTGATACTCTTGCCTAGCTATATCTAAAGTATGAGTACTTGATGAACTGATTGAATGATCTGGTGATAAAGCAGTCATTGGCTCTACTCATGTGTAGTACTGGGAAATTTAACACTTGAGGATAAACAGGTTTGAGTTACTAACTTTCGGTCAAAGGAACAGGGAACAGGCAATAGGCAACAATGAAGATTTTTGGTTAGATGCGGATCTTGTTCCCTCAACCTTCCATCGGGTCAGAAGCCCCGTCCCAATGGGACGATTGTGTTGGACGGGTAACAGTCCCCTTCCAACTCCTGTCCTGTTGCCTGTTGCCTTTACCTAAACTTATTATCGCAATCAAGTTTGAAATTTTGATTTTTCTAAAGAAATTTTCTGGAATTTCTCAATTTTTGAGCCACACGCTAAATGTTTCGAAATTTTGCAAGGAATATTTAGCACTACAAATGATACTTGCCAAGATTTAGAAACAATTCCCCAATAACACTTTCGGACTAAAGCACTGTGTTGGAGTTGACATTTTAACTACTGAAACAACATCAGGAAGACGACTATTAGATTTTTCTGTTTCCTATGTCTCCAATGTTTCCTTTACTTACACAACGATGGGATATTCTTTTCTCTTACCCTCCCTCGATCAAAAATCTATCTCTACCTCACTGCTTTTCTCCTTCAACAGTTAGAAGCAGCGAATTTTGCTCTCGTGCAAAGCTAGCTATCAGGGCAAGTTCTCATACTGTGGCAAAAGGATTAATTTGTGGATATTAACAGACGAGATTTACTGAAGCTAGTTTCTGCTTCTGGTTTAGGTGGAGCTGGGGTATTTGCTTTACAAGGTTTAACTAAACAGGTTTTAGCGCAAAATCAGCCTACTCCACTCCAGATAAAAAAAGGTGAAATGCTGTACAGGCAACTAGGACGCACCGGAGAACAAGTATCTGTAATTGGTCTAGGTGGTCATCATATTGGTAGACCAAAAGATGAGCAAGAGGGTATTAATCTGATCCGTACTGCCCTCGATCGCGGGATTAATTTTATGGACAATAGCTGGGATTACCATAACGGAGGTAGCGAAATTCGCATGGGTAAAGCTCTGCAAAATGGTTATCGTCAAAAAGCTTTTCTGATGACTAAAATTGACGGTCGTACAAAGGCGGCTGCTACTAAACAAATTGATGAATCTTTAAAACGTTTGCAAACAGACCACATTGATTTATTGCAACATCATGAAGTCATTCGCATGGAAGATCCAGACCGGATTTTTGCCCCTGGCGGTGCGATGGAAGCAGTTGTGGAAGCACAAAAAGCTGGCAAGATTCGCTACATAGGCTTTACTGGGCACAAAGATCCTTTAGTACACCTGAGAATGTTGGAAGTTGCCAATCAAAACAAGTTCCGTTTTGATACAGTGCAGATGCCGTTAAATGTTATGGATGCCCATTTCCGCAGTTTTGAGAGGCAAGTTTTACCCAGACTAGTTCAAGATAGAATTGCTGTACTGGGGATGAAATCAATGGGCGACCAAAACATCCTCAAAAGCAATGTGGTCAAACCTATCGAATGTCTGCATTACGCGATGAATCTGCCAACTTCAACGGTGATTACAGGCATTGAAAGTATGCCCATCTTAAACCAGGCTTTCGAGGCAGTAAGTACTTTTACACCCATGAGCCAGGAACAAGTTAGAGCATTACTGAATCGGACTCGCCAAGCTGCTCTTAAAGGTCAGTATGAACTGTTTAAAACCACTAGCCAATTTGATAGTACAGCCAAAAATCCTGAGTGGTTAGGATAAGTTTTAACCAAACGGGTCTTGGGTTTAAGACCCCGACTCAATCAAACACTGACTTTGGTAATACGACTATTTAATAAAGCCGCAGCAGACTGTTACACCCAATTGGTTTAGACATCTAAGCATTCATGCCGCCATCAACATCAAGTGTTGCACCGGTGATGAAAGCTGCGTCAGGACTAGCGAGAAAAGCGACCGCAGCTGCAACTTCCTCTGGCTTACCGTAGCGGTTGAGCGCTGTGGCTGCTTTTTGAATTACCGCAAAATCACTATCAGATGGGTTCATATCAGTTTCAATTGGGCCTGGCTGTATGACGTTAACTGTAATCGCCCTCGACCCCAGGTCACGTGCCCATCCGCGCGTGTAGCCAGCGATCGCAGATTTAGTTGCTGAATAATCGGAGATTCCTGCCCAAAGGGAATGGGTTCCAACACAGGAGCCAATGGAGATGATTCGTCCACCTTCAGTCATGAGTGGTACAGCCGCGCGGACGGCAGCCACTACGCCACCGACATTGATCGCAAACTGCCGTTCAAAGGAGGCAATATCGCTTGCAGAATCGCCAACTACACCAAGGACAAATATACCAGCGTTGTTCACGAGAATATCGAGACGACCAAAGCGTTCGGCGACCATCTTAACCAAATTCCCAACCTGGAGAGGATCGGCTTGGTCGGCTTTGAAAGCGGCGGCACTAACGCCTTTTTCTTCGAGTTCCCGGACAACGATCGCGGCCGTTTCCGATGAGGTGGCGTAACTGATGGCAATGTCTGCGCCGTCTTCAGCCAGACGTTTAGCGATCGCAGCACCAATACCCCGTGAACCACCTGTAACTAGGGCAACTTTACCTGTAAGTTTCTTAATATTGCTATTCATGATTTTTACTTTTTCGTTGTTGAACCTGTCACCTCAGTTATTTGACAATCGGGTAATTTTGTCAATATTTTGACAAAGCTATCAATAAATCAGCAATAATAACCAAGCCTGATGTGTTTTACCCAAACTTGAAAGATCGCAATGCTTATTTGCTGGCGATCGTTCGCTTCAGTACAAATCTGTATTTGTGGCTCTTAGACTGACGCAAGTAAGTAAATTCACCAGTTATCTAGCACAACTAGACTTAGATTATTACGTAAATCAACGAACTGTACACACTGTACGAAAAAGTTTATAGTCATTGCGTGGTGCTAAAGATTAGGGAAGCTAATCTTTATTTAATTAGCATCTGAAGAGTTAACTTGACTTGAATTCTGGGAACTATCATAGGAGCCACCAAAATTTATTAAAAAACAACATTCAGACAAGTATTAATGTTTAAATTAATTGCTCACATCCCTGACTATAGTATTACAAGTTTAATTTATGAAGCTGCTGCCACAGTAATTTATCGAGGATACTCCAAGGCTAACGGACACTCAGTTGTTATCAAACTGCTCAAAGCAGAGTATCCCAGTATCAAAGAGATTGCCCAACTCAAGCACGAATACGAAATCATCCAAAATTTGAATATTGCAGGTGTAATTAAAGTCCATGAATTAATCAGTTATGACAACGGCTACAATAATGGTCTAGCACTGGTTTTAGAAGACTTTGGTGGAGAAACCTTAAAACATCAGATATCTACTACAGGGATTGAACTTACAAAATTTCTGAACATTGCCGCTCAAATTACTGAAACTTTGGGAGAGTTACATACCCACCACATTATCCATAAGGATCTTAAACCCGAAAATATTCTTTATAACCCCAATACCGAAAAAGTAAAACTGATTGATTTCAGCATCGCTTCGTTGTTATCAAAAGAAAGTCCAGAAATTACTAGCCTCAACCTTCTAGAAGGAACACTGGCTTATATGTCGCCAGAGCAAACCGGACGTATCAACCGAACCTTAGATTATCGTACAGATTTTTACTCATTAGGTGTCAGTTTCTACGAAATGCTGACGGGTCAGCTTCCCTTCCACAATGCTCAAGACTCAATGGAGTTAGTGCATTGTCACATTGCGAAAATTCCTATAGCTCCGCACGAGATTAATCCTAATGTACCACTGGGAATCTCTGCGATCGCTATGAAGCTCCTGAGCAAAACTGCTGAAGACCGCTACCAGAGTGCTTACGGGTTAAAGGCTGATTTAGAGCAAGCAGCAATACAACTGCAAACAAAAGGAAGTATTGAGCTTTTTACACTAGGCCAGCAAGATTTTTCGCATCAATTCCAAATAGCTCAAAAACTTTACGGTCGGGAAGTAGAAGTGGCAGCTTTAATGGCTGCCTTTGAAAAAGTTAGCCTTGGTTCTAGCGAAGTTGTGTTGGTAGGAGGATATTCAGGTATCGGCAAATCCTCACTAGTTAACGAAGTTCACAAACCGATTGTCCGGCAACGAGGTTACTTCATCGGTGGCAAATTTGATCAACTCAAGCGAGATATTCCTTATGCTTCTTTGATTCAAGCATTTCGAGAATTGATGCGACAACTGTTAGCTGAAACCCAAGCCAGAGTTGAGGTTTGGAAAAATAAATTACTACGAGCATTGGGAGCTAACGGTCAAGTTATTATTGATGTCATCCCGGAAGTAGAACTGATTATTGGGCAGCAAGCGCCTGTACCGCAGTTGGGCGTTGCTGAGTCTCAAAATCGTTTTAATCGGGTGTTTAAGCAATTTATCCATGCCTTTACTGGTGCTGAACATCCCTTAGTATTGTTTTTAGATGACCTCCAATGGGCAGATGCTGCCTCTGTCAACCTGGTCGAAAATTTGATGACTGACCCAGAAAGTCGGTATTTATTGCTGATTGGGGCTTACCGAGATAACGAAGTTAGTCCCACCCATCCACTGATGCTAATGCTAGAGACAATTCAAGCATTTGGGGCAACCGTTGAAGAGTTACTTTTGAAGCCATTAGCAGCACCTCATATTACTCAATTGGTTACTGACACGTTCAATTGCGAATCATCCCAGGCAGAACCTTTAGCTGATTTGCTATTTCAAAAAACCCAAGGTAATCCATTTTTCTTGACTCAGTTACTAAAAGTATTACATCAAGATAATCTTTTGACATTTGATTATCGTTCGGGTTTCTGGAAGTGGGATCTCAACAGAATTCAGGAACAAGCCATTACCGATAATGTAGTAGATTTAATGGTGAATAAAATTCAGAGATTGTCAGAACCGACGCAGCAAGTTTTACAATTAGCTGCTTGTGTTGGCAACCGTTTTAATTTAGAAATTCTAGCTGTAGTAAACGAAAAATCTCCATCAGCAACAGCAGTTGATTTATGGGAAGCTTTACGGGCGGGATTAATTCTACCCTTAAGCGATACTTACAAAATTCCTCAATTGTTGAATCAGTCGGAATTGGCAACTTACTGCGATACTGCGATACAAGTTGACTATAAATTCTTGCACGATCGCGTTCAGCAAGCTGCCTATTCTTTAATTCCAACCGATCAGCAACAAGAAGTGCATCTGAAAATTGGAAAACTACTATTACATAATACTGAAAAAGCCCAGTTAGAAGAACATCTTTTTGATATCGTCAACCATCTCAATGCTGGTAGTTCATTGATTGTGGAACCAGCAGAAAGATATGAACTGGCAGAATTAAATCTGAAAGCAGGACAGCGAGCAAAATCATCTTCGGCGTTTGTAACTGCACTCAAATTGCTGAAAACAGGGATGAGTTATCTACCTGATAAAACCTGGCAGGATAATTATTTACTCACGTTAACTTTATATTTACAATCTGGAGAGGCAGAATTTTTAAATGGAAAATATGAGGAAGCTTTGCTGATTTTCGAGCAGACTTTCAGCCAGGTTCAAACTACTCTCGATATGTGTCGAGTGAATGAATATCGGATTATGTGTTATCGCATGGAGAATGATTTAAACTCCGCATATAAAATTGGGTTAAATACTTTGGAGCTTTTAGGCTTGGAGTTTGCAGCTTATCCCGATGATGCATATCTATTAGAAAAACTTAATCAAACCAAAAAAGTTATTGGCGATCGCTCAACCTTTAGTCTCGCAGAATTACCACCAATGCAAGACGAAGAGAAGTTAATGGCTCAACGCATCCTAAAAGAAGTCTGGCCTATTGCCTACTTTTTAGGATCTAAAGCGTTGCATATCACATCAATGAATATAACTCAACTTTCAGTTCAGTATGGCAACTCACCGATTTCTGTATTTGGTTACATGCTGTATTCCTTCAACTTAGTATTTGAATATGGTGAGGTAGATTCAGGTTATGAGTTTGGTGAGCTATCTCTGCGTTTGCATGAAATTTTAAGAACGAAAGAATTAGAAGCGAATATTTTGAATATGTGGGGAGGTTTAATCTGTCACTATAAAGACCATATTAGCCAGGCAAAACCTTATTTATTGAAGGGATTTAATAGTGGTTTAGAAACAGGTTCTTATCAATGGTCTGGTTATTGTTCAGTTAATTTTTTATGGCAATGCTTATTTGGAAATGAATCCTTAGAAAAAACCGCAGAAGTAGCCGAAGATTTTATTCCTAGCCTCCGCAAGATTGACAAAAATATGTTGAACTACCATCTGCTGGCGATGGAAGCGATCGCTAACCTGACTAAGCCAGCAGGTAAGATTGACCAACTTGTGGGAACTTGGGCAGATGAACGGCAAGTACTAGAGTTTGCATTGGCATCTTCAGATATGTTGAGTGCATTTGTAGTTTACATCTATAAACTCGCGCTCTGTAACTGGTATGGAGAGTATACCAAAGCTGTTGAGTATGCAGAGAATGCCGAAAAATTTGTTGCGGGAGCGCGAGGAATTTTTATTAATCCTGTTTTCTATTTTCACCAAAGTATTGCCTTAGCAGGGGGTTATACGGATGCAGATACCGCAACTCAAGTCATTTATCTGCACAAACTAAATGCAAACTTAGAAAAATTCCAGCAATGGGCAATACACTGCCCAAGCAATTATCAACACAAGTTCCTGCTGATTCAAGCAGAAGTGGCTCGGATTTATAAACAAGATTATCAGGCAATGGAGTTGTATGACCTAGCGATCGCTTCTGCCGCCGAAAACGGTTATTTACAGAATGAAGCCTTAGCAAACGAACTCGCATTTCGATTTTACTTGGCAAAGGAGAGAAAAAACTTTGCCAAAGTTTATTTTAAAGAAGCCCGCTATTGCTATCTCAAGTGGGAAGCTACGGCTAAAGTCCGGCAACTGGATGAACAATACTCCCAACTTTTTAGAGATTCAGTCGGGGAGGTAAATGGGCGTAGTACTGCTACAAAGCAGATTCGGGATATTTCTGAAGCTAAAACCCAAACTCTGGATTTAAGCACAGCAATTAAAGCATCGCAGGCACTCTCAAGCGAGATGGAGTTAAATCCTCTGCTGGAGAAAATGATGACGATCGCGATCGAGAATGCTGGTGCCCAAATGGGTTATCTACTTGTAAAACAAGATAACCAGTGGGTGATTGAAGCCGAAGGAAATACCGATCGAGACCAAGTGACAGTGCGATCGTCCAGTCTGGTGCAAGTAAAGCATAAATTGCCAGCTTTACTAATTAACTATGTTGAAAGAACAAAAGAAAATTTGGTTTTAGACGATGCTAGTCACACAGAGCGTTTTGTAAGTGACAACTATATTATTGCCAATCAACCCAAATCAATTTTGTGTTTGCCTTTCGCTCATCAGGGTAAGCTAACTGGAGTTCTTTACCTGGAAAATAACCTCACTACCGGAGTCTTTACCGCAGATCGATTAGAGGTACTGAACTTATTAACTTCGCAAGTTTCCATCTCTATAGAAAATGCTCGGCTATACACAAATTTGCACATATACTCCCAAGAGTTAGAAATTTCGGAAACACAAGCGCGTGAGAAAGCAAAGCAGCTAGAACACACGCTCGATGAATTGAAGCTTACCCAGTCTCAGATGGTGCAAAGCGAAAAAATGTCTAGCCTGGGGCAGTTGGTGGCAGGCGTTGCTCACGAAATTAATAACCCAGTCAGCTTTATCTACGGCAACCTGACTTACGTAAATAATTATGTCAAAGACTTGATGAGTGTAGTACAACTTTATCAGCAGCAAAACCAGAATTTACCACCTAAAGTTCAAGATGAAATAGATGCATTTGACTTAGATTTTTTGATGGAAGACTTACCTAAGCTGTTGGCTTCAATGAAAGTAGGAACCGATCGCATTCGTCAAATTGTATTATCTTTACGAAACTTTTCCCGCCTAGACGAAGCTGATGTTAAAGCCGTTAATATCCATGAGGGCATTAATAGTACGCTAATGATTTTGCAAAATCGGCTCAAACCCCAGCCAGACTCTCCGGGAATTCAGGTAATACAGGAGTACGGCAACCTGCCACCTGTAGAGTGCTACCCTGGCCAACTAAATCAGGTATTTATGAACCTGATCGCAAATGCGATCGATTCTTTAGAGGAATTTAACGAACATCGGACTTATGCCGATATCGCACATCAGCCAAGTATCATTACAATTCGTACTACTGTTGAAGGCGATTTCGCGGTCATTCGCATTGCTGATAACGGTTCTGGTATCAGTGAAAATGTGCGATCGCAACTCTTCACACCCTTTTTCACTACCAAAGCTGTTGGTAAAGGTACTGGTTTAGGGCTATCTATTAGTTACCAGATTGTGACTAAAAAGCATCGAGGACAGTTGGAATGTGTATCCGTTTTAGGACAAGGGGCTGAATTTATTGTTTCTATCCCCCTTCAGGCAAGGCTAGAAGGAAGAAGTGTCTGATCTTACAGCAGAAATATGAGCAGCCACAAATTCTTCATTCACAGACGCAAACGCATTTTTGAATTTTAACTACTTTTTTTTGATAAGCTGCTATTTAGATAGCTTGACAAGCGACAAGTTGAGCAATGGAATTTTTAAATTGCTAAACACAATACAAATGAAGTTGAGATGATGTTTGTTTCATAATTCGTTATAATTAAATGTTGCGATCGCCTTGCCATTTGCACGTTCTTAGAGTAATCATTCTACGTTTTGGTTATGGCTTATAAATTGCTGGATAATTGCTTATTCAATCGTTCGATTAAACATCTATTCCAGTTTCAACTTCTACTGGCTCTATCAGCTTTTCTTCAGGCGTAAACTCATCAATAAGCGTAATTATGACTGCTGCCGCAGGCACTGCAAGCAGCACACCAATAAATCCAAATAGCTTACCCATTACCAAAAATGTCACAATCACCATCACTGGATGGATATTAACTTGCTGACCCATCACTAAAGGCTGAACAACATGGGCATCTATTTGATTCATTACAAAGAAAAGTATCAACACAAATACTAACTTTAGCGGTGAAATACTCAATGCTACTAATGCTGGTAAAAAAGCACCAATGACCGAACCAAAGTAAGGAATTATTTCAAATAATCCTGCAATAATACCAAATGGTAGAGCTGACGGAATCCCCAAAATCAAAAGTCCAAATGTTGCTCCAGCACCCAGAAATATCATCGCTATTCCTGTCCCAAAAATCCAGCCTCGCAATCTTGTCTCACAAGCCTTAAGGATTCGTTTAAATCGTTGATGATGTCGCCTTGGTACTAATCTTAAAATCCCTTTCACTAAGGAATTAGGATCGTAAGCCATGTAAAGCGCTAAAATTAACGTTGCTACCAACTCAATGGTTAAATTTAAAGCTTCACCTAAGAAAACGGGTACTCCTCCTAGTAAATGGTCGGTCAAATTCCGTAATTGTATTAGTGCTTGGGAAATGTCAGGAATGAAAGTGAATTTCTGACGTAGCTGCTCAACATCTCCTGTCAATCTATTGAGATAAGTTGGTAATGTTTTGATTAATTTTTGAGATTCAAATGTCACACTAGGCACAACTACAGTAGCTAATACCACAACAAATCCGATGATTAATCCAATTAGTAGCAAAACAGCAACATCCTGTGATTTGACTAACTTTTGTAAAAACCTTAATAGGGTTCTCAAAATTAAAGCAATCAATGCTGCAATAACTAAAAGTTCTAATACTGGTAAAAGTTGATATAAAATGTAGAGTGCTGCTGCTAACATTACTGCCAATGGCGCACCACGAGTTAACTGCGACCATCCATTCTCTGTATCTCTGAGATTTGCCATTACTATCACTTATTCTTCTGTTTTAATTTTCCAAAATTAGTGCCTGGGATAGCACAGAATTTTTCTTTTTAAAGGTAGCTGTAAGCCCGATCGCCACAAGTCTAGTTTTTCTCTCCTGTTTGTGACCATATAGTCAAATCAGTTTTAATTCGCTCAGATATTTTACTCCCTAGCTAAAATTTTATTCTATTTATCCTTAGAGAGGTCTAGACATTCAAGTCATCTTTCTTGGGAAGGAAGTTTAACTATTTTGTATGTCTGTATGAAAAAGATGATTTTTCAATTTACCTAATGGTAGTTTTTTCCTTTGACGAACCCAAACGTGCTGAATCTCAACTGAATCTTAAAATTATCGCCTCTAGGAAAGGTGACTTTTTAACGCAGCAAAATTCGGTGGCAGCTGCGATCGCTTTCATACAACGAGTTAATTGCTGCATTGTGCCTTTTGCAGCAAAAAAAATTGACGCTTCTTCTATTGTCGAGGCAGTGCGATCGCTCTTTAGACAGTTGTTATCTTTCACTAGGAAGACGCGATCGCTGACCATGTGATTGAACAGGCACGACTGGTTGGAGTTTATGAGCAAAAGTAATAAGCTAATGGGCATTTATAACTGCATAGGATAATAAAATGCATTAAAATTGAATAGCTAAATAGCAGTTAATACTTTGTAATGAATCCCTACGCTATCCTTAATCAGACCGAACTTCAGCGTGTTAGTGATGGCATAATCCGACCTTTACTAGAAAATTGCGAGACTGCCTCACATATCCTTATTTTAGTCTGGCCACAACTTGGGGATTTTGATAGCCTTGAATATGCGTGGTGGTTACAGCGCGAAGCTAAAAAATTGCCAGATGAAAAACTTGCTATTCGTGCAGTCGGAATTGGCGATCGCGCCTCTGGAACAAAATTCTGTGAATATACAGGATTTCCACCCGAAAATTTATTTGTTGAACCTAATGCAGAACTACATCACCAACTCAAACTTTATTCAGGTCTGAATCTTCCTGTCCCTGGAATTTCCCCTACTCAGAAAGCTTGGCTAAATCTACTGTTCATGTGTGCAGGGTTTGGAAGTCCTGGAACGCTAAGAGAAGTTTTTCGAGGATACAGGGGCGATCGCCAAGCCCCTCAACTCATTGAAGATGATGAAATTATTCAAGGTACTCCTCTACCTGCCTTTCAAGGCTCATTTTTCCAATTAGCTGGTGGAATTGGGTTTCAACGTCCCTTTGAATTAGCTACTCTACGGCTACGGAATATGGTGGAAGTTCTGAGCAATTGGCATACTTATGTACCTAATCCTGCCTACTTAACTCAGCGTGGTGGAACTTTTCTGTTTGATACCCAAGGCCAGTTACTTTACGAACATCGAGATCCAGGAATTTTGGGCTTTGCTGCTAATATGAGTCAGCCCCTATCATTTTTATCCCTTATCGAAACAGATAGCTTTACCTCAATTCCTAATTCCTAATTGCTATTTCAATAATATCTAAACATAACAAAGTTGTGAAATTGAACACTTTTGTGTGCATTTGCCCCATAACAGATGTACATCATCTGGTTGCCTGTTGTAGTTAACTATTTTCATATTTAATACAATTACTTTTATTACTTTTGCTCTCTTCAAGTTTGTGAATTATGAACTATATGGTTACTAAATTTAAGTATTAAATAAAATCATTACCAATAGTTTAGAAAAGCAAAGACGTGAACCGTTTCAAAAAGCTATCCTCAATTGTGTTCTTGCTATTAGCCTTTATTTATCCACCTGGTTTGGCTGAAGCCAAGGATAACACTCTCAATAATGTTCTCAATGAACAGGCTCTTGACGCACAGACAAAATTAGTTGGAGAGCAAAGCGAAGAGCTTTTGTTAGCTCACCGACGGACTCGACGACGTTATCATAGACGGCAACGGACTGGAAAATATTATTATCAACGCCAGAGGAATCGACGACATTATTATAGACGACGCTATCGCTCTGTAAATTATCATGGACAACCATATCGTCATGGAGAATGGGAACTTGTGCGCGATCGTCATGGACGATTAATATATGATTGGCAGCGTTAAATAGTAAACTTTACAGCCAATTTTGCCAGAGAATCTTTATGTGTAAATCCTAACTTAGGCAGATTTGTTCGAGACAAAATAGTGGGTATTGCCCATGTATATTTTTAATAATTAATTGTTCCATCAGGCATAACTGCACCACGCAGATTTGCACCCGTCAGATTTGCACTACTCATTTCTGCTCTGATCAAATTTGCCTTACTTAAATTAGCACCAGTCAAGTCTGTCCTAGCAAGATAGGCATCAACCAAGTCTGTTTCTGTGAGGTTAGCCTGACGCAGGTTAGCTCGACTTAAATCAACTCTATTTAGCCTTGCAAAACTTAGGTTTACTCCACTCATCTGACATCTAGTCAGTTTAGCGTCTGCCATAATTGCACCATACAAATTAACACCTGTAAGTTCGGCATCAATGAGATTTGAACGTTCCAATCTAGCATTCATCAGGTTAGCACCTTTCAAATTAGCACC
Source organism: Nostoc punctiforme PCC 73102 (assembly GCF_000020025.1). Classification (GTDB taxonomy): domain Bacteria; phylum Cyanobacteriota; class Cyanobacteriia; order Cyanobacteriales; family Nostocaceae; genus Nostoc; species Nostoc punctiforme. Next base: position 8,091,637 of record NC_010628.1, on the reverse strand, counting down.
ACCGATGTTAGTATCTGCCAAAGATGCATTATGCAAAATCGCTTCACTCAAATTGGCATCACTCAAATCGGCATAACGTAGCGTTGCCTCACTCAAGTTAGCACCACTCAAATCAACTTTAGATAAGTCTACACCAGTTAAATCAGCGCCCCGCAGATCAGCCTTATGAAGATTAGCACCCCGTAGACTAGCAGAGTACATTCTCTTTTCTTCTCGCAGGTTAGCCCCACGCAGGCACGCGCCATTTAAATTTGCACCACTCAAATCTGCACCACGTAAATCGGCATTCATCAAGTTAGTATCTAGCATATATGCCAAAGTTAAATTTGCATTACGCAAATCAGCACCCTGCAAAGTTGCACCATGTAAATTAGCATCATGCAAGTTGGCGCTGATTAAACTTGCCTGATTTAGGTTCGCACCACTTAGCTTTGTACAAACTAGGTTTGCGTGATTCAGAATTCCCCGGCTTAGATAGCTAAAAATTAGGATGGCATGACCCAAATCTGCTTTATTCAAAGCTATGCCAATCAAGTCTGCACCAAACAAATTTATTCCATTTAAGTTGGCCTCAATAAACTTTGTTTCTCCATTCTCATAGCGCTTTAAAAGTTCATTTGCATCCATATTCTTTCCTATCAATTACCACAAAATTTTAATTTCTTTCGGATTAACAATAATCAAAAACTACCATTATTCTTTGGTAGGGGGTGCTATAAATTGACAGGTATTACCATCATCATTGAGTCCAGTTTTCTGATAAGGATTAACTGGTGTTTTCATTTCTGGAGATTGAGTGTTGTTGAACGGATTATATCCATTGGCGCTGGCTGATATATCGCCATACAAAGCTCTCATAGATTGGATAATTGCACTAGCTGCTTGAATATTTTCATCCGGCTTCCCTAGAGATATAACAGCACTATTTAATTTAGATTCAAGCTCTCTAAGAGTTGGACAGATATTAAATAATCTCAGCAATAAATCATCAAGTTTTTGAGTCTTCAGTTTCAACCAGTCTTCTTCATTGAAAGTAAATTTTTTGTCAAGTGCAGAAAATAGAACTATTTTAGCCCTAAGTGGGTTAGTATACTTCATAATATTTTGCCGTAAATCAAACTGATTATATTGATGTTTGATTTGACTGTTTGGAGATTTCTCGATAGAATTTAATGATATTGGTTCGGAATTATAAAATATTTGTTCCTCTTTGCGAGGTTGATTTAATAATAGTCCTGTTGATTCTTCTTGATGAGGTTTATTTAAAAATATTCCTGTTGGTTCTTCAGGCGTTATATATAACTTCTGCATTTGATGAAAAATAACATTGGCGATTATGGCGTATTCAGCTTGTTTATTAAGAGTTTTTACAACTTCAGATAAACTATAATTTAACTTGTTGGTAGTTGGATTCAATCTAAATAATTCTTGAATTAGTTCTTGTAACTTAAACCTATCTAGCGTCTCTTCATCATTCTCCCAAATATTTTTACAAGCCGAATATATTAATTTTTTAATCCGCTTTGAGCTTTCATGCTGTTCTAAATGTTTAGTTACTGCATCGAGACTAGATATAGTTTCCATCGGCAAATCTCTGGCACAAGTATTAAATAGGAACAAATGATAAAACTAACCCTTTCAACGTGACTCGTAAAATCTCTTTTTATCGGAGCATTCTCTGGGTGTAAAGTGGCTTATAAGTTATTTATTTAACCGAGAATGCACAGTAGAAAGTCTGAGAGCAGGCATCAGATTTTCTAAGATAGAGAATATATAGAAAAGAGGTTTACGGAGAAATTCACTTTCGATAATTTCTACTCACTTTGAAAGGGCTGGTCTTATGTTATACCCTTTTTATCTAGCTTGTGTAGTCATGTCGAAGCACTTTGCCTAGGGTTGACACAAGGTAAGGATGCCTACAGTTTCAAGGCAATCCCAAGTAATACCGCATCCATTAACGACATCCGCAATTGCCGAAAGCCCTGCTGATATGGGCTATTGGAGTTATGAGTGGCGTATTGGTGGGCGAAATTGCAGAAATTGCATGAAAAATGCGAATCATCTAGCTCAAGCTCTAAATTGGCTGTTTTAGTAACTAGCTGCTGATATTGCCGCTATTTTCACCCACAAGCTCCCGTTGTATAAATATTCTAATTATTTGAGCCAGGTTCTCATTGCTTGCACTGGGTTGTTATATTACAGTTACTAGTTATGTGTTACTTACATTAGTATTGGTTTACAAGTTGTTGGACATATTGCTTAGACGAGCCATAGCTTACGATCGCTATATCAAGATCAGCATACTTGTAAAGGTTCAAGGCACGTTGGATTCCTCCAATAATCCAATCGGTTTCGTTGCCAAATGCTCCACCACCGAGAAGCGTAAGAAACAATCTGTTGTTTCCATTTCTGATCGAATTCAAGATTGCAGTACAAATAGTTGCTTCATAGGATGCCTCTAAAACGAGGCGTGCAAATTCCGTCCAAAGATTTGAGGAATGACGAGAGTAGTTAACTGGCAAGGCAGAGCAATAGGCTTGTGAGACCGTATGCTTGCAATCATTGAGCGTTACTTGCGTACTCCATTGAATGCCGATTCGTAACAACTCTCGCAATCCATCAAGTTCACTCTCGCTTGCTCCTCGAAGTCGATTTGAAATCTCGACCAAACCGCTATGTGATGCCAAAGCATAGCCGTTTCTCATTTCCCAAAGACGGCTTTTGGAATTTCCCAATGCTACTCCCATATCTGCAAGACAATCGATTTGGTTTGTTGTTGATTGTCCGGTTTGCCCATTTACGGTTGCAAAGTAGTTTCGATAAATCGTTCCTGCACCAGCCGCGATCGCACAGGCTGGCCCCTGGGTATAATCATTCTCATAAATCCCCACACCATCCTCAGGCGTTACATTTGGAGATACCATTTCCAGCAGATTAAACTGGGAAGCTACTTGAAAAAGCGCATCAGCATTCGATTCATTTATGTGCAAATCCTGGACGTTGGCAACTATTTCGCGTACCGATATTTGTCCAACCTCATATCCACTCGCATGGACACGTTCTCTGAGTTGGGCTAAAGACGGTGTTTCCAACTGACCGCAAACCATTACTTCCCCATTCACATGAGATTTCAATACCTTACCGTCAACAGTGATATTCTGCCAAACCTCTTGTGGGGACTCTTCAGGAAAACCGGCTAATGTTTCAAACCACGTCATTGGATAAAATCAAACGACATACATAACTATTTATTGTACGGAAAGTTTTCGTATAATTTTTTTCTTTTTGAAGGACTTGCCCAGCGATCGCTATTATGACTAATATCCACAAAAGACTGCACCAAACAATCTACTAAATGCGACACGCCCTTTTTCAAAGAAGAAAGCTCTTGACCGGGGGAATAACTTTTGAGTGTTGACTTTCGGGTAGCCGTACTAGGTGTTTGAGGAACTGGCTTGATTGAGAAGGTCAATAGCATCTTGATCGAGCTTTATATTGACAGCTTTGATGATATCGTTGAGTTGCTCAACCTTTGTTGCACTAACAATAGGAGCAGTAATACTGGGATTAGCAATGAGCCATGCCAGAGAAACTTGGGTGGGAGTAAAATTATAAGTCGTTGCCACCCGATCAATTGCCTCTAGAATTTGCAAGCCACGAGGGTTTAAATATCTTTTTACAGAATTACCACGAAGACTAATAGACAAATCTTTTTCTGAGCGATATTTACCAGAGAGAAAACCACTGCACAGAGAGGAATAGTTAATCACGCCAATTTCCTGTTCTTGGCAAATTTGTTGTAAATCCTGTTCATAACCATCTCGGTCATACAAGTTATAACGGGGCTGAAGGCTTTCGTAGCGAGGATAGCCATGCTGACGGCTAATTTCTAATGCCTGCCCCAAACGCTCTGCACTATAGTTTGAAGCACCAATCGCACGTACTTTTCCCTGACGAATCAATTCTGCGTAGGTTTCAAGGGTTTCTTCAAGTGGAGTGTTTTCATCGTCGATATGCGATTGATATAGATCGATATAATCGGTTTGTAACCTCTGCAACGAGTCTTCCACAGCTTGTTGAATGTGTTCACGAGAAAGCCCTTGGCCTCTAACATCCATATCGTTGCCAACCTTAGTTGCAATCACCACTTGGTCACGATTACCGCGCTGCTTGAGCCATTTTCCTAAAATTGTCTCAGACTCTCCACCTTGATTTCCTGGAACCCACTTGGAATAGACATCAGCTGTGTCAATAAAATTACCTCCAGCCTCTATAAAGCTATCTAAAATCTCAAATGAACTATTTTCATCAATAGTCCAGCCAAATACGTTGCCACCAAAAGATATTGGTGATACTTCTAGTTCTGAACGTCCAAGTTTACGCCTTTGTGTAATGACCATGAGTTTTTTCTTCAGACAGTTTTAGAATTACTTGTGCTAACTCAAATTAAAAATACAGTATGCTATTAAAACTACTATAAAGCTATTGATAAACCGTATTTTTTAAAGATGAACGTAGGTTATCACGGAAAATCATGTTAAATCAAGCCTTCTTCTCGTTGAGCGTTCTTAAGCATACTTGTTCTGGATGTTACCACCTACTTGGTCTGCGTTAACAGTGTTGGCAATATAGCAATCCTACCCAATACTTGTCGGGTTTTGGGTTAAAGGAAAAAGGTTAAAGAGGAAAACCTTATATATCAAGTCTTCCACTCCTTTTACCGTACGCTTTTCCCTTAACCGAACAGTATTGCAATCCTACTTATTAAATATCTAACGAATGGGGATTCACTCGAACTCCACACAGTAGGGGACTTGTGTGAAAAAAGTACCAGTAAACCGAGTTTCGACTGCGCTCAGCTCTCGATGGCTGAGGGTTGAGCGCAGCGATGCACTGAGCGCAGTCGAAGTGTCGAAACCCGTCTGGTTGGGATACTGATACTATTAACCCGCAGATCCCTAGCCCATCGTAGACATCGCTCAATCACGTTACAATAACTATTTGTTACTAATTAAACGGCAATTTACTTATGAGTCAATTTGAAAACATTCAAGCTGAGTATGAAAAGTTTACTGAAGAATTTGAGAGTGTAATCATTAGCACCGTGAACGCCCAAGCAATACCAAATGCTAGTTATGCTCCCTTTGTAATGGATAATTCCAAAAATATCTATATTTATGTCAGTGGTCTTTCAACTCATACCAAAAATATCTATACCAATCCTCATGTAAGTGTCTTATTTATCGAAGATGAAGCTAAGAGTAATCTAATTTTTGCCCGTCGTCGTTTGAGTTTTGATTGTACGGCAACTTTGATAGAGCGTGAAACTGACAAGTGGAATCAAATTGTTGAGCAATTTCAAGGGCGATTTGGTGAAATTGTCGAGGTTTTGCGCGGCTTGTCTGACTTTCGGATTTTTCAGCTAACTCCTAGTGAAGGGCGTTTTGTAGTTGGTTTTGGGGCAGCTTATCATATCAGTGGCGAGAACCTCCATCAACTTGTTCAGATCGCAGGAGATAGTAATCAAAAGTAAAAAATGAATTATGAATTAGTTTGACTGTATACAAATTAAATATGAAATAGCTTAGGACACAAAAATTTTACTTACTCTGATATTTATCGGTAAGCTTGAATTTATACCTCTTAATTTTGCCTTCGGGTAAAGTGCCATTAAACTATACTTTTTAATTTTATGCTTCAGTTTCAACCTCCTGGCTTTGGACATAAACTTATCCATACATCCTTGGGGGCAATGGTTTACTATACCCAAACGAATACACCTTGGGCGTTCGCTGACACTGAAGATTTACCTCCACTACTGTTTCTCCATAACTTTGGTGGTGGGGCATCTGCGTATGAATGGTCTAAAGTTTACCCGGCTTTTGCCTCTAATTACCACATTTTAGCTCCCGATCTAATCGGCTGGGGAGAATCGGCTCATCCAGTCCGGGATTATAAAATTAGGGATTATCTCAGCACGATCGCAGAGTTTATCATTGAAACTTGTCGTCAGCCGGTGACGGTGGTAGCCTCTTCTCTAACAGCCGCTTTTGCTATCCGTCTAGCTATTGTTCAACCCAATTTATTCAAAGCACTGTTTTTGGTGTCCCCATCTGGGTTTGATGATTTTGGGCAGGGTGCTGGACGCAGACTTCCGCTTTCGGTAATCAATACGCCTCTGTTGGACAATTTTATTTATATGCTTGGTGCTGAAAATGAAATTGCAGTCCGAAATTTTTTACAAAGTTTTCTGTTTGCCAAGTCAGAACGAGTATCTCAAGAAATAGTGGATGCTTATTTAACCTCTGCACAACAACCTAATGCCAAATTTTCCGCCTTGGCATTTTTACGGGGCGATCTTTACTTTGATCTGAGTTTATATATTCAGCAACTGACAATTCCCACTGTGATGTTTTGGGGAGAGAAGGCACAATTTACCAATATCAAACTAGGACAACGCTTGGCAAATTTAAATCAAAGGGCAATTCAAGATTTTTATGCGATCGCAGATGCAGGAATATTACCTCATTTAGAAATACCAGAAGTTGTCATTGGTTTATTGCAACGATATCTTCGGTAACTGGGGAGTGGGGACTGGGGAAGACGAGGGGGATGAGGGAGACAAATGACAAATAACAAATGACTACTTAGGGCTTGCTGAAAAAAAAGAAAAGGTTGCAGTCTCTAGATTCTCAGACCAAAGAAGTATATTCAGGTGCAAGACAAGAAGGTAAAATAGCCCAAAATCCTTGCATCACAGTGGTTCGTCGCAGCATAGTGTATCATTATTAACTATGTACTGAAAAGAAGAATCAACTCCAATTCCAGCAGAAAGTTTTGAGCTTCCATTTGAGGGAAAGTTATCATCAGATAATCGTTGGGTAATTATGGCCGATTTAATACCCTGGACAGAATTTGAGTCGGAATATTCTGCCGGATTCTCCGCAGAGATAGGGGCACCAGCAAAGTCATTTCGGATGGCGTTAGGTGCATTAATAATTAAAGAGAAACTAGGTATAAGCGACAGGGAAACAGTAGAGCAAATCAAGGAGAATCCTTATTTACAGTACTTTATAGGGATGTCATCTTATAGTAACAAAACTCCATTTGACGCATCCATGTTAGTACATTTTCGAGAAAGAATCAGTGCAGAACTAGTCAATAATGTGAATCAAGAAATGGTTAAGAAGATGCTAGAGTTAGCATCTTCTATTGACACCGAAAAAAAACAGAAGACGCTCGCGAACTCGCTAACGCTGCGCTATCGACAGAAAAAGCAGCAGAACAAGGTAATACGCTAAGAAATCGAGGGAAATTAATATTAGATGCGACTTGTGTGCCTAGTGATATCAGCTATCCAACAGATTTAAACCTATTAAATCAAGCGAGAAAACAGACAGAAAGAATAATTGACTTGCTTTATGAACAGATAAAGGGAATATTAGAGAAAAAACCAAGGACTTACCGAGAAATAGCTAGGAAAGACTACTTAGAAGTAGCTAAAAAACGTCGTGTATCTCAAAAAGAGAGGAGAAAAGCGATTAAAAAACAACTCCAATATATTAAAAGAAACTTATCCTATATTGACCAGCTAATTGTAGCAGGAGCATCTCTAAAAAGTTTAACTAATAGACAATATAAGATGTTGCTGGTAGTCGCAGAAGTATATCGTCAACAACTATGGCTGTATGAAAATAAAAAGCAGAGCATTGATGACCGTATTGTAAGTTTAAGCCAACCACATATCCGTCCAATTGTCCGAGGAAAAGCGGGTAAAGCCGTGGAATTTGGCGCTAAACTATCTGCTAGTTACTTTGATGGATATGCATTTTTAGACCATATTAGATGGGATAACTTTAATGAATCAGGAGACTTAAAAACACAAATAGAATCCTTTAAAAACTACCACTGGATATTATCCAGAATCTGTTCATGTTGATAAAATTTATCGCAAAGCGAGAAAACCGATCTTGGTGCAAAGAAAGAGGTATTAGAATCAGTGGAGTTCCTTTAGGAAGACCGCCAAAAAATGTGAGTAAAGAAAAAAAGAAGCAAGCTTTACAAGATGAGAGGATTCGTAATTGTATTGAAGGCAAATTTGGACAAGCTAAAAGAAGATTTAGCTTGAGTAGAGTAATGGCGAAACTTCCTCATACAACTCTAACTGTGATTGCTATTACTTTTTTAGTCATGAATCTTTCTACTCACCTGTCACGGTTTTTTTGTGCCTTTTTATGTCCATTTTGGAAAAATAGACATTTTTTAGCGATTGACATAACCAAGCATTATGATTTTGCTAGCTATAGGCAACAAAAACTTATCTTTGACCTTGCTTAAATAACTAGTCAACCCAAAAGAATTGCTTTTTTATGACTTTTTCAGCAAGCCCTACTTAGAGAGTAAATGTGCATTTAATGCTTTGGTGATGCGATCGCCAGAAGCTTCTAAGTGGGCTAAGGTGTAAATATCAATGCTTTCACTTAGTTGTTTGAGTCTGACATCAATGGCTTTTTGCAGTTGGCGCAATTCATACCAAGCCAACGTCCGACCATCTTCAAGTGTATCGGTAGTACCCAACATCATTTCTAGCAAAATATTCAGATATTCCCGTTGCAATGAACGACGGATGCTAGAAATTGGCTTTGGTTCTCCTGGGGTTAAAACTTCTGCCCAGATGCCTGTTTGCAGGGTATGGAACAGTTCCGGGATAGAAAGTGCTTCCCCAGGGAGAGTCTTTAATTCTATATCTTGTAAACGATTGAGGCGATCGCTGTCTAATAGCGATCGCAGCACCGCACTTTGGAAACCCAGAATGCGATCGTGAATTGGATAATCAAGGCGGTTGTTAGGTACAGAACGACCCCAGTGTTCCCAGCGTGATGGTGCTAGTTTATTGAGCAATTGTGGTGAAAAACTGAAAGCATTCTCAGCAAATACATACTCTTGCAGCTTTATCAATGCTTGACGTTGTTTTAAAAGTGAAACAGGTACAAATGTCCAAGAAGGATTATCACTAGTATGGAGATGCAGAAACGATTGTCCACCAATATATTTAGAAAGCAAGGTGGCGTTCCGAAAATAATATTTAAGCACTCTATTGAATGAGACGCGCAGGTTATTATAGCTTTCTCCTTTTGATAGATAACCCTTATCAAGGCGCTGCCACATAACGCGGGCATTATCCATTTGCCACTGCGAATAAAGTAGCACATCACTACTCATATCCCAGACATTCGCCAAAGGATTAATGTCCCAGATATCCTCATCAGTTGCATAAGATAATTCTGGTTGAGGCGACGCTAGTGCAATCTGCTCTAAAAAACTTTTTTCGGATTCTGGAATTATCCCCTCAAGCACTGCTGATGGACTTGTTTTATAACCATACTCAATTGCCCATTCGTCATAAGGCCCAACAACTCCTGGGAAATAGTCACCTTGCTGTACTCCTTGTGGTGCTATATTCACTGGTAGATAGTCCATCACCGAACTTACTAAGCCTTTGGTGTGAGTGATTTCAGTATTATTTAATTCTTCAGGCGCTAACATCGTGCTGCCATGAAAGTTATGGCGCAAACCGAGAGTATGCCCAATTTCGTGAGCTATGAGAGAACGCAAATATTGATACACATATTCCTTCATCGTTTCACTACTGGCTGTAGTATTTGGCAAAATTGACAACGCCAGCGCTCCCATCGCGGCTTGATTTGAAGACTCCATACCATAGCAGAACTCAGAGTCCGGTAGAAGAGAATTATTAGCTCCTAGTTTTTGGCTTCCCCAAAGAGCTTGACATGGGTTTTTGCCCACTAAAGATGGATTTACTTCCATCAATGCGTGATATTCTTGCTGAATTGATAGCACCATATTGGCATCTACCATAATGTCTGCATCCAATATTTCCCCAGTGAATGGGTTGACGCGCATTGGGCCTCTAGCAAAACCTGCATCCAAAGAGTTGAACCAGCGAATAGTGTTGTAATGTACATCTGCCGGTTGCCAATCAGCATCATCTGGCATTTGCTGCACTTCAATAGCATTTTGAAATCCAGCTTTTTCAAATGCTTTGTTCCACATTAAAACGCCTTCACGAATCGCATCGCGGTACTCTAGTGGCACAGCATTTTCAATCCAATACACAATTGGCTTTTTGGGTGGAGACAAGGGGACATTCGGATTCGATGGCTCTAAATGCCAACGATTGATGTAACGTACAAATGATTCATGAGGATTCTTATTAGATAAATCTTGAAAAGCAGTAATAAAATATCCCACTCTGTCATCAGCAAGTCTGGGAATATAATCATTGTTTTCTCTAAGTTGAGAAAAACTGTAGTGTACCTTGAGAGTAAGTGCCCTACTATCAGGTACGGTAACTAAATTTGCTCCTTCTAATGATGAAAAACCATAAATAGAATCAATTTCTATATTTTCTGGAAAGCTGTTAACATTCCCAAAATATGACTTGTGTGCGTCCAAGCGGTAATCAGCCTGCAAAGAGTATTTCAAAATGGTAGTTAATCCAGGTAAATCCTGCATTAGCAGTTCATTCAGGTCGATCAGAATATTTTCATTCTGTGGATCGATATTGGCGATTTCGAGTGAATAAAGAACTGAGTCGCTAAATGAACGAGCAAGCGATCGCTGTTCTGGTCTACTTTCTGCACGAAATTTCACATTCCGCACCACAAAGTGCAATCTATTGTTTACTCGTTGGAAGTAAAAGATAAAATCAGAAAGAGGTAATCCACTATAAATTCCACTTTCTCCAACACCCGATTCTAATGTCGCTATAGCTAGGTAGTCTTTATTTAGCTGTTCTGGTTTAATTTCTAAGTAAATTTTTCCCGAATTCTCAGTGCAATAAAGTGTGAAGAGTCCTTCTACTTTATTTATCCCTTTGACAACCTCATTAAATCGGCAAAAATTTTCCTTTCTATTCTTAGCAATATCGTTGTCAGTATTTGCTAAGTTTTCAACTGCTGGGAGCGCATTTGCTTGCTGTACATCAATATTTGAAAGTTGATTTGCTCCTGCATAATCACTATAGATGAACAAGTTATACAGTAATACTATAAAGATTGCTAATTTCCCGATCCAGTATTTCATCCTTTGGCTTTCCAGCTGAAGCAGTTCTCGTATTAAGGAAAAAATGTGGATTATTTTGTCCTCTGCAAGCCCTTCAAATATCTAGGGATTACGGTATAAATCCACTGATTCAGACAATATCTCTAGCCTAAAAGTCCTGTAACTATTGATTGTTTTTAGTAGGTCTTTGGGAACTATCTATCTCTTTGGACAGATAATTTTTATAACTAAAGATATATGTTTTTTTTAAACTCTATCTGTATTAAAAACCAAATGTAGCATTAAAAATGTATTTAGTGCTACATTTGGCAGGCGAAGGAATCTTAAGCAAGATTTATAAACAAAGAGTAAAACTTCTAAAAAAGCTCTGATTAAACAGTTAAATACTTTTTTCAGATGAATTAGGGAAATTTATGGTGAGCCTAACCGTTTACTCACATGGTTAATTGCTTCTTTTCAATCTCTTAAAAGCGGTATCCCAACAAAAAATCAGCTTTTTTACCTAGTTTACGCTGTTTCGCCAGGTTGAGGAAGATTGCTTTGATTTGTTTGGGGAGCCAGGATGGAATAGAGCAGTCTAGCCAACCACAAACTGATTTGGAAGGGTTTGCTGTAATTTTGTGTAGCAGCAAAAGCAAGTACCCAATTTTTCCCACATCAGTGGTGTCAAAATCAAGCAATACATGAAAAATATCGTGGGTGGCTAAATATCGCAGAGTAAATAGATTAGTTTGGCAATGTCTTCATAGTTCCGGGCTGATATTTCAGGCATTTAGTTGATTTTTAACCAAATAATTGGCATATTATCTTCCAAAGTAGCCTTGACTATATTGGCTTAATTGGTTCAAATAATATTCTACTACTGATTGCAATTGGGAGGCAAGCTTAGATAAAATTAAGTACCAAAATAATCATATTTTAGAATGGCAATATCAACCAAATTTACTGAGTTTTTGTCAGCTATAATTGCTTGAATTTGTGGGAGTTTTTTAGCATCATGATTTTCCTAATTAGATTGACAAAACTTGATAACAATTAGGTGTATACCTTTATCCTATTTGTCATACAACACGGTTTAGTTAGCGCCAAAAACCTTAAAACGCGTAGATTTGGTTGAGAAGCTAAACTCAACATTTCTGGGGTTCTGTTGGGTTGTGCTTTGCTTAACCCAACCTACAATTTTTCTTGATAATACTGAAATTTAGGCCTTTATCCTATTTGTAATAACAATTTAATTGGTTCAGCAGTGGCTCTCTCGCTTATTATGTAAACTCTCTAGCTAAAGGCAGTATTGCTCATTGCTCTTGCACATAGATGAATACAAATATCTATTTATCTAACCAACCACCTCCTCCGCAAGGTTTAAAAAGTCTTTCTTCGTTCTAACTGATTTATGCCTTTTGCTAGAAGGATAATTAGCTTTCTATAGTTAATCTTTATTTGTAGTCAAAAAAAAGCTAATTGGCATGATAAATTTGATTTCTAGGACGATTGCTAACATCAGTTGCTTACTTAAAGGACTTCAGGTAAAATCTTTTTTGGCTGTTGTCGTAGTTGGTTTTCTAGTGCTGACAACGAATGTTAATTATGAGCAGGGGCAGAATGATAAAGGCTTAAAGGAGAGAGTCCGCGAACAGGTAGAGCAAAATGATGCTGAAAGACCGAAAACAGTAGGGCAGTGGTTTAAGGATGCTCGTGAAACCGAAGATTCTCCTGGTGAACGACTTCAGAAGATTGGGCAACAGTCTGGAGAAGCCTTTAAAGAGTTTGGAGGTGGATACGTAAAGGGCGCTAAAGAAACTGCTAGTGATGTAGGCGACAGTGCGGCAGAAGCAGCCAGAGATGTCTCAAACAAAGTTGGACGCTAAATGCGTTACCATATCATATTGGCAGCAAGTACTAATAACTTTTCGCCAATAAAATAGTAATAATAGGGGCGCTGGTGTCTAACCACCGAATTCTAATACTTGGGTAACGCGCTCTCAGTTGCATAAAATATAGTGCTTTAGTAGGGGCGTACAGTTAGCTGTGCGCCCCTACTGCAGTATTCAGATTAATACAAGATAAGAAATATTTAAGCAATATCCTCGGAAGTTGGCATAAATAAAGAGAACTATTCAGGCTTGTTATTTGTAAGCAGTAAAAGCCATTTGATGCAGAAGCGTCAACAGCCTTGGATAGGGTAGTAAATATAACAATCAATACAATATAGTTATGTTTATTTATACCTACTAATCTAGCTGCTATCAATCAGCTATGTATAGTTTATTACTAAAATTTAGTAATTTAGCAACATATAAATAACTGTATGATAACTGTTTAAAAACATGGAACAATGAAGAGACAGTTAATAAAAAGCAGTATAGATGATTAGCGATATGAAGCATTCTAAAAGTACGCGAAAGCGAGGAATTGTCCTAACAATCGCTGGATTGAAGCGCTTACAAGCGGCGATTCTGGCTATGGAAAAGGTTCAAAACAATGGCAATCACTTCACTCTAGAAGATTTAGGCGATCGCATGAATGTTTCAACCAAAACTCTGAACCGATTATGGTCGTTGAATACAGGCGTGGATCAAAAAACCTTAAAGTTGTGCTTTACCGCCTTTAACCTAGAATTACGCAGGGAAGACTACACAATTTTGAGTGAACCGAATAATACTGAAGTTTATCCAACTCAATTGTTGAGTTTAGATACCGGGGAAAAGAAATTATCTCCGCATTTGTCCTTAGAATCATTTGTTACCCAGCACCATAACCAACTCGAAAATCTTTGGTCATACCCAGATGGTCCAGTAGCCCTTGATTCCCCCTTCTATGTCGAACGTCCTCCCATTGAAGAACTAGTTTATCGAGAAATAATTCAACCAGGCTGTGTGATCCGAATTCGAGCGCCAAGAGAGATGGGAAAAACTTCTCTTGTGTTGCGGCTATTGGCTTTTGCCCAGATGCAAGGTTATCGCCCTGTGAACCTGAATTGCAAGCAAATGGATGCAACCTGTCTGACAGACTTAAACAAGTTTTTGCGTTCTTTTTGCTGGCAAATTGCAACAGAATTAGGCATAGACCCTAAGCTAGATGAAAACTGGGATGAGGAAATAGGCTGTAAGTTAAGTTGCAGTTTATACTTACAATCCTATTTACTGAAGCAGAGTAAAAGTCCAGTAGTTTTAGTGTTAAATGAGGTTGACCACTTTTTTGAATATCCTCAAATTGCTCAGGAGTTCTTTGGTTTGTTACGCTCTTGGTATGAAGAAGCACGACAAGATGCTAACTTGCAGAAGCTTAGGCTAGTGGTGGTTTATTCTACAGAAGTTTACGTCTCTCTAGATATCAACCGTTCACCATTTAATATTGGACTACCGATCCGTCTGCCAGAATTTACTAAGCATCAAGTAGAGTATTTGGCCCAACGGCATGGGCTGAACTGGACTTCTCAGAACGAGGTTATGCAACTGATGTCTCTGGTGGGGGGACATCCAGCGCTAATTCGGATTGCTCTGTATTATATATGCTGTCAAGGAACCACCTTAGAGGAAGTAATATATGAGGCGATCGCTAACGGCGGTATCTACCGTTATCATTTATGGCGACACTGGGCAATCCTGCAAGAAAATTCCAGTTTAGTAAAGGCATATATTGAAGTTGTTAGCTCAAAGCAAAGCATTTCTTTGAATCCCATTGATGCTCATAAGCTCGAAAGCTTGGGATTAATCACTTATGAAGGCGATCGCATCCTACCCCGTTGCCAACTCTACCGCGCTTACTTTAAAAAACAACTAGGTGTTGCTGAATTTGAATATAAATCATTGCAAAAACGTGCTTGAAAAAACTACAGGTACATTTTCTCTTACACTTCGATGCTTACCGAAATTCTGAGCAGAGGTTTTCTTTGCTCAGATTTATCTTGAGCGTGAACTTTTTGGCTCTTGAATTAGTAACACCAAGAACTATCTACATTTTTAAATGATGGCGGCTGGAAAAGATTTTAAACTAATTAACTAGCTGACCAATAAAGTTGATAATCCTCAATAAAAAATGTTCCATTATTGGAAGACATTTTGAAAAAGAAGTAATAATCTCCTGGCTCCCAAATACCAAATTCTTGTTCTTGTTCTTGAACAGTAGCTGTCGAGCCACCGTTGGGAATAGTCATGCTAGCAGTTTGTGTTCTGTTTTGCGCTCCGATCAGAAAAACTTCCAGTAGGCAAAAACCCTGTAGTTCGGCAGAATAACGAATTTTGAAGCGGATTTTCCCCCCATCTCGTAGAGTGTTTTGAATAGAAAAATTTTCAGTTTGAATGGGATTACCAGACAGTTTGATGTCTTTACCTTGTGTTAAGATATCGATATGTTTTTGCTCTAACGAACTCACTAATTTTCCCCTTTAAAAAGAATCAAGTCTATTGAGATAATTGCATTTTTGACAACTATTTTTTACTGTCACGTAGTATTCTGCCGTCATCGCCAACAAAATGCAATGACAGATAAGACAGTTAAGAAAATAGTTAAAAAATTGATTGCAACAAAAATAATTTAAATTTGCAACAAATTTTAAACTTATAGGCTACATACATCTAGGGCAAGTAGCAAGGTGTGGTATAGTCTATTAATTTAAAAACTGCTGTAAGTGTTAACTAAATAGTTGAGACCCCATATATTGCAAAATTACATTTTGCAATATATGGGGTAAAGAGCAAGGAGGAGAGGAAACTGCCTCCGATCTCCTTTAAGAAACTTTTATATCTTGCAGCTTTGCCACCATTTCTGCACGCGCCGAAACCTTCAGCTTACGAAACATCCTCTTCAAAGCTTGTTTGACAGAATTTTGCGTAATCCAAAGTTTTTCCCCAATTTCTGAGTTTGTTAACCCCTGCGCCACTAATTCGGCAATTTCTAACTCACGCGCTGTTAGAGGATTTACTAAAAGGGAATTGGATATTTGTGGTTTTGTCGTCCGTAGAGTCGCCATTTTTGCTGATAAATGGATGCATAATGCACTCAGATCGGCTAAATCGTTGCCATTAAAAGCAGGATTCCCCTTATCACGAGCCAAGTTAAGCGTTCCTACAAGACGGCCATCGCAAACAATAGGCCCAGTCATTACGTGTTCGTGATCGGAACGCGAGCAAAAATGCTTCCAGTCTCCTGGTGATAATAATAACTGCTCATGGGCGGGAGCGTGACGCTCAACCACGTAGCGCCCGACTGGATTGCTTTCTAAGCATACTGCCGGAATACCCTGAACATCGATTTGGGTCGTTGGCCGATCGTCTAGGAGATAAATACCCCAATTTTGCACACCAAAATGCTCACCAATTTTATCCGTGAGAGCTAGCCTTAATTCTTGCTCATTTTGGACATTAGCGATCGCATGAAATATGGCGTGGAGAGAATTAACCATAAGCATAAGTGTACCCAGTTGGGGACTATCCAAGCCTCAACAATTACTTCTATGCTAATACCAAGGAAACTAAAACGCTAATTTACAGTAGCGACTAGGAGAAGCACATGACAGTTACACAACTCTCTGCTCAGGAACTTTTCCGGGCTGCTTATGAGAACCGCTATACTTGGGACAAGAATTTTCCCGGTTATACCGCAAATATTACCTATAAGCAAGATGATAAAGTTTTTACAGGCAAGGTTATCATCACTGCCAATCTGAAAGCCGAAGTTTTGGATGTAGATGACGAGCCAGCCCAGAAAGCAATTCATGGTCAAGCATGGGAGATAGCAATTCACCGCGTCCGCCGCAGCTTTGAAGACACCCACAGCGCCAATACCTTTAGCTATGGCAAAACTGATGAAACTGGTGCGGTTGAGCTTTTAATGGGTGGTAAGGCTGAGGGCGATAAATATAAAGTCCGCAATAATGAAGTGTGTCATGTTCACCGTCTAATCCACGGTACTTACGTGACAATTGACACTTTCAGCAGCCACGACACCGGAGAAGGCTACTTGTCCCACCGCTATGACTCTGTTTACCATGACCCCAAAACTGGGGAACAAAAGGGCGGTAGAAGCGAATTTGTCGATGAATATGAAAAAGTTGGCGATTATTTTATCCTAAATCGTCGGGAGATTCGTACCGAAACAGCAGGACAAATATCTATTCAGGAATTTATTTTCTCTGACATCAAATTGTTAGAACCTGTTGCTGCTTAATCTTTATTTGGTAATTTAAAAATTAGCGATCGCTCTTTAAGCTAAAGGGAGCGACCGCTTTTGTTTTTTGCAAGTCGCTAAGTAAACAGTTCAAAAAATTTTGCCTTCAAAATTTGAGACGATATCTATGGCAATCCCTTCAAATGTACGCGCAGAATTTCTTGAATTACTTGTTGCACAGCTTCTTTACTCAAGCTGCCATCTACCCGCACAATTCTTGAAGGATAAGATGCTGCTAACTCTGCGTATCCTTGCTGAACGCGCCGATGAAAAGCGATTGTTTCTTGTTCAATGCGGTCTAATGCGATTCCATCTCCCCGTTTGCGGGTTAGTCCAACTTCGACATCGATATCTAGCCAAATAGTTAAGTCACTTTCTAAGCCGGCAGTGGCAATATAGTTAAGCTGATTGATTAAACTCATATTCAAACCGCGACCATATCCTTGGTAGGCAATGGTAGAGTCAGTGTAGCGATCGCATAAAATATATTTCCCTGCTGCGAGATTTGGTTTAAGTTCTTGTTCCACGTGTTGCGATCGGTCAGCAGCATACAATAAAAGTTCTGTCACTTCTGCAACTGGTTTATCCTCTGCCTTCTCTAGTAGTAAGCGGCGAAGATGTAAGCCTAACTCTGTTCCCCCTGGTTCACGAGTGACTACCACAGAAACACCCAAACTTTCCAACCACTGAGAACAAAGCTGCATTTGGCTGGTTTTGCCGCAGCCTTCCACCCCTTCAAATACAATTAATTTGCCACCCATGCTTTTTAAAGTTCGCTGCAATAAACTTGTTCGCTGACGTTTAATCAAGAATAGCGTGAAGTGTTACAGGCGGGTGAGACGCTTACCCCACAATCAGTAGTTAGATACTTTTTTATTTGAAAGTTTCTAAATATAAGACTACCCCTTTCAAGGTGCGTAAAAATTTTGGTAAATAGATTCCTCTTTAAGCTCTATACTCTGTGTTCTCTGCGCCTCTGTGGTTAGAAAAAATACTTTTAAACCGCAGAGGCACAGAGATCGCTGAGGAAAAATAAGAGATTTTATGAGTCACCTTGAAAGGGCTAGTCCTAAAATACACAAGAACAAGTTTTTGGCAATTTGGCAGATCAACTATTTTTGATACTGATATTTTTGGGATTGTGCAACGAATGTAACAGAAGTTGCCATAACCAGGTGGTCGAGATTTTTAAGTTACTTCTGTAATTCCTTAAAGACATCAATTACAGCTAGTTATTTCAACTGGTATGTCAACGTGTCGGTGCATAATCAACTCGTACAGGAAATCAAGTATGTCAGGCGTAATTAAACGTCGTCAATTTATTCGGGCAACACTGGCAGCAACTGCAAGCATAGGCGTGTCTAAGATTGCTTCTGCAACCTATCGTGGTGAAGAATGTGTAGAAGCGCTGGTGATTGGTAGCGGTTTTGGTGGAGCAGTTGCAGCATTGCGCCTTGGTGAAGCTGGAATTAAAACCATAGTATTGGAACGGGGACGACGATGGCCAATCACCGCCGCAGGTAATACTTTCTCCACATATCAAAACCCAGATGGTCGGTCTACTTGGTTAAGTCCGACTACAGTTATATTCAACCAAGTTCCAATTGATATTTATACTGGTGTCCTGGATGTTAAGGTAGGCGATGGGATTATTGCTTATCGTGGAGCAGGGGTAGGAGGCGGTTCGCTAGTCTACAATGCTGTCAGTTATCAGCCAACTAAAGAACTTTTTTATCAAGTCTTTCCACGCAGTATCAAATATGAGGAACTGGATAAAGTTTACTATCCAAGGGTGCGTTCCGTCCTCAAACCATCTCCCATACCGGATGATATTCTAAAAACTGACTACTATTTAGCAAGCCGTATTTTATTAGAGCAAGCAGCCAAAGCTGGTTTAAAAGCCCGCAAACTTGATGTAGCTGTTGATTGGGATATCGTTCGCCAAGAAATTGCGGGTAAGAAGGTTCCTTCTGCGATCGCAGGTCAAGCTTACTATGGTCTTAATAGTGGTGCCAAAAATAGCTTAGATCGAAATTATCTGAGCAGGGCAGAAGCTACTAAAAAGGTGGAAATCCGACCCCTACACGTAGTCAACACGATCGAAGAATACCATGCTGGGCGTTACCGAGTTACCTGCAATCAAATCGATGAGCGGGGAGTTGTGCTGGCTAAAAAATCCTTTATCTGTCGCTATCTGTTTTTAGCAGCCGGTTCCATTGGCACCACCGAATTGCTTTTACGTGCCAAGCACAATGGCACATTGGGTCGCCTGAACAATCAAGTCGGAAAATTGTGGGGAACTAACGGTGATGGGATAAGTGCGATCGTTACTTCTAATCAAACGAATGCCACATTAGGCGGGCCAGCATCGGTAGTAATTGAAGACTTCGACAATCCCATCGCTCCATTAGTCATTGAGCAACTTCCTTTTCCGATAGTTCCACAAGGTGTTTTAGCTCCTCTGAGTCTAGCGATCGCCAAGCCAGAGGGCTATCTGACCTACAATACTTCTACGCAATCAGCTAATCTGTTTTGGCCAAAAGACTCAGCCAATAATCAGAAAATTACCCAGGCTAATCAGTATACTTACCAACGGCTAAATCAAGCAAATGGTACAACTTTTGGCGCACCCCTTGACTTTAGTGCGACAGCGCATCCTCTTGGTGGTGCAACTATGGGTGCTGTATGCAATACTTACGGCAAAGTCCACGGCTATTCTAATTTGTTTGTTGTAGATGGTTCTTTGATTCCTGGTTCGACTGCCTGCACTAACCCATCGCTAACCATCGCGGCTTTAGCGGAGCGGTGCATGGATCGTTTTCTCAATAAGAAGCTTCCTGAAAGCATGGAGTGGGAGTAAAGACAGGCTACTATCAGCTACACCTGGAAGACCAAATTATGGTGTAAAGAAATGCTGGTGTTGTGAATATGTTATGATTTCGAGCAAAAAGTCTCTGTTCAGAACATTTAGAAGATGGGAACTCTAGCTAATAAGTTTAATTACAGTATCCCACCCAGCACTGCCAATGATGTCCCATCCTGCTCATCCCACTTTGGGCCAATCTTCTTACCCTGGCTTGACTAGAAGCTTAAGTGCTGTTGAAAGTTGGGGTTTCGGTTTAACAGCTCATATTTCCTGGACAGCATTGGTTCCAGCAATTCATGCTGCTCTCGGTCCCCAAGCTATTTTTGTCTGGATACCTGCGGTGATTTTCGGAATGCTGCTCAACTACCAGGTAAAACGCTTGGGTATGCATTTTATAAATGTGGCTGGAGGAACGCCTAACTATGCTACTAAGTTGCTGCAAAACTATCCAGGAATAGCTTGCTATGCAGCAATTGGATACTTGCTCAACTGGGTTTCTTACCTGTCAGTTAATACTATCGTCCTCAAAGATTTAATTAAGGTGAATTTGGAGGCGCTGGGTATTGCCTGTCCAGAAATACTTTTAGATATTGGCTTTACACTGTTGCCGTTTATAGTCGCGTTTAGTGGAACTCGCGCCCTCAGTATTTTACATTTATTTTTTGTAATTCCAGCCTTTGGATTGCTAATTACCTTCTGTGTACAGGGTCTTGGCTGGTTAGCTTTCTCTGGTGATAGTCCAGGGTTTTTTCCTAGCAATTGGTCATCTCTGGGTTTTGTCGATTGGGCAAAGTGGTTCTTTTTCGTCACTTATGCCACCTACAGTTGTGAAACGGCTTCTTCTTTTGTCGCCGATAGCCGCCAACCCACTCAGACGCTACGTTTTCTAGATGTTGCGGCTTGGATGATGCCACCTATCTTTTTGGGGGGATCTTGGGTAATGATGCGGTTAGCAACCGATCCCAGCCTCAAAGACAATGCTTTTATGAATCTTGTGGCGGCTTCCCAACCTTTCTGGGGAAAATCAGCAGCTATAAGTGTTTCCTTTTTGCTAGTAGCTGCTTGTCTTTTAGGTTCGGCAACGGTTGTTTCTAATTGTCCTCGGATTTTGTATCAGTTGGCTTTAGACAAACACATCTCACCTGTATTTTCCGTTGTTTCACGTCGGGGTGTGTTTGTGCCGGCACTGACATTAACACTGGTGTTGTGCCTAATTTATTTGATTTGGGGAGATGTCGCGCGAATCGTAGCCGTTGGTAATGTTGGCTGGTTTGTCTCCTTTATGTTATTGCATTTGGGGCTTTGGCTGCGGCGCGATCGCTCGGAAGTTTTGTTCCCTCGCATATCTTTGGCGATTCTGCTGTTAGAAGTTGTGGTGTTAGTGGTGGGCGGACTTGCCTGGGGTTGGCTCAACTTGCTAATTGGGCTATTATTTCCCATTGGGGTTATGGGAATAGATGCAGTGATTCGCCGGGTGAAATTCCCTCCATTTCATCCCAGTTGGTGGATGCAGCGATATAAATCGCGCCCTGTGGTGATGATCAAAGACTCAGTAGTTCTTCAGGTGAGCATCCTGATTTTTTTACTGTGCAGCGCAGTGGCAGTTGGCTGGTTATTTGGTGTCAAACTTAATAAAACGGCAAGTGAGGCGGGGGAGAATATATTTGTGGTGCTGCTGATGACGGTGGCATTTGTGGGAGTAGCGATCGCTTGTTGGACAAGTTTACCGCAAGTGGTGGCGATCGCAGAAGCCCGTGAAGCTGCCGAACACCTATTTACTGTTGCCCAAGATGGTATTTTAGTTGTGGACGATCGAGGTATTATCCAGCAAGCGAATCCAGCCACTGAATCTTTCTTTGGTGTCAACCCATCTGAATTGCGGGGAAATCACCTCAATAAATGGCTAACTGCATTAGTCTACTATCCAGACGAGTGGGCAAAGCGCAGCGAACAAACCTTACTCCGCAATGGCAAAAACAAAATCCTAGAAGTTTCGATCTCAGACAGGCCCCATCAGGATTTTCAGGAGTATGTCGTCATTCTCCACGACATTACCCAGCGCAAACAAGCAGAGCAGATATTGCGATACTCAGAAGCACAATTACGCCAAGAGGCAAAGCATTTAGCATCTCAACTCATACATAGCGAAAAAATGTCCAGTTTGGGGCAGTTAGTAGCAGGAGTAGCGCACGAAATCAACAATCCAGTCAACTTTATCTATGGCAATATCACCCATGCCAATCAATATATTGAAGATTTACTGAAGATACTGCAATTATATCAGCAAAACTATCCTAATCCAGTAACAGAAATTAAAAAAGAAACAGAAGCCATTGACCTAGATTTCGTAATAGCAGACTTGCCCAAATTGTTAACTTCTATGACCGTCGGTGCCGAAAGAATCACAGAAATTGTCCTATCTCTGCGAAACTTTTCTCGGTTAGATGAAACAGAGATGAAAGCTGTAAATATCCATGAGGGTATAGATAATACATTGCTCATTCTAGAACATCGACTCAAGGCTAAATCTAACTCTCTAACAATTGATATTATCAAAGAGTACGGCGATCTGCCATTAGTAGAATGTTATGCCGGACAACTGAATCAGGTATTTATGAATCTTCTAGCAAATGCGATCGATGCTTTAGAAGAAGCAGTGGAGAATAGTGAGTGGGAAGTAGTAGAAAAAGCGCTTTCTACTCCCCAGATACGCATTCATACTAAACTCACTAGCGATAATCAGGTAGTTATTTGCATTGCTGATAATGGTACAGGCATTCCAGAAAAAGTACAAAAACAGTTGTTTGAACCATTCTTTACTACTAAACCAGTTGGGAAAGGTACGGGATTAGGTTTATCTATTAGTTATCAGATTATTACTCAAAAACATCAGGGAAAATTAGAATGCATTTCCGCTCCTGGAAAGGGGACAGAATTTGTAATTGTAATTCCGCTAAATCAGCAAGCTATCTAATTCTCAGCATTATTTGACGTAGTTAAATTTTTAACCAAATTAAAATAAATAGGTACAGTTTTGCGTAAAGGCATAGCGTTTTTAATACAAAATAACGCATTAACAATGCAGACCGATGCATTAATAATGCAAGCCGACGCATTAACAATGCAGACCGATACACTAACAATGCAAGCCGACGCATTAACAATGCAGACCTATACACTAACAATGCAAGCCGACGCATTAACAATGCAGACCTATACACTAACAATGCAGGGTATAGCCAAATTTAATTCGCTATAAATTAATTAAATTCTGTACCAAGCTGAATCTACTTTTGACATTAGAATAAGAGTCTGGCTATTACTCCGATTTTGGTAGTGAAAGAAAGGATTTGCTCATGGCAAGAGATAAAGCTTATCAAAAAGCAGAGCAGCGCATTGAAAAAGCACGGCAAGAGGGAGCAATAGAACTCGATCTCAGCAAGATAGAACTCACTGAGATACCAGAAGCGATCGCATCTCTGACACAGTTGCAACAGCTTGACCTCTCCAGAAACCAAGTGACCCAACTGCCAGAGGCGATCGCATCCTTGACCCAGTTGCAAACGCTTGACCTCTCCAATAATAAACTGACCCAACTGCCAGAAGCGATCGCATCCTTGGCTCGGTTGCAACGGCTTGACCTCTCTAACAACCAATTGACAGAACTGCCAGAAGCGATCGCATCCTTGGCTCAGTTGCAAGAGCTTAACCTCCGCAACAACCAATTGACAGAACTGCCAGAAGCGATCGCATCCCTGACTCGGTTGCAACGGCTTGACCTCTCTAACAACCAATTGACAGAACTGCCAGAAGCGATCGCATCCCTGACTCAGTTACAATCATTTGACCTCTCCCACAACGAATTAACGGAACTGCCAAATTCATTAAGTCGCCTACTGTATTTAGAGATATTTGATTGTGGAAGTAATCTACTCAGACAAGTTCCATCAGTCATAAAAGAACTGAAAGGGTTGAAAGAATTATATATTTACGCAAACGATTTAGAAGTAATTCCTTCATGGATTTGTGATCTGCATGTATTAGAAATACTCAGCATTGGTGGCAACCAAATTTCGGAACTTCCTAAATCACTGGATAAACTCCAAAGTTTAGAATTTATCATTTTAGGAGCTGATGATGGTGGTAATCCACTGAGCAAACTTCCTCCATGCATTCAACGAATTAAGCAAATTCGGAGGATTTGGGCAAATAACTGTGAACTGCATTTTTTGCCTGACTGGCTGAATGAATTCCCACAGTTGGAAGAACTCTATCTAGGAAGCAACTGTCTAACCGACTTGCCAGCATCGCTAGGGCAACTTCCTCACCTGGACGATATCCAGCTTGACCACAATCCCCTCAATCCTGATCTTGCTGCTGCCTACGAACAAGGCACTGAAGCAGTCTTGCAATACCTGCGGGCAAGATCAGAAGCACAGGTGACGCTGAATGAAGCCAAACTGATCCTAATTGGTGAGGGTGAGGTGGGCAAAAGTTGTCTGTTGGGAGCATTGCGGGGAGATGAATGGGAGGATGGTCGCCCCACGACTCACGGGATTGAAATTAAATCTGTAATCGTCACCGATCCCGACAGTGGCACAGAGATATCACTCAATGGTTGGGATTTTGGCGGTCAACGGGTTTATCGACCGACGCACCAGTTGTTTTTCAGTGCCCCAGCCGTGTATCTGGTGATCTGGAAGCCACGGGAAGGTCCCCAGCAGGGCTTTGTCAAAGAGTGGATTACGCTGATCAAAAATCGAGAACCAGATGCAAAGGTGTTGGTCGTCGCAACCCACGGCGGCCCCGGACAGCGACAACCGGACATTGACAGACAAGAAATTCTGGATCAATTCGGCAAAGATACGGTAATCGATTTCTTCCATGTAGACAGCAAACCCAACCAGGATACGACGGATTGCGCTGGTCTTGCAGAATTAAAAGATACTATTGCTCGTGTCGCTGCATCTCTTCCCGAAATGGGGCGTTCCGTTCCAGCAAAGTGGCAACAGGTGCGGGAAACTTTACAGACAAGTGACAAAGCCTATCTCCCCTACGATGATGTCATTACCATCTGCGCTGAACAGGGAATCGATGAGGAGCAAGCAGAACTGTTTCTTCGCATCTCCCATATATTAGGGCATTTCATCCATTACCATTACGACCCAACACTACGCGATATCGTCATTCTCAAACCCGATTGGCTGGCAAAGGCGATCAGCTTCGTGCTAGATGATGAAACAACACGCAAACGCAACGGTTTAGTGGAATTTAAACATCTCAGCCAGTTGTGGAGCCATCCGCCATTTGCAGGCGAAGAAGGCTACCCCCCAAAATTGCATCCAATCTTTCTGCGGCTGATGGAACGCTTTGATCTATCCTACAAAGTGGTTTTCGATCCGTCAGAAACTAGCAATACCAGCCTAATTGCTCAACTCGTTCCCGACACACGCCCGGAGCCATTGCCCAATTGGGGAGAGCAACCAGAAGCGGGAGATAGACAACAGGTGCAAATCTGCCGCATTGTGGACAGTCGCGGACAGTTTGCAGTAGCAGAAGGTTTGTTTTACCAGTTAATTGTTCGGTTGCACAAATACTCGCTGGGACGGGCGAATTACGAAAACAGCATCCATTGGCAACGGGGCTTAATGCTTGACAATGATTACAACGGTCGGGCATTGCTGGAATATGTTGGCACTGATGTAAAAATTACGGTACGGGCAGCTTATCCAGAAAGGTTCCTGTCATATCTCACAGAAGAGATTAAATGGCTAGTCGAGAATTTCTGGGAAGGATTGCGTTGTAATGTGATGGTTCCCTGCATTGAAACTTGCGGTATGAATGCCCCTGGAAACGGACTGTTTGAGGTACAAAAACTAATTGAAAGCAAAAAGAAAAATCGCCATGAGTTCCCGTGTCCCATTTCCGGGTGTGGCGAATGGCAAAACATCGATCAATTGCTGAATAACGCGCCAACTGCTCAACCCCCATCCCAAGAAATTGGCATTGAGCAGTTCCGATACATTGTGAAAGACGAGCTAAACGTCATCCGCAAAGATTTGGTTATGTACGATCGCCTAGATCAAGCACGCTTTCAGGTATTATCTCAGGAGCAACGTACCATTTTAAGCCAGGTCGATCAGCAGTTTGCAGAACTGATGCAGATGCTCACCGATGAAGCGAAAGATGGCCCGCGCCTGTTCAGCTTTAAACCCATTGAACCAGGATTTTTTGATCGCCCCAAATGGATTAGTGCTAAGTTTCAACTCACCCTCTGGTGCGAACACGCACGTCAACCACTTCCAGCTTTAAATCCCAACGACAAGAAAAAGGGAGTCTATGAATTAGACTTACCGCGTGAGTGGTTCACCAAAGCAGTCCCCTATCTCAGAATTTTGACCGGAACCCTGAGCCTAGTCTTACCTGTGGCAGGTTCGGCAACTAAATTTATACTGGATGATACTACCTACAAAGCCATTGAAGAACAACTTGATTTAGGACAGAAAAGCATCGAGTCTACTTTGAAGGGAAGTGATATGGCTTTGGCTGGAAAGTCCAAGAGCGATGCTTCCTTCTTGGAAGGCGATGCAATCCGCGCTCAAGGCTCAATTTTGCGAGAATTACACACCTTATTAAAAGAGAAAGATCCTAGTTTTGGTGGTCTAGTGCGGGTGCAAAACAAACGCCGTGAATTTCTTTGGGTTCATCCTCAATTTATAGATGAATATTAATTGACAACGGGTATTTGAGCTATTTCGTAATTTTTTATGATTATACAGGAAACAGAGTAATGTTGAAGGTTTTTGCCGATCGCGGTGGTACATTCACAGATATTGTTACCGTTACTAATAATCAGGCAATTATAGACAGACTCTCAAGACATCCTGAGCGTTTTTTAATTGTGACTCTGCCTAATCAGGAATGGATTATAGTCTACAAAGTGCTTTCAGAAAATCCCGAACAATATCAAGATGCAGCCATCCAAGGAATTCGAGATATTATGGGTATTTCTAGCAATGAACCCATTCCTACTGAAGCGATAGAAGTAGTAAAAATGGGGACAACAGTAGCAACAAATGCGCTGTTAGAGAGGAAAGGTGACAGAGTTGTTCTTATCATCACCAAAGGGTTTAAAGATGCACTGCGAATTGGCTACCAGAACCGTCCTAACATCTTTGCCCGTCATATTGTTTTACCAACCATGCTTTATGAGCAGGTGATTGAGATTGATGAACGTTATGATGCTTATGGGAATGAATTAACCCCTGTAAATATTCAACAAGCCGAAAATGACTTGCAAGCAGTTTACAACACAGGAATTCGGAGTTGTGCTATTGTTTTTATGCACAGCGATCGCTATCCCAAACACGAACAACAAATCGCCCAAATCGCCCAAGAAATCGGCTTTACACAAATATCTGTATCTCATCAAGTTAGTCCGTTAATGAAATTAGTTAGCCGAGGAGATACAACAGTAGTTGATGCTTATTTAACTCCGATTTTACGCCGCTATGTCAACCAAGTAGCGAGTCAGTTACCTGGAGTCAAATTAATGTTTATGAAATCTGACGGCGGTTTAGTCGCAGCCGAACAATTTCAAGGCAAAGATAGTATTTTGAGTGGCCCGGCTGGCGGTATTGTCGGTGCAGTTCAAACTAGTAAAAGAGCCGGTTTTGACTCAGTTATCACCTTTGATATGGGAGGAACAAGTACAGATGTTGCCCACTTTAAAGGAGAGTATGAACGACAACTAGATTCAGAAATTGCTGGGGCGCGGATGCGAGTTCCCGTATTAGCAATTAATACCATTGCGGCTGGAGGCGGTTCAATTCTCTCTTTTGATGGTTCTAGTTATCGTGTTGGCCCTCAATCTGCTGGTTCAAATCCTGGGCCTGCTTGTTACCGACGCGGGGGGCCATTAACGATTACAGATGCCAATGTAATGTTAGGCAAAATCTATCCACAATATTTTCCCTCGGTTTTTGGAATTGATGGCAATTTACCTTTAGATAAAGATACTGTCATTCAGCAATTTACCCAATTAGCTCAAGATATTCAAAGCGCTACATTAAATCATTGTACTCCCGAACAGGTAGCGGCTGGATTTATTGCGATCGCAGTAGAAAATATGGCAAACGCAATTAAAAAAATCAGTCTACAACGAGGTTATGATGTTACCCAATATGTGCTTTGTTGTTTTGGCGGCGCAGGCGGGCAAGTTGCTTGTTTAATTGCCGATACCTTGGGCATGAAAAAGATATTTCTTCACCCTTATGCTGGTGTTTTCTCCGCCTATGGAATGGGATTAGCAGATGTCAGGGCGATTAGAGAAGGAGGAGTAGAACAGCCTTTAATCCAAGCATTAATCCCTAAATTACACCAGTTAATGGAATATTTAGAAACTCAAGCTAGAAGTGAAATAAATGAAGCGCGTAGTCAAGTAGAAATAGTCAAAAAAGTAAATTTAAAATATGAAGGAACTAACTCTACTTTAACCGTTAATTTTGCCGATGATGTGGTACTAATGCGGCAAGAATTTGAGGATGAACATAAATCCCGCTATGGTTTCATTCAATTAGAGAAAACTTTAATTGTTGAATCAGCTTCAGTAGAAGTAATTCAGAAAATGGAGACTCCCGAAGAACCCTTAATTACTCGTACACGTTCTATAGTTGAAGCCCCCGAAGCAGTTGAGATAGTAAGGATGTTTACTGCTGATAGATGGCATGATACGCCTGTTTACCGGCGAGAAGATTTGCAACCAGAAGATAGTATTAATGGGCCTGCGATCGTTGTAGAAAAAATTAGCACAATTGTAGTGGAACCTCATTGGCAAGCAAGATTAACTGAATGTAATCATTTAATTTTACAGCGCCTATAAACTGCTTATACAGCAAGGATTTGTGGTATCCAGGTTAAAAAACAGCGATTACCTTTCTGCTCCGTAACTTTTGCACCTAGCCTATCATAAAAATTAAGTCCGCGACTGTTGCGAACATCAGCATTCCACGCAAAATGGGTGCAGTCATTGTCCTTTGCAACTTGAGCTAAATAACTCATTAACGCGGCTCCTGCTCCCTGACTTCTCATATCTTCGTCCACATACAAATCATCAAGCCAAATACTCGGTTGCCCTATAAAAGATGAGTATCTAAATCCATATAAAGCAAACCCAACTACACACTCTGAGATTTCTGCAAATAAAACATAAGAAAAAGGTACTGTTCCAAAAATTGTTTTACGTATCTTATCTTCAGTAACTTGAAGTACACCAGAGTAAGCACCAATGTTTCTATCAAACTCAGACTTTTTTTGGATAAAGGAAAAAATTAGTAATACGTCATCAGGTGTAGCAGGCCGAATCTTCATTAAACTACTTTAATCACTTTAGTAGATAATTTTAGCAAAGAATAAGAATCAAACATGTACACAACAACGCAACCAGATCCAGTCCGCTTAGAAATATTCAAAAATCTCTATCAATTTATCGCCGAACAAATGGGAATTGTTCTCCAAAATACAGCAACGTCTGTGAATATCAAAGAAAGGTTAGATTTTTCCTGTGCTATTTTTGACTCATCGGGATTATTAGTAGCAAATGCCCCTCATATTCCCGTACATTTAGGTTCTATGAGCGAAAGTGTTCGCAGTTTAATTAATGATAAAGGTGACACCCTAAAACCAGGAAATGTCTATCTATCTAATAACCCTTATAACGGCGGAACCCACCTTCCTGATGTCACTGCAATTACTTCTCTTTTTCTAGAGAATTGTGAAAATACTTCATTCCCCACTCCCCTATTTTTTGTTGCTTCTCGTGGACATCAAGCAGATATCGGTGGAATTACCCCTGGTTCAATGCCTCCTCACAGTACCGCAGTAGAAGAAGAAGGAATTCTTTTTGATAATTTTCTCTTGGTTGAAGATGGCAATTTCCAAGAAACCGCGCTAAGACAGCATCTTTCAAATCATATTTATCCTGCTCGTAGCCCTGACCAAAATATTGCTGATTTTAAGGCACAAATTGCTGCAAATAAACGGGGAAGACAAGAGCTTTATAAAATGATTTCACAATATGGAATTGAGACTGTTCAAGCTTATATGAAGTTTGTGCAAGCTAATGCTGAGGAGTCAGTCAGAAAGGCTATCAATCTTCTCAAAGATGGCTCATTTAGTTATGAGATGGATAATGGGGCAAGAATTAAAGTAAAAGTGACAATTCATCAAGAAAGCCGCAGTGCTACTATTGATTTTACTGGAACTTCTGAGCAGCTAAATAGTAATTTCAATGCTCCGAAAGCTGTAACTCAAGCCGCAGTTTTATATGTATTTCGGACTTTGGTTGATGATAATATTCCTCTGAATGCCGGGTGTCTTAACCCTCTAGAAATTATTATTCCGGTTGGCTGTATGCTGAATCCAACTTATCCAGCAGCAGTGGTAGCGGGTAATGTAGAAACTTCTCAAACCATTGTCGATGCTTTATATGGCGCTTTAGGTGTCATGGCTGCTTCTCAAGGAACGATGAATAATTTTACTTTTGGTAATGAGCAATATCAATATTATGAAACCATTTGCGGCGGCTCTGGGGCAGGAATTGATTTTGATGGAACTGATGGTGTTCATTCTCACATGACTAACTCTCGTTTGACCGATCCAGAAGTTTTAGAAACTCGCTATCCTGTACTTTTAGAAAGCTTTAGCCTACGTCCCGATAGCGGTGGTAAAGGAAAATATTCTGGTGGTAATGGAGTTATCCGCCGCATCCGTTTTTTAGAACCCATGACAGCTAATATTCTTTCTGGACATCGATTTATTCCTCCCTTTGGATTAAATGGTGGGCAAGCCGGAATTGTTGGACGAAACTGGATACAACGTCAGAATGGAATTGAAGAAAATTTAGACAGCACAGCAACAGTAGAGATGAAACCTGGGGATGTTTTTGTGATAGAAACTCCTGGAGGAGGCGGATTTGGTAAAGTCTCTTAGTACCAGTATTTTCCTGAATTGAAAGTTTCCAAATGTCATCGCTTGTTCTGAACTGTCTATTTGTCATATTGATTGGCAAAAGATTTTATCTGTAATAACACTTATCAATCCAAATTCGCATTTCTTCTTCAGAACCAAAACAGGCAGAGCTTCCTGTCATCGGATCGTAGGCGTGCCAAGAGGAAATGTTACCACGCCAGTCTGATTCGTGCCACACTTGGAGGTCAGAACCACTAGCCATCCAGATGACAAAATGTTGCCAATATTTTTGTAAATTTAACAAAAAATTAAATTTATTCATAATGGAAGCACCTGATAAACAGTGAACTGTTACTCTTACTTTCACGTAATACTTTTCAACTGAGAAGGTACAGTTTTGGACAATTTGATCTAGTACAGTTAAGCCGCATTACAACTGGTATAGTAAAAAAACTCTCAACTGTACTAGGTAAACTTGGTAGAAATAGTTTATATTGCCAGTATTGATGATTATTTAGTCATTGACGAGTGCGCCAAAATGAAAATTTTGTTAGAAAGACAGTCACCCAAACCGATTTATTTACAGATCCGCGATCGCATCAGTCATCTGATTAAATATGGCGCACTCAAAAGTGGCGATCGCCTCCCTTCTATCCGCTCTCTGGCAGAAAGTTTACAAGTTAACAAACTCACGATTATTGAAGCGTATAACGTTTTAGAAGCAGATGGTATTGTTTCTGCTCGTCAAGGTTCAGGATATTTTGCCAGCAGCATTTCTCCTAAAAGCACCAACCTAGAATCTAAATTTGCTCCAGCCCAAAATGTCATAATTACAAAACCAGGAAAGTGTTCTTTTTATGAGATGTATACTCCACTGGTGCAAGCACAAACACAGCCAGGAATGATTAATTTTGGTTACGGTTATCCTCATCCACCAAAAGATATTAACCTGATTGCTAGACGAGCATTAAGACAAGATGATGCTGATATTTTTTTTCCTCATGAAATGCCTCAAGGACAACTAACTCTGTGCAGACAAATTGCTCAGATGCTAGTACATCAAGGATTAGAGGTTTTTCCCGAAGATTTAATTATTACTAATGGCTCTCAGCAAGGGTTGTCATTAGCGATGAATTATTATGTACAACCTGGCGATTGGGTGATTGTGGAAGCTCCCACTTATTATGGTGCAATTTCTATCTTAGAAAACTTAGGAGCCAAGATTATTGGCATTCCGATGACTGCGGAGGGAATGAATTTAGATTTATTAGAGCAATATCTCCACAGCCACCGCCCGAAATTAATTTATACGATTAGTACCTTTCACAATCCGACAGGATTGACGACAACACAAAATCATCGTCAAGAATTACTAGCATTAGCAGAAAAATATGAGTGCCCTATTTTAGAAGATAATGCTTATGAAGGAATAAATTTTGATGCTGTACCAGCGCCAATTAAAGCTTTAGATAAAAATAACTTGGTCACTTATTTAAGCACCTTTTCTAAAACTTTAATGCCTGGTTTACGAGTGGGCTATATGGTAGTTACAGGTAAGCATTATCAAGCAATTATTGAGCAGAAGTTGCTCCATGACTTGCACACATCCAGTATTTCGCAAACAATAGTTAGCGAATATCTCGCTTCAGGACATTACCGCCGTCACCTCAGCCGACTTCGCACAGATAATCTGCAAAGTCGTAATATAATGCTGCAAGCTTTGGAGCGTTATTTCCCTGAAGAGATCCGGTGGACAGTTCCGACGGGAGGATTATTTCTTTGGGTACAATTACCAGATGATATTCCGATTGGGACAATTCGTAACGAAGCTTTTGCAGAAAATGTCTACCTGGCGTGCGGTTCGGCTTTTTTTCCCGATAAGCAAGGTTATCCGGCGATGCGTTTAACTTTTTGTCTCTCACCAGAGGAGATTGAACAAGGTATTTCGATTGTGGGTAGGTTGCTGAAAAAGTATATTTCCAGAGGATGCGTAGATACAGAGCCGCTTGTTGTCAAACATCATAGGTTTGAGATAAAGTTGCACACGGCGTTAGGTTAGCAGAAGATATCCTAATGTACTTCGCCATTGAAGCCGGAAACGCTTATTTGCTAATATTTCCAGTGCAACAACATTAAAACAGGGCAACTTCTCATCACCATGCCAACATCTACAATTGACGATAAAGACGCAGCAGCAATCCAAGCTGCCAGAGTTGGGGTTGCAATATGCGATCGCACCGCCTGGGGACGCATCAAAGTGGCTGGCGACGATCGCCTCAATTTCTTACACAACCAAAGTACTAACAATTTCCAAATACTCAAGCCAGGACAAGGTTGTGATACGGTTTTCGTCACCTCCACAGCTAGAACAATTGATTTAGCAACCGCCTACGTTAGAGAAGATGCGGTAATCCTGCTAGTTTCACCCAACCGCCGCCAATATCTCATGGAATGGCTGGATAAATATATTTTCTATGCCGATAAGGTGGAATTATCTGATATTACAGAATACACCAACACCTTCAGCCTGATTGGCCCAGGAAGCGACGCTGTTTTAGAAAAATTGGGTATTGGCGAACTCATCGGCCAACCTTACGGTAATCACCAAGTATACACGATCGCTCCGGCTGAGGGGGTGCGGATTGCTGTGGGTAGTGGGTTAGCGGCTCCCGGATACACCTTCACTTTTCCTTATACTGACAAATCTTCGGTG
Source organism: Nostoc punctiforme PCC 73102 (assembly GCF_000020025.1). Classification (GTDB taxonomy): domain Bacteria; phylum Cyanobacteriota; class Cyanobacteriia; order Cyanobacteriales; family Nostocaceae; genus Nostoc; species Nostoc punctiforme. Next base: position 8,057,837 of record NC_010628.1, on the reverse strand, counting down.
TGGAACAAATTGTTAGAAGCTGGGGCGGTAGAGATGAGCGATCGCGCCTGGGATGCCTTACGAATATTACAAGGTCGTCCCGCCCCAGATGCTGAACTCACAGATGATTACAATCCTCTAGAAGTTGGTTTATGGCAGACAATTTCTTTTACTAAAGGTTGCTATATTGGGCAAGAAACCATTGCTCGGTTAAATACATATAAAGGTGTAAAACAACACCTTTTGGGTATCCGCCTCAGTGCCCCTGTGGAAGTTGGAAGTGCGATCGCAGTGGGAGATGAAAAGGTTGGCAAACTTACCAGTTACACAGAAACGGCTGATGGTTATTTTGGACTAGGTTACATTCGCACCAAAGCTGGTGGCGTAGGCTTAAAAGTCAAAGTGGGAGAAACTGAGGGTGAAGTCATAGAAATCCCCTTTGTTTCTCACGAGTACCCATAAGTAATTCAAGTCAAAATATCTTCTTCTTTATTTCTAGCGCCGTAACAAAATTCATCTACCCAAGAAGCTAAACTACGGGCATTAGTGGTTGGTAAATTCACTTTGTTTTTAACATTTTGTGGTTGAATATTCGGTTGCTTGCCGTTACTTTTAACCTCAGTAGTAATTGCTAGCGATCGCACTGGTTTACCACTACTGTTAATCTCAGTGGTAATTGCCAGCAATGCCCCTACAGGGATTCGGACAGATGGCGCGTTGCTTTTAACCTCGGTGGCTAATGCCACAGATGGCATAGTTTTGGCTTTGCTGTTGGCTTCAGCAATCATTGTCAGCGATGTTCCTGAAGGAAAACGTTCAAGGGGCGATGTCTGACGAGAAGCTGCAAAGTCGCTACGTACTGATTGATATTCGTTCAAGAAACCCGATAATGGCGTTTTCACCGGAGTATCTGGAGCAATTTTAGTAGCAAATGCAACTACTAACTCAGGTTTACGGGTGCGATCTACCTCTGTGGTAGCCGTAAATAATGGCGCAAGGCGATCGGCGCGTGACAAGTTGGAGTCTAAAGTCTTGGCAAGAGAACTAGGCACAATTTTGCTAGCAGTTACAACCGATGACAGATGTTTATCCTCAGAATGCTTCTCGTCTGGCGACTCGATTTCAGCTTGGCATATAGCCATAGAATGCTCTGATTTTATTAAACGTAACTCTTCATCAGGATTGAAGTTAAGACCTAAAGCGGCAACTATTTTATCTGGATCGTTATTCAGATCCAGCATAAAAGCAAGTATTTCATCAAACTGGGGTTCTAAAACAGACAGTGTTGCCAAAATAAAACCGGACAAAGGACGGCGCAGACCATCGTAAGTGCCCCAAATTCGCATTTTGACCAGCCAAGAAATATTTTGCTCGTAGTAGATCAGCCAGTTTTGTTTTAAGGATTGACGCAGCTGTTGGATATTCATTGGATGCCTCGCTTCAGTCAACAAGATTACAGAGCCTGATATTGAAAATTTAGCTTTATTTCTGGGGATGAAACCGATAATAGAGCATCTGTTTGACTCTTTGACCACCTAGCAAATGATTTTCTATCAGTAGAGATACTTCATGGGGTTTAACGCCGCTATACCAGACCATATCGGGTAATACCAGCACCATTGGCCCATTGCCACATTGCCCCAAACAGCTGCTAGCCGTTACTGTTACATCAGGAATTGGCAAAGCTGTAAAAGCTGCAAAAACCTTGGCTGCACCTTGCTTTTTGCAGGTGCGATTTTGACAAACCCGCACACATCTAGAAGAAGAAGGTTGGTCTATTATCGGAAAGTTTGATGGTTGAGTTATGTTTGACATTTTTTAACGAACCACAGAGGCGCAGAGGACACACAGGAAAGGAGAGGCAGGGGAGGCAGAGGAAGAACTATTGATTCATGCCCAATTCCCAATTCCCCATTAACTAATCTATTGAAAGTCCTTTTGAAGCTAGCCATTCAGGGTTGAATATCCGCGACTGATACCGTGAACCACTATCACACAAGATGGTGACAATGGTATGTCCTGGGCCCAATTGCTTCGCTAGAGCAACAGCTGCGCCAACATTAATCCCCGTTGAGCCGCCCATTAGCAGCCCATCTTTCCTTAGCAGTTGGTAAACTACTCGTAAAGCTTCTTTGTCATCGATTTGGATGGCATCATCAGCAGGTGCGCCTTCCATATTGGCTGTGACACGACCATTTCCGATACCTTCGGTGATGGAATTTCCTTTTATATTGATTTCGCCGGTTTTGACATAGCTATAAAGTGCGCTACCCAGTGGATCGGCAACAACGCATTTGATTCCTGGATTTTGTTCTTTTAAGTACAACGCCACACCAGCATAAGTACCACCAGTACCAGTTGAAGCTGTCCATGCATCTATTTTACCATCTGTCTGTTTCCAAATTTCTGGCCCTGTGGTTTCGTAGTGGGCGTGGCGATTGGCTAGGTTATCAAACTGATTCGCCCAAATAGCATTTTCCAACTCAGCAGCGACTCTTCCAGATAGCTTGACGTAGTTATTTGGGTCTTTGTAGGGTACGGCAGGAACGCGACGGACTTCTGCGCCTAATGCGATCAGTGCGTCTATTTTTTCTTGTGATTGGGTATCGGGAATAATAATTAGGCATTTGTAGCCTTTGGCGTTGCAAATATGCGCCAGTCCAATGCCAGTATTACCAGCAGTTCCTTCTACAACCGTACCACCGGGTTTGAGTAAACCTTTCTTTTCTGCATCTTCGATGATGTAAAGTGCGGCGCGGTCTTTGACGGAACCGCCAGGATTGAGAAATTCAGCTTTTGCGAGGATTTCACACCCTGTTTCTTCACTGAAGCTGTTTAAGCGAATCAGGGGTGTGTTGCCAACAGCGCCGACGAAGCCATTTTTAATATCCATTTTGACTATACCTGTGTGAGTATCTATAAAAATTTTGGCTTATAGCGGTGGCATGATTTACATCTAATTTGCCTAAAATTCTATTTTGAGGAAGAAAACGCGATTCATCGCGTCTCTATAAATCCCTGGATTGCGGAAAGATCAGACGCGATGCAATACAGTTCAGATAAGACCCAAACACTTGTAAGTTGTTAAACCAGATTTTTGCCCTCAAAGCAACCCTAGCTCATTCCGGATTTATCCCATTGTCTTCCTTAAACACCTCTATTAGCTTTACCAGCGCTTATTGAGAAGTTACGAAAGCTGCTTAAAAATTTTTATACCTTGATTCCGGTTTTCATCGATTTGTTGCTGCAATTCACACTATTTTTGTAACATCGCCTAATCAAGAAAATTTCAGACTTTTTATAGATAACCATATCTATAAAAAGAAGGAGTAGCTACTCCAATGAAAAATATAAAAGTTAAGATACATTGTTGGTTCGCCACAATGACTTCCATGAGAATTTCAATTAGGTTTTGAATGGTCTGGAGCATTAAAATTCCAGATTTTGATCGCTCCAAATTTGTATTTCAGATCGGTACAGTTTGTAACAGGTAATGAATAAAACTGAGGTAATTATGTCGGATCAAATTAACATATGTGAGTTGCTGACAGAACTATCCACAAACGAACAGCAGCTTCTATCTGGTGGTTATAGTTATGGTCACGGAGGTTATGGTCACGGGGGTTATGGTCACGGGGGTTATGGTCACGGAGGTTATGGTCACGGGGGCTATGGTCACGAGGGTTATGGTCACGGGGGTTATGGTCACGGGGGTTATGGTCACGGGGGTTATGGTCACGGGGGTTATGGTCACGGGGGTTATGGTCACGGGGGTTATGGTCACGGGGGTTATGATCACGGGGGTTATGATCACGGGGGTCCCTGGGATTCTGATGATGATTAATAAAAGTAAAGCCATAGCAGAGCGTCTGCCACTGCCTGCCACCAGTTGAGCATAGCGGCGGGAAAAGCCAGGTAATTTTATGGTTACAGCCTTGCTAATGATTCGTGATTGCCTGACAGCCTCCTGTTTGTTCGGGCGCAATGTAAAAAAGTGGGCGTTGCATAATTGAAGTATGAATTTGAGCGATTGCCCAAATGGCAGTTGCAAAGGCAACCGCTCGAATCTGGCTCTCCTTACCAAGGCTATGGTGTACGCATAACTAAGTAGTACTACATAGTAAAGCTCCGAAAAATAAGTGTCGTTTAATACATTAACTATGCATCGCTCTAAATGCAACTCGAAAAACATCGACATTGAGCAGGAACTAGCAGACGATTGCGCTCCCGGCGTACCCGCCGCCAAGAGCGATCGCCCTCACCCACCTAGATAAACATCGTCAAATGATGCCACAACGTATGCTAATAGGGAGCAACGCAATTTTGTGAGGTCGGATAAAAAAGGTGCGATGCCTACGGCGGGCTACGCCTACGCTAATCAATATATTTAAGTAAAATATAAATATTTATACATTTAAAGCAGTATTAATACTTGCAAAAATTTTTGTTCTATTGTACTAGAGTTTAGTGGGTCATGAACTTTCAATTCATGACCCACTAAACTCCAGAATGACAGATGTATATTTAATTTTGCACTACTACTTAGAGAAAGCATTTATCGCGTCTCTCTTTAATAGATGTATTTCAAAATTAAAATATTAGTTTTATATGTTTGTTCAGAACACAAGCCCATTCGTTCAGAACACAAGCCCATCCGTTCAGAACACAAGCCCATTCGTTCAGAATACAAGCCCGTTCGTTCAGAACATAAGCCCGTTTGTTCAGAACACAAGCCCGTTCGTTCAGAACATAAGCCCGTTTGTTCAGAACACAAGTCTTTTTGTTCAGAACGCTTGTTAAGTGGTGTGGCGTTGAAGTATGGCAAAGACAGCCGGGAATACGAGATGACAGGCGGGGTACGCAAGAGTGATGCCTGCGGTGGTCACTGAGCTTGCCGTACCACTTCGTGGAAGCAAGCTACGCGGAGCGTCTCGTAGAGAAGTGCGGGCTACGCCTACGCATTCGTAAAGCCACCATTACCCGGTTAAAATCGACCGCAGACTCAAAAGCAGGTTCTAAACAGACGGCGTAACTGGCAAAAGTTAGGCATCATTTACAGTGAATAATGCCCATTGCGATCATGCGATCGCACCTTAGTAGTTCGGTGCTTCGCTTTGGTTCCAATACGGTTCGGTTAAGGCTCAAACTCTTTGTTAAAGTCAATTTTTTACGTAGACGCATTAGCGAAGCGGTAGCGACGTTCGCGCAGCGTCTCGCAGAGAAGGAGCGTCAGGCTACCACAGAGACGCAGAGCAAACAGAGAAAAGAAAAAAATGCTTAACTGAACTGTATTGGCTTTAGTTCTGGGAAGCAGGTGCATTTTGTAGTGGCTAACTACAGCTTCAATTTAGCAGGCAATTAAAATAGTAATTTTACTGGGGTTTTTAAAGATTTACGTAAGTTAGGATACAGCATGATTAGCGAGTAAATGCTGACATCTTTTCATTGTCTTAGACGGAGTGGATACCGATGACATCTGAAAGCGATCGCCAAAAAGAACTTGAACTCCGGGAATGTTTACTACGAGAACGAGAAGTTGAATTGCGACTCCGGGAAATGGAAACTAGCCTCCATACTACCAATGCAGCTTTTCATCAAACTGTGAAGCATCAGCCAGAAAATTCTCAGAAACCTTGGATGCAAAAAGTGATTCTGGGTGGAAAGCTGTTTGCTCTTGGTGTAGTAACACTAGTTGCAGTGAGAATAGCCTCAGTGTTGGCTGGGTTTATTATTGTTGCGGCGCTGGGATGGATGTCTTACAAATTATTTTTGGAATCTAAAAAAACCAATCTTTAATTAAGGTGTAAATATTATGGTGAATCAAGTAGCAACTGACAGATTTATCCAAGATTTAGAGCGGGTTGCTCAAGTGCGATCGGAAATGTCTGTATGTTTGAATAAACTGGCTGAAACAATTAATAAGGCTGAGTTAGCTGGGGACTCCTCATCAGGAAAACTCAGTTTAGAGCGAGATATTGAAGATATTACAATAGCGAGTAAAAACCTCCAACAAGGTGTATTTCGCCTTTTAGTATTAGGCGATATGAAGCGGGGAAAAAGTACTTTTCTTAACGCCTTAATTGGTGAAAACTTATTACCAAGCGATGTTAACCCTTGTACCGCAGTGTTAACAGTTTTACGTTATGGACCAGAAAAGAAAGTTACCATTCATTTTAATGATGGAAAAAGCCCCCAACAGCTAGATTTTCAGAACTTTAAATATAAATATACTATTGATCCGGCTGAAGCTAAAAAACTAGAGCAAGAGAAAAAACAAGCCTTTCCCGATGTTGATTATGCAGTAGTTGAGTATCCCTTAACGCTACTACAAAAGGGAATCGAAATTGTCGATAGTCCAGGATTGAATGATACAGAAGCGCGAAACGAATTATCTTTGGGTTATGTAAATAACTGCCATGCAATTCTGTTTGTGATGAGAGCTTCTCAACCTTGTACCTTGGGTGAGCGTCGCTACCTAGAAAATTATATCAAAGGTCGGGGATTAACAGTTTTCTTTTTAGTTAATGCTTGGGATCAGGTGCGAGAATCATTGATCGATCCTGATGATGTCGAAGAATTACAAGCATCTGAGAATAGATTGCGGCAAGTATTTAACGCAAATTTAGCAGAATATTGTACTGTAGAAGGTCAGAATATTTATGACGAACGGGTATTTGAGCTTTCGTCGATTCAAGCACTCAGACGACGGTTGAAGAACCCGCAAGCTGATTTAGATGGGACTGGCTTTCCGAAGTTTATGGATTCGCTTAATACTTTTCTTACCAGAGAACGTGCGATCGCAGAACTTCGTCAAGTCAGAACCTTGGCAAGACTTGCCTGCAATCATACCCGCGAAGCAGTTGCAAGACGTATACCATTACTTGAGCAAGATGTAAATGAATTAAAAAAACGGATTGATTCAGTGGAACCTGAGTTTAACAAACTCACAGGTATTCGGGATGAATTCCAAAAAGAAATTATCAATACAAGAGATACTCAAGCAAGAACGATTTCTGAATCTTTCCGCAGTTACGTTTTAAACTTAGGTAATACCTTTGAAAACGACTTCTTACGCTATCAACCAGAATTAAATTTGTTTGATTTTCTCAGTAGTGGTAAACGAGAAGCATTTAACGCCGCACTGCAAAAAGCCTTTGAGCAATATATTACCGACAAATCTGCGGCTTGGACATTAACTGCTGAAAAAGATATTAACGCAGCTTTTAAAGAACTTTCTCGCAGTGCATCACAATATGGTGCATCTTACAATCAAATCACAGACCAAATTACAGAAAAGCTCACCGGAAAAGACGTAAAGGTACATACCACTACTACTGCTGAAGAAGATAACTCTCCCGGCTGGGCAAAATGGGCAATGGGATTGTTATCACTGTCTAAAGGAAATCTTGCTGGTTTCGCACTAGCCGGTGCCGGATTCGATTGGAAAAATATTTTGTTAAACTACTTCACTGTAATTGGTATTGGCGGGATAATTACAGCAGTGACGGGTATTTTGCTTGGTCCAATCGGATTTGCGTTGCTAGGCTTGGGAGTAGGATTTTTGCAAGCAGATCAAGCACGTAGGGAGTTAGTTAAAACGGCGAAGAAAGAATTAGTTAAACACTTACCACAAGTGGCACACGAGCAATCTCAGGTTGTATATAATGCCGTAAAAGAGTGTTTTGACTCTTACGAAAGAGAAGTGAGTAAGCGGATTAACGATGATATTGTATCTCGCAAATCCGAATTAGATAATTTAGTCAAACAGAAACAAACCCGTGAAATCAATCGTGAGAGTGAGTTCAATCGTTTAAAAAACTTACAGGAAGATGTAATAGCTCAGTTGCAAAAAATCGAGGCGGCGTATAGCAATTTATTAGCTTACTATAGCTAATAACAGTTTATTACTCTCATTCTTAGATAGAAGCTAGAAATGTTTATAGGGAGGCTCTGAACTATGCCTCCCATAACTATAAGTCAATACGATTCATTTAAATGTTTCTTTTCTTCGCGTTCTTTGCGGTTCGTTAAAATAATTGACTTTGGCAATTAGGAACGAACTGCAAAGGGTGCAAAGGACACAAAGAAAGAAAGAAAGAAAGAAAGAAAGGAAATTTGGCGCAACCTAACAAAAAATAATGGTGTCAGAAGTTTAGTCTTAATAAGCTTGCCTATAAACTAATACGGTTCAGTTAAGCATTTTTTTCTTCTCTCTGTTCCCTCTGCGCCTCTGCGGTTCGTTAAAAAATTTGACCTTGATAAAGAAAGAGTTTTAACCTTAACTGAACCGTATTAGCCTATAAACGATAAATTGCTCACTACGAACTAAAATTTTATTATATGTTTAATTATGCCTAATAATGTGAGATGTTAGCCTCAACGATATGTATGACTAGCTAGAAGCTGAGAACGAGAACTATGCAACAACAGTATGCAGGTTATAAGGATTTAGCAGATTCTCTGAAATCTGCATCTGGTTTACTTAATTTAGAACGCAAATCACAATTGCATCAAGATATAATTACCATTTGCAATCATCTAGTTAATCCTAGTTTTCGCATTGCGGTATTTGGCCCCTTTAATCATGGCAAGTCCACCTTACTGAATGCCATGCTAGGAAATCGCACCTTACCAATTGATTTAATCCCCACCACAGGCGCATCGATTACTGTCAAGTATGGCTCTGATGTGCGGACTCGTATCATGTTGGTAGATGGTACAGAAATCTATCGCAGTGGCACAGAAATTCTACAACAATTTGCAATTCTTGATGGTAATAGGCAGATGCGAAAAGATGTAGCATCTGTGGAAGTTTTTTGTCCGCATCCCTTCTTAGAAACAGGAGTAGAATTTCTTGATTTACCGGGAACAAATGATAGAGATGAACAAGATAATTTAGTCAAAGAACAGCTTTTAGGTGCAGATTTAGTTATTCAACTATTAGATGCACGGAAGTTAATGACTTTAGGTGAACGAGAAAATTTGCGAGATTGGCTATTAGATCGCGGTATTAAAACAGTTATATTTGTTGCTAATTTTCTGAACTTGCTAGAACCCGACGAGCAAAAACAAGTCCAAAATCGCCTGCTGTTTGTTGCAGAAAGCTTTCGAGCCGAATTACCTCCAGGTTTTAGTAATTTATATCGTGTTGATGCTTTACCTGCTTTAAGAGCTAGATTGAAAGGTGATGTTGCGGCTGCCAATAGTAGCGGGTTAGCGGCTTTTGAAACAGCTTTGCAAAATATTGTAGGGATTTTGCAACCAAATCGTGGTAGTGTGCGTTTACCAAGAGTGCAAGCGATCGCTTCTCAAATCCAACTATCATTAAAAGCTAAAATTGACCCGATTGCTCTTGAAATAAAATCCTTTGATGATAAACAAAATAGTAAAGTTGAAATTAAACAAAAAGCAGCTAACTTAATTTATAAAGGTTTCACTACCAGCATCGAAGAATTACGCGATTGGCTAGAATTACCCAAGCTACTCACCAAATATCAACCTGATGCGGCAGTTGCATTGGCAGAAAATAAATTTAAAGATTGGCAAACAAATACTCTTAAAAAAGACCTAAATAAATTACAATTAGCTGCTGTGAAATGGCTTTATCAAGCTTACGAGTTTTTCCAAGAAGAACGACCGCAAGATTTATTAATTCCTTTTCCTAGCGAACCACAAGTAATACTACCCCCAAAGCCAAATAATAATGATGATTTGAGTGAACCTGGTTCTATTGCTGTTGGTGGTGGTATTGGTTGGTTGTTAGGCGGTCCAGTTGGGGCTGCTGTCGTCGGAAGTATTTCTTATTTATTAAACAAGAATATCCAAAAACAAGACGAGCAATTAGCAAAGGAATCTTATCATCAGGAAGTTGCTAAACTTTGTATAACTGCAATTGAAGATTATTTTTCTAGTTTTAGCAACCAAGGGTTATCCATTTTGGCTGAATACGAACGGCAAGCGGAAAAAGTAATTTGCTTTCAATTCAGCCAAGAACCAGGAGAAATTACTAATAAACGTGAAGGTTTGCAGCAATTACAAAATGCTTTTAATCGGTTGCTACGAGAGTTAGAAAAAGCCAAAATCCTCTCAAATCATCAACCTTATAAAGAAATACCAAAATACACAAATACCAATAGAAAATATTCACCACAGCCAGAAAGAGTTAAACTTTCCCCTGAGAAAGATCCTGTTATTAAGCAACAACAGGAAAAGACTGCTAAAAATAGTGGCACAAGGGTAGAATTTGTTTCTCCACCACCATCGCCAAAAGCTTCTCCGTCTCCGCGTCCAGAAGAAGTGGAGGCGAAATTTCGTGATTGGGAACTCAATGAAGAAATAGCGCGAATGAAAGCAGAGATGCAATCGCCTAGTTCTCAAACTAGCAAACAGCAAAATTCAACTCAAAGCAATAAAGCACCCAGCCAAACAAAAACCCAAACGGAAAAAGATAAAATTACCCGCGCCTACGGCATTTTAGGATTGCAAACAAATGCTTCTCAGGCTGAGGTAAAGCAGGCTTATCGAACTTTAGTAAAAAAATGGCATCCAGATTTGTTTGTAAATCAGCCGCAACTGCTCAAACAAGCACAAGAGAAAATGCACTTAGTTAATGATGCTTACACAATTTTGAGTGATAAATAAACAACAAGATACTGGACTTATTTAATTAAGTGAGATTTCATGCTAATTTCATTTCTGGCTGTAAAACTAAGAAGTAAATATAGAATTAGGAAACTGTTAGGTGAGATTTATGCAACTGGTATCTTTGAGGAATGGCTTTTTGGCGTTAACCTTTAGTGCGATCGCCTCAGCCAGTGCGTTAATGACAGGTTGTACTAGTACCGCTTCCCAGAACCAAAGCCAAGCAACAAAGGCAACCACCACCAATGCTAATGACAAGCAGATGATGAATCACGGTAGTGGCATGATGAATCACAGCATGGGAATGGATTTAGGCCCAGCCGATGCTAATTTTGATTTACGATTTATCGACGCTATGATACCCCACCATCAAGGGGCTGTGGAAATGGCTAAAGAAGCGCAGCAGAAATCAAAACGTCCTGAAATCAAAAAGCTAGCAGACAATATCATCAAATCGCAAAACCAAGAAATCACTCAGATGAAGCAGTGGCGACAAGCTTGGTATCCCAAGGCGGGAGATAAACCGATGGCTTACAATAGCCAAATGGGTCATACGATGGAAATGTCGTCTGACCAAATGAAAGGCATGATGATGAGTCAAGACTTAGGTGCAGCTGATGCTGAGTTTGATTTGCGCTTTATCAATGGGATGATTCCTCACCACCAAGGGGCTGTAACAATGGGGCAAGATGCCTTAAGTAAGTCTAACCGCCCTGAAATTAAGAAATTAGCCCAAGAAATTGTTAAAGCCCAAGAGATAGAAATTAAACAAATGCAACAGTGGCGAAAAGCCTGGTATAACAAGTAATTCGTAATTCGTAATATCGTTTTTGCGGAGACTTTATAAGTATCTGTGTAAATCTGCAAGTGACCAATATGTATTTGCGGTTGAGAATTCCAGATAGGTGTTTGGTTATTGCTGTTTAGACTAAGAAATGACAAAACGACCCAAAAATGCTGAGTTGAGAATTTTAAAGGGTAGATACTTAGAAGTCGGAGAGTCAAGCCGATTTTGACACTTGTTTTTTCGGTTTAGTAGTGCCTTTTTTGACTATAGGGCAGCAAATTCTACGTTTCCGTGGTTGTCCAGTAGGCCACTCTGGAGACTTTCCACGGTTTTTAGGTGGTTGGATTGGGCGGTGTACCAATCGCGGCTAGAATTCCCGACCAAGCCTGAGAGGATGTTTGAAAAGTCCTCTTGTCAGTATCAAAAGTTCTAGATCCTCCTAAATCCCCCTTAGAAAGAGGGACTTTGATTCCGGTTCCCCCCTTTTTAAGGCTAGGGGAGATCTAAAAGTGCTTAAAGTTACAGCAAAATACTTTTCAAACAACCTCTGAGCAACTCAATGAGAGTGTCAATTGAACTGTTGATTTCTTCTGCCAAGGTAATGGATTGTCACAGACAAGATCGCGAGCCACCTAGACTTCATCTCTAAAAGCTGACAAGACTTGAAGTAATCAAATTTTCCAGTTATATTCAGCAATAGCGCTGACAAACTAACTTTTCAGCTATTTGGCGTGATTCAATCCTGGCTGTTGATGCTTGACCATCCATAGTTTTTGATGTCAAAACTTTTACAATCTGTTTGTCAACAAATTTTGTACTTCAGATGAAGCTACTTGAGACTTAAGACTGATTCCTCAATTTATTGCCACCCATAAGATTAAAAAATAGATATATTTTTGCTCGATAGAAAATAACAGAATTTTTCAATTGTTACCATGTCCAACAGTGTTTTGCCTCAAGAGGGTTCTCAACAACAAGTAACATCCCAAACTAAAGTATTACAAGAGTTCCCTGCTGGTGGACTAGATCCAGATAGCTTTGATTGCCAAGAAGTTTGGTATCCTGTTTGTTACATTGAAGACTTAAACAAATCTCAGCCAACTCCCTTCACCTTGCTAGAGCAGAATATTGTTCTATGGTGGGACAAAAATGAACAGACATGGCGAGCATTTATAGATCAATGCCCACACCGTTTAGCGCCGCTTTCGGAAGGCAGAATTAATCATGAGGGATGGCTAGAATGCCCTTATCATGGCTGGGCTTTTTCGGGAACAGGTAAGTGTGAGTTCATACCACAGCAAATACAACGAACAAAGGCAGAAGTTTCTCAACGGGCTTGTGTGGCAACATTAGCCACCGCAGTTTATCAAGGAATGTTGTTCGTATATCCTGGTCGAGCAGAGAATGCAGCTAAAACTAAAGTTCCGATTGTTGAACCACTAGAACAAGACCCAGATGGTTGGATTTGCCTTAACACGTTTAGAGATGTACCCTACGATGCCCTGACATTAATGGAAAACGTTCTTGACACCAGCCATATTCCTTACACTCATCACCGTACCGTCGGTAATCGAGCTAACGTGTCTCCGATAGATTTAGAGATTATAGAATCGGGAAAGTGGGGGTTTAAAGGGACTTGGGCAGAAGGCCCGCGCAAAGGAACTTTAGGGCGGCAGGATACTACGTTTATTGCTCCTGGATTGATGTGGCACGATCTCACCTCCAAGCAGTATGGCAGGACACTAACAGTGGTCTACGCAACTCCTATTCGTAAGGGAGAATGTCGCTTATTTGCTCGCTTCCCCTTCAAGTTCTCATCTAATTTACCAGGACTATTTCTGAAGCTGACTCCGCGCTGGTATTCTCATATTGGTCAAAATCGCGTCCTTGAAGACGATCAGATTTTTTTACATTATCAAGAACGCTATCTCGAAAAACTTGGTGGTAGCGCCAACTTTACTAAAGCTTTTTATTTACCAACCAAGGCAGACCTTTTCGTATTTCAGTTACGTTCTTGGGTAAGGCAATACAAGGCTGAACCATTTAAAGTAGAGTGTCTACCACCACCGCTATCAAAAGAAGTGTTACTCGATAGGTATCATTCACACACAAAAAAATGCGCCAGTTGTAGACCTGCTTTAAATCAGATTCAGCGTTTGAGAGCAGTAGTAGCAGTGACCACAGCCTTAATTTGGGGGGTGCTTCCCTTCTTGATGTTGATTCAGAATCAGATTTCTATTATCACTGTTATTGTTTCAAGCCTAGTTATGATAGTTGGGGTTTTAATTTGGCTTGGTTTGGGCAAGTTGGAGCAACAGTTTTATCAAGGAGGGGAAATCCCACCTAGAAATCTGCCAGAGAAAAATCAGCAGAATTTTCGTTAAAAGGAAATTACCAGCTTGCAGTTGGGTTACGTTTAATTAGTTTACAGTCATACCTTCACTTTTACTAAATCCACATCTGCAAGCCAGATAATTCTACTTTGAGCCAATTCTATTTCTGACAAGGTTGGGGAACGCCACTCTACTGCATAAAGCCAGTTGTTTTTCAGGCAAAAAATCCCTTGAATAATACGACGTGTTGGTTTTTCACCAAAATCAACTTCCACCACATCCCCTAATTCAAAAACTGGTGTCGCAACTGTGGCTTTTTCCACCAACTTTGTCCCCAAAATTTCTGTTTGAGGCAAGTAGAGTATTTGACGACAGCAGACAATGGCATAAATCCATTCCTCTCTCTCCCATTGCACACCACAACAGTAGCCTGATATATCAGAGCTTGATAAAAAGACTTTTTCCAGGATTTGAACTGCTAATGATGGTATGGCTTTTCCCCACGGACCAGAACTATGCCAACAAGATTCTAAAGTGACAATTTGGTTAATCATGCAAAGCAATCTCTTTTTTATACATAAACTACTCTGCTCTTGTCTAATCCGGATGTAATTTCAAAATCCAGTCACAGCAGCAATAAGCGTAAGCTAGTATGACGCATAGCTATTTGGAGTCATATCGATATCGTGTCCGGCTAAAGACTTATCATTTAGACCGCAGGGAGCAGGGGGAAAGAGGCTTTTCCGATTTTTGCACAGATGCGGTAATCATAAGCGATTGACCGGACTTGATATCAGCCAAAGAAGGTAAGGTCTAACGACAAACCTGATGCCAAACAAACAATCCAAGGTAGGGCTCCCTCAAATTCGACTGGCTCATCGCTTTACCTTTACCTAGATTTAACAGTTATATATGTATTCAATTGAATGCAAATGTGAATTCATTTGCTCTCAAAATCAATTTTTATCTCTAGCTTGCAACATGGGTTGAATTTTATACTCATAGTAAGCACATGTTGGACTATCAGCTTTAATCATTACTTCGTGGTGATGACAGTACAAAATTTCGGTGCTTAGTTTGGTAGGGCGGCTCATTGGGCAATCTTCACAACAATTAAGCATAAATTTCGATTATTAAATTAGCAAATTGGCAGTTTTATTTAAACCCAAGCAATCGAAGGAACAGGGAATTTGTCTGTTTAATTTTTAAACTAAAGGTTGCAATCATAAAAGTAACTAAAGATAGATGTATTTTCAACGTAACTAGCAAGCTTGTACAGAAGCCCAAGACCGAAAGATGGGTCATAACAAGTCTATTCCTGAGAGGATCGCAACATTACTCCCGATGTAACCCATTGCTAAAGGCGATTGACTCTTTAACAACAACAGAATCTGATTAAAGATTTGTGGAAGAGTTGCACCATACAAATGCCAGAGCTTTTTCCAAAGTTGAGTTAAAATGCGATCGCCTGCAATATCGTCAGTACCGGGTCGTAGCAACCAATGGGTTCGCAATATCTGAAAATGACGAATATCATGACTCTGCACAACTCGATCGATCTCTTGAACAGTATGTTCTATCAATTCATCTGTCACCACTTTCATGACCAGGGGTTGCAATGTAAATGAGAGTTCATAATCGCTGACCCATTTTTCTAAAAGCGATCGCCTTTCTAAGGCTACAATGCCCTCTAAAACCATCGCTGGGTCAACGGATATCAGCAAATGGGTTTGCAATCGAGAGAATGAGACAGGTTCTTGCCAAATTGCCAACCAGTAGAGAATGTCTTGTTCTAAGCCGGAAAGTTGCTCAAATTGCTGTTTGAGAATTACACGCAAGCGATCGCCTACAATTAGAGTATGCTGACTCAAAAAAGCAGCAACATTCCCCCCAAATACAGACTGAATTAAGGGCGTTACCAGTTTCAGCACCAAGGGATTACCGCGATAAAGTTGAATTAATACTGATAAGCCTAGTTCCTTGCCTGTAAATCCCCTTGATTGTAATAATTCTACAGCCTCTGTTTTTGGCAACCCTTTGAGATTTAAACAGTGATATATTTTGGTATTAGTTTCAATATTATTTGGTTGTTCGCGGCTGCTAATCAGAATACAACTTTGATGCCGTTCTCGACTTAATTGTTGGATAAATTGACCATAGCTGAGGTCTTCTGGCTGCGAGAAAATAGCTTCTAATCCATCTAATATCAACAGACAATGATGTTTTTGTAACTGCTGTATAAGCTGTGCCGTACCTTGTTGAATATTCTGCACAACAACGCCTTGCTCAAAGGAGTTTAGTAGGCTATTCAGTAGGGAAATGAGAGATGGGGAAGTTTGCAGAGACTTCCAAATTAAACAATCAAATTTTAACTGAATGCGGTCTACTAAAGCCAGTGCTAGGGCGGTTTTGCCAATACCAGCAATACCGTTAATAGTGACTAATTTACAGTTTTGGCTGGTAAGCCATTCTTCTAATTGTGCCAATTCCTGATTTCGTCCATAGAAGCTTTCGAGATCGGGTGCTTCATTGCAATCTAAATAAGGTGTGGGGATAACTACAGTAGATTCTAAGTCTGCATTGGATAATTCTGCGATCGCTTCCCAGTTTCCAATACCAACAGCTTGACAGATAGCGATGAAAATTTCTCGCTGGATGCGATCGCCTTGCCAAAATCGGCGTAAAGTAGCTCTAGAGGTATGAGCATCTTGCCACCAGCGTGCGGTGCTAGTTTTTGTCCAACCTAGACGTTGACGTGATTTGTCTACAATTGCTAATCCTGCTGTTGATGCTTTCAGCGAGTTTGACATAACATCTATGGCTCAGATTCCAATTTATTAGATAATTCGGGGATCTGGGAAGGATTTTCAAAAAATTCTAATAAACCAATTGTACCCACAAAAAAAGTATAAATTCCATATTGAATTGGCTTTTGATTTTTCGCGGGTGCATAAAAAGCGGCAATTATTGCTTCAATGAAATGAGCCGATAATACCAAGTGAGCTATTATTAAAACTGGATTTAAGATAATAGGTAGATGATTGTTAGTTGTTAATGCTTGAATATTCCATAGGGGAGCATCCCAGTTTTTTGCAAAGAGGGCGAAAATCAGTCATGATAAATAAAAAGAGTATATTTACTTACAAATGACCCCAGAACAAAAGCAAGCTCAGTGAGATGCTCCCATTGTCATCAATCTTCTAGACTTGATACTGAGGAAAGTATATTAGGGTTGGTAGTACTTCGACAGAACTTGATGGAAGTGAGAAATCCCATATTCAATGTCTGCAAGCTGAAGTACACCATAAGCTTTGGAATGAACACTTGCTTGTAGCGATCGCACCACCCCAAAGTCTTCATTTAACACCCGCTCAAATTCAGGTCGAAATTCATCTTGCTTATAAGGAAATGCTTCAATCTGGGCTTTTGTTTGATAAATAAAAACCTCAAACTTAGTTTTTGTGGGAGATAAAGGGGTCAGCCGAAAAACTGAAACTTTGTCTCTTGCAGTATTAATCATCATATTGGGAAAGATGAACCCCTGGTAAGATTGTCCCCTTGGTTCTCCTGAAAAAGCGGGGTGATCTTTGACAAATTCATCATCTGTAAAAGGAACAAATATCTGATAATGTCGCCCAGTTGGAGTGTAAATAATATTCTTCGGATCGAAACACTTTAAACTTTGGGCATGAACAACTGACAAGTGATAACACTCTAGATAATTCTCAATGGGAAATTTCCAATTGGCTGGCTCTTCATAAAACCAGTGGTCAACCTGCTGAAGTTCCTGCCAACGGTGCTGATATTGCTCTAAGTAAGCTGAAAATCCAGCCAAATAACTTACTAAAGATTCCCCTTCTGCTTCTGAATGAACAAAGATAAAACCACCCCATGTCTCTACTCTTCCCTTAGCTAGATAGACAGCCGACTTATCTAAATTGGGAAAACACTCAGCGCGAGGTAAACCTTTAAGATTGCCTTCATAATTGAAGTTCCAACCATGATACGGACAACGCACCCGTTGACAATGACCCTGCCCTTGCAACATCTGCGCTCCGCGATGCGGACAAACATTGTGCATCCCTCGCAATATGCCATTATTATCTCGAATCACGAACATGGGCTGATCGCCAACTTGGCAAGTTAAATAGTCCCCAGGATTAGGTAGATCGGATTCACGTCCTACAAACTGCCAGGTGTTACGCCAGATAGTTTGCTGCTCATAAGCAAAAATTTGCTCGCTAAAGTAGTAACCACCAGGTAGTCCAAATTTTGGTTTATTAGTATTAGGAGTTTCATCCACGAATGATGGATAGGTAAAGATATTCATAGTATTAAGTTCTATTTAATCAGTGGTGTTGAGCGATCGCTGTACTCAGAACAACTTCAGATGAGATTGCCTCTTGCGCTAATTCCTGCCACCAGACCTGCATTGCATCAATCATTGCTCGGAACCCTGCTGCAAACTCTCCAAATTCTTCGGGTTGTATGTAGGCTGCCACAGATGTTCTTAAGCCCGCTTCATGTTCAATTTCCCACTCATCTAAATGTTTGCTAAAGAAATATTGCAAATCTTTGGGGATTGCTCCTTCGTGCAACCACTCTACAAGTTTCACAATCAGAGTTAACTCAGGAATTGAGGTTGCCTCGATCGCATAGGTTGCCCCAAGCACATAGTCTACTTGGCGATCGAATAGCGATAGCACAGTTCTTAGCAGTTTGGATGTAGCAACTGACGGCATTGTATTTTTCACAGCAACACCCAGCCCTTCTTCCAGCCCGTCAGCTAAAAGCGTGTAATGAGAGATTCCTCCAGTTGTGCTACCCATTTCTTCATCTATGTTTTCTTGAAGTTCCTGAGCTACACCGTTCCATCCTGCACCTAGGGCTTTCCGTCTTGCTAACTCTGTGAAACCCACCAACTCCTTTGGAAAAATCGAATATTGCTGCATGACATAAGCAATCTGAGCAAAGCTTGCTTGACTCAGCATTTGTACAACAGGATTTTCTGTAATGCTAAATGCCACATAATCCTGAGCGAGCAGTTGATTAAGCTGCTTTGTTAAGTGATTAAATTCCATTAAAATTTTAGTCCTTTGTTATAGATTTTCTAAATGCCAATCTAGCTTTAAAATTTGCTATAAATTAACGTAAAACTGACATTTTATATAACCAAAATAACTTTTATAACTTTATAAATCTTGAGTAAAGGCACTGAAAGTAACTAAATAATTAAGTTGATTTAAATTAGTATTTATACTAGAAAATAGCCTAAATTATAACTATTTTAGTAATTTAATTTTTGCAAAAAGACTATTTTGTAAAATTAAGTCCAATAGCAATCATTTGACGAATTGTAAATAGAGATATTGCCTATTAATTATTCTTTTCTTAATTAAACACAACATTATTTTGATAGTCCGAAGTTGCTCATGGGTAATCTAGGTTAGACAAAGACCTGCGCGAACCAAGATTTACCACTCATGAAGATACATCCATCTAGCAAAGTCCGTGCATTTTCATTACAGCTTGTTCTGGTCGTTCCTTTCGTATTGCAACTTTTTAGCATCGTGGGGCTGGTCGGGTATCTGTCGTTTAAAAATGGCGAGAAAGCAGTGAACGATCTAGCGGATCAGTTGATGGAGCGAACCAGTGGTGAGGTAAATCAACATTTAGATGCTTACCTGTCGATTCCTCATAAAGTTATCCAGTTAAATGCGGATGCAATTCGCATGGGATTGCTGAATGTGCGCGATCGCCTCAAGGTTGGCAAGTACTTCTGGCACGAAATGCAAGCCTATGACCTAACCTTTATCAGCTTGAACCTAGCAACTGGGGAAGGAACTGGAGCCGGCCGTTACGATGGCAAAACGGTGACAATCGATGATAATGCGATCAAAACGCCAAGTCTGCCGAAAAATACGAAAACTTACTTAACAGATAATGATGGCAACCCAACCAAAGTGATGACGACCAGTACTTGGGATACCCTCAATGAACTTGCCTACACTGAACCTGTCAAAGCCGGGAAACCTATCTGGGTTCGCATTTATACTTATTACGATCCTGCTTATCCCCCTTATATTGTGGCATCCGCAGGTCGTCCGATTTATGATGCCAGCAAAAAACTGATTGGTGTTGTGGGGGCTGAAATTCACCTGTTGAAACTCAGTGAATTTTTACAAAAATTAGATGTCAGCCGCTTCGGACAAGTTTTTATTATGGAGCGTGATGGTATGTTAGTTGCCAATTCTGCTCAAGAAAAGCCTTTTACCGTAGTCAATAACGAAATTAAACGCCTTAAAGCGATCGACAGCCCCAATCCGGTGCTACAAAGCATTGCCAAGCAGCTTCAGCAGCGCATTCCAAATTTCCAGTCCGTTGCCAATACCCAAAAACTGAAAATTAATGTTCAAGGAGAAAATTTCTACGTGCATGTTGTACCTTGGCGTGACCAACATGGTTTGGACTGGTTAGTGGTAGTTGGTACTCCGGAAAAAACTTACATGGCGCAAATCTATGCCAACACCCAAATTAGCATCCTGCTGTGTTTTGGGGCACTGATAGTAGCAACGATGATTGGCATATTTACCTCGCGTCGGATTGCAGATCCGATCTTGCGTTTGAATCAGACCACCCAAGCAATAGCATTTGGTGATTTAGAGCAGACACTCCCAGAGGGCAATATCCATGAACTCAACACTCTTGCCCACTCTTTTAATCACATGGGAGGGCAATTACGCGAATCCTTTATTGCTTTAGAAAACAGTAATGCCGAACTAGAAGCGCGAGTCGAAGAACGAACTGTTGAACTCAAAACAGCCATGAGCGAATTGCAGCGTACCCAAGCACAAGTACTCCAAAGTGAAAAAATGTCTAGCCTGGGCCAACTAGTAGCAGGTATTGCCCATGAAATCAATAACCCAGTCAACTTTATTCACGGCAATATTACTCACTTGGATGAATATACTCAAAACTTGTTACAGATGATTTATCTCTACCAAGAACGCTATTCTAGTCATGACCCAGAAATTCAAGCATTAGCAGAGGAAATCGATCTAGAATTTCTCATTGAAGATTTGCAAAAGATACTGCCTTCAATGAAAATGGGGACTGAGAGGATTCGTAATATTGTGCGATCGCTGCGGAATTTTTCGCGTATGGATGAAGCAGAATTTAAAGCCGTTGATATTCATGAAGGCATCGAAAGTACGCTTTTAATTCTGCAACATCGCCTCAAAGATAAACCAGACCGTCCAGCAATTGAAGTTGTTAAAAATTATGGCAACTTGCCGCAAGTGGAATGCTATCCTGGTCAACTCAACCAAGTATTAATGAATGTTCTGGTAAATGCAATGGATGCCCTTGATGAGTTGGATATCAAGCGTACCTCTCAACAGATAGAGAAAAATCCCAGTCAAATTACTATTCGTACTTCAGTAGTTGATTCACAATCAATAGAAATTGCGATCGCTGATAACGCACAAGGAATGCCAGAATCGGTTCAAAACCGGATCTTCGATCCATTTTTTACTACCAAACCTGTAGGCAAAGGAACAGGCATGGGTATGGCAATCAGCTACCAAATCATTACGGAAAAACATGGT
Organism: Nostoc punctiforme PCC 73102; assembly: GCF_000020025.1. Classification (GTDB taxonomy): domain Bacteria; phylum Cyanobacteriota; class Cyanobacteriia; order Cyanobacteriales; family Nostocaceae; genus Nostoc; species Nostoc punctiforme. Next base: position 8,036,490 of record NC_010628.1, on the reverse strand, counting down.
GGGAAATTGCTATGTTTTTCTAGCCTTGGGCAAGGCACTAATTTCATAATTCAAGTGCCTATCCGACAACAAGCTCCTGAACACGTCCTCAAAGTATAGAGCAATCGCATCATTTATTGCAATTGTTAAACCAATGACTGGAGTGATATTCAATACTACAAATGCTTCCGCAGCAATAACTCCAATTTTTCTTTTGTCGCCGCTGGTGCTTTATCCAATTGAGTCAAAATTCCATACTTCAAAGCCGAATGCGCCTCACTGGTTGGTGGATTTTCACTCAACCGCCGCACAGTTTCTTGAATCACCTTTTGAGCATTCACCGCATTCCGCAGCAAATTTCCAATTACCATTTCCACGAACAAATTTGTTCAAGTGGTTCTGGTTCGGTTGAATCTGCCGTTAAACAGGTTGACTGTCGAACAAAAATTTCCGGGGCACAATGGAAACAAGAAAATTTGCCTCAAGTCCTTGCCCATTGATGTGCTTACCTTAATGGATTATTGTCGGTTTGAGCCACTTTAAAAAGTGAGATGCTCCCATTCCATAGTTCTAAGCCTATTGCAGTTGCGATCGCTACTATTGATATTACTTTTATAACAGGGAATACTTTTTCTTTGACATATTTTAAATTCATGTTAGTTTCCAATATTTTGTTTTAAATCTTCACATTTTTATGAAAAGACAAGGATATAAGTTTGCCTTGAAATGATGCGATCGCCTTGCCAAAATCAGTGTAAAGTAGCTTTAGAAATGAGTACTGCTAGTTTTTGTCTAACCAAGATGTTGGTGCGCTCGGTCTAGAAATTCTCCTATTTACCACTAAACCCATCACTGAGCATCAACTGAGCACAAAACTGAGCATATCTCCCAGAAAAACCCGCCTACGCTAGAGACAGCAAACAAAAGCGTCAGGTAAAAATTATGACTCAAACCCTAGAACAACAAACCAGTGGCTTATATCTGCAAAACTCCAGCCAACAGATTGCTTTTCCCCTCAAACACACCGAAGTAAAAGCCAAAATCGCTGGTAACATCTCACGGGTGGAAGTTACCCAAAGCTTTGAAAATCCATTTACCACAACCCTAGAAGCCGTTTATATCTTCCCCTTACCCGATGAAGCTGCCGTTGATGATATGCTGATTCACATAGGCGATCGCACAATTCAAGGCAGCATCAAAAAACGCCAAGAAGCTGTAGCCATCTACGAACAAGCCAGAAAACAAGGACAGACAGCCGGACTCCTCGAACAAGAACGAGACAATATCTTTACCCAATCCCTGGCAAACATCAAACCAGGCGAACAAATCGATGTGATTATTCGTTACAGCGACAGCCTAAAATTTGAGGGGGGAAATTACGAGTTTGTCTTCCCAATGGTTGTTGGCCCCCGTTACATTCCCGGAATCACCATCGAAGAAGATGCAGTTGGGGGTGGTTCAGCTATTGCACCGATGACTCAAAATCAAGATACCGATTTAGTTCCAGATGCTTCTCGCTTAAACGCTCCCATTTTGCCAGCAGGAATGCGATCGCGTCATGATATTAATGTCACCATAGAAATTAATGCTGGCATTGAGATTCAGGATATTAACTCACCCTCTCACCAAATCCAAATTATCCGTGAAGGACAGTTGGTAAATGTCAAATTAGGAGGTGGAGACACCATACCCAACAAAGACCTAATTTTACGCTATCAAGTTGCCAGTAATAACATCCAAACAACCACGCTGACTCAAGCTGATGAACGGGGCGGACACTTCGCACTATACCTGATTCCCGCCTTTGAGTACCGTCCTGATGAGATTGTCGCCAAAGATATGGTGTTTCTCATCGACTCCTCCGGTTCTCAAAGTGGCGAACCACTGATGCAATGTCAGGAATTGATGCGTCGTTTTATCAATGGACTCAATCCCGACGACACCTTCAACATTATTGATTTTTCCGATACCACACAGCAACTTTCACCCGTTCCTCTCCCCAATACTTCTGCAAATCGCTTATTAGCAATCAACTATATCAATCGCTTAAACGCTGGCGGTGGAACAGAGATGTTAGGCGGTATTCGCACCGTCTTAAACTTAAAAGCCACAAATCCGGGACGCTTGCGAAATATTGTTTTACTAACTGATGGCTATATCGGCAACGAAAACCAAATTTTAGCAGAAGTTAAACAACGTCTCCAGCCAGGAACACGCCTCCATAGCTTTGGTGCAGGTAGTTCGGTGAATCGTTTCTTACTCAATCGGATTGCAGAATTAGGACGGGGTATTGCTCGGATTATTCGCCACGATGAACCTGTAGATGAGGTGGTAGAAAAATTCTTCCGCCAAATCAATAATCCAGTCCTCGCCAATATTCAATTGCAATGGGAAGGTGATGGGGAATCTCCAATCATGTATCCCTCTACACCACCAGATTTATTTGCAGAGCAACCGTTAGTGCTATTTGGACGCAAACCAGACGCGCATTCTGGAAAGTTGCACGTTACTGGAATTGCTGCGGGTGGTAGGCGTTATCAGCACAGTTTTCACCTGAATTTTCCCCAAACAGGTAATCCCGCTATTGCTCAACTTTGGGGACGTTCCCGCATCAAGGATTTAATGAATCAAATGGTGAGTGGAGACACAAAGGGAGGTGTGGAAGCAGTGACAGATACGGCTCTGACTTATCAACTGTTATCGCAATATACCGCTTTTGTTGCCGTCAGCGATGATATCAGAGTCAATCCCAACCGAGATTTTATATCTGTGCAAGTACCTGTAGAAATCCCTGAAGCAATCAGTCATGAAGGTATTTTTAGTAACCTAAGTTTTGGTGCTGCTCCTGGGGGTGGAATGGTAAGCAGTCGCCAGCAGGCGAAGAAACAATCTGCACCACCCTTGCCATCCCCTGTGTTTGCGCCATCAAAACCGATACAACGGTTTGAAGAAATGGAGTCATTAGCGATGGAATTCGATATTCCAGCATCAGAGCCAGAAATCGGATTTGCAGATGATGATGGCTTTAGTAATCTTGATAGCCTGTTATCAGTTCCCGAAAGAGCGATGCCACAATTTGAAAATTTAAAAGCTTTACAGAAAGAAGAATCTTCTGTACCTCGTTTACAGGTTGTCAGCGTAACGGGATTGAATCAAGAGATAATTTCTCTGCTGACTCAATACTTGCAATCAATTCAACTCCCTAGAGGTTTTGGTGGTGATTTGGTGTTTGAATTCCAACTTAGCCAGGGACGGGTGAGACAGTTGCTGCTGGATGAGCAGGCTTCATCCCTGAAGGAACGGACAGTGATTGAATTAATGAGGCGATCGCTTTTAGCTTGGCTACCCGAAGAGATACTCACCAGTACTGTGCTGTTAACACTCCGGATTCAACCGTAATCGATCCTTTATCAATATAGTAAAGAGCGATCGCCAACAATGTACCGCAGGCGATCGCTCTTTTGATGTGAGTTTTAAAACGCCTTTTGTAAAATGACCAACTATTTGACCAGAATGACAGATTGTTTAGACATCTCCGAAAACTACAAGTTGAATGTGGTAGTAAAAAATTAACTAAGCTGTTCCACATTTTAATTGCATAACCTGGGCAGGCAAGATGCCCACTCCACAATAGTTATGTTTAATTCAATTTTGAAATACCCATATCATGAGACAACTAATGTCAAAACTCTAGATTGATTTATTTGGGATTGAAATGAGAATGAGCGAGTTTGACTCCAGTTTTGCCCTTTTACCGTTACCTGGTACTGTCCAAAGAAAGCACGGGTTGAGAATTGACCATTCTGATTGGTGATCCCACTCGCTCGAGTCCACCATTGCTGGAAAACTAGCTCTTCATAGACTTTTGCAGCCAGTTTTGGTTGGAAGTTTCTGTCAAAAATAGCTGCTTGAGGTACCCAATGGGCCTTCTGGCAGAATCCCCACATGAGAATTCCCTTAACCATTGGGTGGGCAAAAGCGATTTGATACAGATTAAGCAGAATTTTTGCTTGTTCCTGCTCAGTATTTGCAAGTGTAGAAAATTCTGTGATCTTAATTGGTAAATTGAATTGTGCTAACGTATCTAGACTGTGTTGGATCTGTGCTGGTGTGATTTTTTCTCTTAAAATGTGTGCCTGAATCCCAATCCCTCCAATTGGGACTCCTTGCGCCAGTAATGAACGAATCTGTTGAACATAGTCATCCAATCTTCTACCATTCAGGATGTCGTAATCATTAACATATAGTACTGCATTCGGATCGGCAGCATGGCATCGCTCGAACATTGTTTTGACAATATCTTCACCTAAGCGCTGCCTAAAAAAATCACCATGTAGCATCTCATTTAAAACATCATATTCACGAATTCGCCCTCGATAGCGATCGCAAATTTCTGTTGCTCGCCGTTCAACAGCAAGTCGCAGTTCTTGCTTGGAAAGAGATTTCAACCAAGGCTGGTTCCATTTCTCCACCTCCCAAAAAAGTGCATGTCCGCGTAATGGTAGAGAATGGGTTTCACTCCAGCTTAAAATTCGATCCGCATCTACATAATTGACGTGTCCCTGTTGTTCTTCAGTTGCATACCACTTGAGAGCATTTTCATGCACAGTGCCATTGAAAAGTTGCCTAGAAAGATTAAAATACTGAGCTTGATCGTTAGGATTAGCGCCTTGAGCAAACATTTGAGTACTGAGCGCTGTACCAAACTCAAATTCATGAGCAACCTGCTCAAGTTTAACTTCGACACCGGAGACTGGCTGCTGCTGAGAATTAACAACCTGGATAACCATATTTCCTGTACGAGTTCGATCAATTTGCTCTGACAATCTGAGTTGATTGGCTTGCATAAAGGATAAAGGAGTGAGTCTTTCTGTGAAAATTGAACTCTGGTTCACCAAAAGTATGCTTAAGCACAATGCTAATAGTAAATATTGTCCAAATTTAAGCATTACTAAAGAGTTATTTTATTCAACTAGCCCTAGCTAACGAAGTATATTTACTTAAACAGAATATGAAAAAACTGCAAAAGTATAGGCTGATAATCGTTCAGTCATACCAATTGAGAAGCGATCTTGCTTGAATGGTGGAGGCTATCATTGCCAGGAAAGAGTCTAAATTTCCAGGCTTCTTGCGCTGTTTCCACCAAGTCATTTCGGTATACAGCACCTCAACCAATTTACGCTGTTGTTCAGTTTCAAGCTGGATAAATTGCAAAGCAATCCCGAACTTATCCTTCTTGACGAAAAAACGCACAATCTCCGCCTGTATGGAAAAGCCATACTCCACAAATGTAACCTCGACAATCGATGTATTGAGGGCGACATCTGACGTAATCAATACAACTCTGGCTCCACTTTCAGAAAGGTTTTGAGTGTAACCCAAAAAAACTTGATCTTTGGCTGTAATCTTACAAGTTGTTTTTAAAGGGAAACGATCCATTGTCCGCCGAATTGGTTGGTCGATAGCCGATAGAATAGCTACTCCCATAAATAGAACATTGTAAAAAAGCCAGAATATTAATACACCTGAACTTTCATCCAAAGTTAACCAAACTCCAAGTTGTACCCCAAAAAGATGCAATCCAATAATCAATCCCGACAATGCTAAAAGAATAATCAGTGGCAATGTATGATTGAAATTGTAATTCTTTCGATCTGCCTTGACCCCTTTACGAGTAGCCCGACTTGCTTTTGCAAAAGGATTGCGGATAATGAGACTCAATCGTTTGAGTGCTGGAAAACAAAAGATTGTTTCGTATACTTCGTTCCAAAAGTAAGAAACTCGGTAATTTGATGCCCAACCATAAATTGCAATATGCAACAACCAGAATGGCATGAAGTAGTAGAGAATTTCAGGCAGGGTTGCAATAAAGGGTGAAATTCCAAGGTAGGCACTGCACAGAGGTGCCAATATAAAAACAGCTCGAAACACTGATTGAAAGCAATAAATAAGCTGCGATATGCTGTAGCTTTTTTGAATCCAGTTAAGTTTCGACCAAATCGGAATATCATCACCGCAAAAGTAAACCTGAAAATTTCCTTGTAACCAGCGAAGTCGCTGATCGATATAATCTGTATAGGTTCGAGTTGATTCTCCTGTACTAAGAACTTCATTGAGAAAAATCAGTCGAAAACCGTGCGTCAACATTCGTAAAGATGTTTGAAAGTCTTCAACGCAGCATCGAGTGTAATAACCTCCAATTGCATCGAGACAACTTCGTCGAACAACATAGGAACTACCACAGCAAATCACACTATTGCCCACATCTCGGTTTGATTGCTGTAACCCATAGAAATGCTCTAAATCATTGGGTAGAAAATTTTCTAACCCTAAATTACGAGCATGATAGTCCGGATTGTAAAAGTATTGTGGAGTCTGAACAAGAGAAGTTTCTGGATTTTGAAAAAAGCCAACTGTTCGAGTCAAAAAGTTTTTGAATGGCACAAAATCTGCATCGATAGGTACAATCAATTCACCGCCAATATACTTCAACGCATTATTTAAGTTACCAGCCTTTGCATGGGTATTATCTGGGCGAGTGATGTATTCACATCCCAATTCCTCTGCCAGCTCTTTAATATGAGGGCGGCGAGTATCATCCAAAATATAAATAGTTTTGTTGAGATACTCCATTGCCTGACAGCCGATAACAGTTCGGCGAACAATATAGTCTGGCTCATTATAAGTAGGAACCAGCACATCAACCGAGGGAAGATATTGGGTGGAAAGAACAGCTTGAGAATATTGATTCGCCTCTGCACTTCGTAATTTTGAGGTTGACCAAATAGTTTGCAGTGTATATAAGCAGCAAGAAAAAAAGGAAATTACCTCTAAAATGTAAATTGTTAAAGAAAAAACTATACTAGCTGGATGGGAAAAATTTAAGGTGACAACTGTTCGCCAGGTAAAGTAACGTGTTGCCAGAAATAATAGGATTAATTTCATGACAAAGCGGCTACTATTTGTAGATCGAATAAATCGGAGACAAACACAAATTAGAAGAACAGCAACAATAGGAAATGATAGCTCCCAATCAATGGATGGTACCTGTAATACAGTTGGCAATAATCGAGTAATTGTTGGGTTGACTTCATAGGTTGGAAAAAACGTCGGCCCTGTGCTTGTCCAACCACTAATAAATACTGTTGATACAAATACAAAGGCACTGATGATAAATAGTGTCCAGACCCATGAAGAAGAGGCTTTTTGAGGATCAGTTTTCGTCATTGTTATAACAGTAGTAAAAACTCAAAATTCCTTGAGAATGCGGAGGTAAAAACCTTTAAGAAGTGTATTAGATGGGGAAATAAGTATAATTATTGGTAACTTGTGCAAATTAGAAGCCCGCAAAAAAACTGGTAGATCGCACCTTGAATACCACCCGCCCTGTATAACCGATGTAACAAAGATTGCCATTATGCATATTCTCGGATGAAGAAGAGCTAGGTTCCGTATCTAACGTAATATGCACTTGCGTATGTCGTGGTAAATTTGGCATCATTGCTACAACAGTATCTTCTCCAGCAGATAATCGCCCGATCCCCGAACGGATTACCGAGATTTTTCCTGTCAGGGTAACGGATGACCCTGTACCATTCAGCTTAATCTCGGCTGGAGTCCCAACTTGAAGTAATTGCACCTTCTGCTCGTCCACCCAAGCATCTACCCATCGTTGATTACAGGCCGCAATTTGCCCTAGCGAATCTCCTTGTTGCACAAACTTGCCAAGTTGGGCAGTCAGGCGCCACATTACTCCAGATTCCGGCGATTTGATTGTTACAACCTGCTTGTGTTGTAAATCTTTCTTTGCCTGATCGAACTCTGCTTTAGTTCCTTGAATCGTTTTTTTCAAGGTTTCAATTCCTTGCTGGTCTTCAGCAATTTGCAATTGCAATTCTACTAAACGAATGCTTGGGTCGTAGTTACTCCTTGTTCTGGATAATGATAAGCCATTACGAACAGCATCCTGGTTAACCTGTAATGCTGCAAGTTTAGCTTGCAGGCTTTCTACTTCACTTTCACGCTGTTTTAGTTCAATCTCTGCTGCATCAAAGCTGGCTTCAGCGATCGCTCCTTCTGACTTTAAAAGCTTTGCTCGTTTATAGTTTAATTCTGCAAGTTGATAACGCGACTTTGCACCTTCAAGATCGGACAGCAATTGCTTTTGGTTTTGCTGATTCTCCAAGACTGCCAACCTCTCCTGGTTTACAGCATCTCGATTTACTATATTCAGAAGTGACAGTTTATGCGCTAAACGTTCTTGAGCCTGTCTCAATTCTGCTTCTTGTTGATTTAGGCGACTAGAAACTTCTTGAGCTTGAAGTTGGCTTGTGCGTTGATTTTCTATAACAAATAACAAATCCTCAGAGTTTATAGACTGACCAGTTTTGACTGTAACTTTTGAAATCACACCTTCTTGTTGTGCCCGTATATCTGTTAGCGTACCGTTCATAACTGCATCAACGCTATTTACAGTTGTTAGTTGAGCTTTCATGAAGCGGAAAGACCAACTTAGCAATGCAGCACTGATTAGAATCATTGCTGCATTGGAGGCTAGAGAGCGTACTGACTTTGGTTCATACAAGACTTTTAACCCATGAATGGATGAATGCTGACCATTAACATTTTTAGTGCGCTGGGAGGCAGGAGAACGTTTAAACATTGGCATAATTAAACCTTGTCTATCTTGAAAGCTGGAGTTTTGTCATGCATGGGACTGCTTTCAAAACCGAATTCCCAAATATCCTAATGACATTGATTTAGGGCGGTGCTTCTTATCACTACTCACAAATTTTTAAAGATGCGGCTGCAACACTAAATATTTTGGTGGAACCATTATCAGGTTACAGTCCAGACTTTATGTCTGTTGAAAAACTGTAGCAATGGTTGTGTTCTGAGGTGATTTATCACACCTGCTACAAACGTTAGTCTGACCTAATTGAGCAAGTTTCTGCATTTGAATATCTAATTAAGGACTCTCCCAAAACTGTGGCTGATCGCTTGTGGATAACTACTTATCTTAAAGAAGATGCAGAAAAACTACGGCTTTTAACAGATGAGGTTGATGTTGAGCTTATTCCATACTTCACCCCTAATTATTTATCAAGTTTCAATTGAAGTTCATCCATTTTAGTTTCACATCAAATCAATAAATAACTGATATTAATGAAATTTACTGAAGATGAAGATATCAAACCTAACTGCTTTTAATTATCCTTCAAATTTCTGTTTCACAATTAAATGATTTAGACCTTATATTGAAATATAAGTCTTTGAAAATTTTTTCTTTCGAGACTCAGGTAGCCAATAATATAAACTGAGTATGTAGATAAAATCTACTGGCAGGAACTAGAAATATTGATTGAAGTTAGGTTATTAGCTAAATAGCCAATAAAGTGTTAAAGGCTATGATCGATTTCATGATTAAGCAAGAATAATCAAATCTTTCAGATTAAATATTTAGACAGAATGCGTGATTTTATGTCTGTTTAAATTTCTACTCAATCCCCATTGCTGACCTCTACAATGGTGTTCATGACTGGGCATTTTGGTTGAGTCGATGGGAGGTAGTCGAGTAAGGTACTATAGTCACCTCTTTCTTCTCCCCTAAAGGACTACCAAAGAATAAATTACTCAAAAAAAATTAAGAGTTCAAATTTAAAAAATAACGATCGTAATTATCAATCCCTCCGCCAAAAAGAGAGCATGAATAGAAAGAGATCGTGCTTGCGGCTAGCTACATTTAATTGTCTGGTGTAAGGCAGTAATCACGCAGTAAAGCAATGTATTTATTATTATAGATTTCAATGTAATACCTTTAGGTTAACGGAGAAATCGAAGTCATTGGTCATTAGTGCCAATGACTAATAGACATCTTGTAAAAGTAACTTTTGCAAGATGTTGGAGTGTATGTTGATGGGAAAGGGAAAATTCCATATCTTTACCCTTTACCCCTTTACCCACTCTGCAAGAAGTCTAATGGCCAATGAACGGTCGGCTATTACGGATACCCCTTGTTCGCGTAGCGTCTCGTATAGAAGGGATAGCCATTCACTGATTTTCGTTGAATTTACCCCTTCTACAAGGAATATATTGTCAAATTTAAACTGTCAATGCAAAACCCTTGAATGTTGCATCCAGAATATTATTACCTAGAAGCTTAATTTGAATTCCTCCAATGACTGCCGTCATAACAGCCTCAGTTATTTCGCGTTCTTCAACTCGATTGTGAGGTTGCAAATCAGTAATTTTGATTCTAGACATATTTTTATCCTTAATATTTTCTAAGTTCAAGCAAAATTTTCGTCTAATTTATCAACCAACTCATCAACCAAAAGTTATAAAGTCCAATGTTTACAAGTTCTTTAAAAAGACATTAGTGTAATTCAAATATAAAACTCAGAATTTACCTTTGCCACTGCCAGCAAGAGTGCCGTCCCAGCAGTGGCAACTTTGCCTACGGTGAGTTTGCCCAGCTATTTCAGAAATCGCTAGAAACCTTAGACCTAATCTTCCGTAACGGCATCGACTGCTTTAAGATGTCGCTAGGCGTGAGGGAGGCTGCATGTCGGCGATAAACTTCAAGTAAGAGAGATTGTAAGTCTGACAAGCTCAACCGATTTGTCAAGATATCAAGAAGGTTTGGAGTATCGGCAGCAGCGAGAATGCGTTCAATGATTTTGTCTGTCATATAGGAGTTTTTCAGTCAAACTTTTTTCTCACATTACGGTAAAAAAAACAAAAATTGCTGTATTTTGCAAGACATCATTATCTATAAGTTTTCCTCCAGATTCAGATGCCTAGCCGACTAACTATATTCTCACGCAAAGAAACAAAGACGCAAAGTTATATCTTTGCGTCTTTGCTTTTTATCCGAAATCATTTTCAGATTTACTTGTTAGGCTGAGGAGTCATCCGCAGATAGGGTTTAATTTCCTCGTAACCTTTGGGGAATTTCTCTTTGAGTACTTCTGGATCTTTCAGTGAGGGGACAATTACAACATCCTCTCCATCTTTCCAGTCAGCTGGTGTCGCCACGCTGTAGTTATCAGTCAATTGCAGAGAATCAATCACTCGTAAAAGTTCATCAAAGTTGCGTCCCGTGCTGGGAGGATAGGTGAAAGAGAGACGGAGTTTCTTATTGGGATCAATCACGAAAACCGATCGCACTGTCACAGCCGCATTAGCATTGGGGTGGATCATGTCGTACAGGTCAGCAACCTTGCGATCCGCATCCGCCAAAATTGGGTAGTTAAGGGTGGTGCTTTGAGTTTCTTCGATGTCTCCCACCCAGCCTTTGTGAGATTCTACGTCATCAACGCTGAGTGCGATCGCTTTGACATTGCGCTTGTCAAATTCTGGTTTTAGCTTGGCAACTGTGCCGAGTTCTGTTGTGCAAACAGGTGTAAAATCAGCAGGGTGAGAGAACAGCACAACCCAGCTGTCACCTGCCCATTGGTAAAAATCGATGTCGCCGTGTGTTGAGGCTTGCGTAAAGTTGGGTACTGTGTCACCTAGACGGAGAGCCATGTGAGATTCCCTGTAGTTAGAAAGGCATATATATTCTAGTATGCCATCATGACATAAAACCCCGATTTCCCAATCGGAGTTTAGCGGTTTGAAACAAAATTTTAAGTTGTCAATACTCTCAGATAAGAGATTAAAAGGAGGTAAAAACTATTGACTAAAGTACATACCTATGCGTTAGTTTATTATTTTTTCCCTATAGGCTTTTTTTTAGATAGAGGATTGCAAATATCAGGGCGATAGCTGACTATAAGCTATTTCACGTCTAGGCTTATTGAGTTGCAACATTTCCACATTATTGCAAAATTACGATAATTTTCTTTCGCATAGATGCAAAATTAATAACTGCCTATTTATAGGCTGATTTATTAGCCTCGTCGATGTAAATCAGCATCTACACGTGTTGGAAGTCATCATCAACGTTTCAAGAAACTCGGCACGCTTTTTTGGAGAAGCTTTTTTCCAAGACAGATATGGGCTATTGGAGTGATGAGTTGGTGGGAAATCTGGCGCGAAGATTCAGTCCATCAGTTCCTTTTGTTAGAAAAGCTGCTGCTGAGGGAAAACTGAAAGCAATATTACAATTCATCGAGTTTTTTTGTCAGTCAGTAACCTCAATCAACATGAAAGTATTACCCCACGATAGCTTTACGATTTCGACACCTGATGCACTGCCTGTAGTTATGCAACGACTGAATGCAAAAGTTGAACCTCCTAAAGCATTTAGATTCTCTAAGAAACACGCCCCTTATCAAGGAACAATTTCTGAAGAAGGCTTTCAAATCAGCCGGATAATTCACTACCGAAACTCATTTTTGCCAGTGATTCGAGGAAGTTTTGAAGTAGAATCCCACCAAACAGTTATTCATGTACAGATGAGCATACATTTTTTTGTTATGGTATTTTTAGGATTCTGGTTTTTATTCTGGTATAGTGCAGTTGTCCCTATAATATTGACAGGTGCAATGCCTAATTACATGGCTGCCCTCTTTATAGGAATGCCTATGTTGATGCTATTTATATTTTGGATAGCTTTTTGGTCAGAAGCAAATCGTAGCCGCAGTGAATTGACTCAAATTATTCAGGGACAAGTATAGTTAAGCTATTTTAAAATATTAGAATAAAGTATATGCTCAGATTTACTTGATTTGAATAACTATCTTGGGTGGAAAGGCAATAGGCAATAGGAAAAAGGCTTTTTTAATTGTACCTAGTTTGTTCAAAAACCAAATAAATATGAGTCCTATATCACTATATTTATTTATCATTCAATAAGCTTGAGTTAGCCATAAAAACCTTAACATGTGTAGGTTGGGTTAAAGAACAAAACTCAACATCAAGAGTTAATTGTTGGGTTTCGTTCATCAAGCCAAACTACGATTATTTTTAACCCAGGCGTATTTATTTATCATTGCAATAATGAATGTCCTAAAGCCTCGGCTTTTGTCCAGCCGTACATATACTCCGCTCTCTCTTTATGCCCTTATGTTCTGTCTATAGGTATTTTTGTTTGAAGGCAACACGCGGTAAATTTACATCTAGTAGCCCACTAGACTAACTTTGATAGATGAATAACTTCCTAGCCAGGACTTTAGTTATTGATTTGAACGCTAAAGTGCTTACTACGATCCTACTAAACTTGGCTTGATAGACTCTATTTATCTTGTGCGATCGCATTAGCTTGAGTACATAAGTTAAATTAATAAAAAAGCTTGTATTGATGAATCAAAGCCTAAGTGTTGCTCCCAGCCGAGATGAACACACTCATGAAAATCCTGTTGTTACCAAACAACAGCTATTTACGAAGCAATTAATTGTCCTTGTCTTGGAAATGCTTCTGGCATTGCCTCTGGGTTTACTCCTCGCCAAGTTCCAAATTGGTAGGATTGCCTGGATATTTGGCGGGATTGCTGCCGGTACGGTAGTTCTTCAAGGGTGTCGAATTTTTTATCAATATTCTCCCCAACCTAACCGCACTGCTAGAAAAGTGGGAATGGCACTTGTAGGCTTAACTGTCGGCGCTTCCAATACCCACGGTAATCTAGCTAGTGTTGCTTCTGGTATTCCCATATTTATTTTTCTGACCTTGTTTCTGCTGCTGAGTGGAAGTTGTATTGGTTATATGTATGCCCGCCTCAGCAAAACTAACCTATTGACAGCAATGCTGGCTACTGTTCCTGGTGGTGTCGGAATTATGGCAGCGATCGCTGCCGATTACAATAAAAATGTCAGCTTAGTTGCCCTAGTTCAGGCGATTCGCGTCACCTCAGTAGTTGTTTTGATCCCCTTCATCGCTAAGACATCAGCCGGTAATTACTATCCGCAAACACTCCCAATCAACGCTGCTTGGCTCAATCTCGATCCATCTCAACTAGAATTACTCTTGTTAATACTCCTAATCACTGCATTAGTAGTTTATCCAGCTATATTATTTAAAATTCCCGCCGGCGATTTCTTTGGTGCATTGTTGATTGGTATCGGGTTTAATCCTTTGCTACATTGGCTGCCTTTTGTGGGTGATATTAGTTTTAGTCCCCCGCCAATAATTAACTTATTGGGTCAAATGCTCCTGGGAATTACCATTGGTGAGTATTGGGGAGATAAACCAAACTTTCAGAAGCGGACTGTCGGCTATGCCTTGATGTCTGTAGGGATGACTCTCATCGCCGGAGCGATCGCTGCTATACTTGCGATGCAATTCACCTCTTGGGATTGGTTAACCTGTTTGCTAGTCACAGCACCAGGAGGATCGGCAGAAATGATCTTGGTTTCCCTGGCATTAAATCATAATGTTGAAATTGTCACAACTGGTCATTTAGTGCGACTAATTGCGATTAACAGTTCCTTACCTCTTTGGGTGTTTTTGTTTCGCCGTTTAGATGAGCAACTTTCTGAATCAGTTTAATTGATGAAGGTATTGGGAATCCCTTCCCTGCGGGACGCTACGCGAACGGCTTCTCTACGAGACGCTACGCGTTAAGCGAAGCTATGCCGTAGGCTTTACGCTCAGGGCAAGTGGGAACTTGTACTGAGCGAAGCCGTTGGCGTAGCCTCTCGTTAGAGAAGTATTGGGAATTGGTACTGAGCACAGTCGTACTCCTTTGGAGAAGCATAGCGTCCCGTAGGGAAGTATAGGGCATTAGTTTTTGACTAATGACTAATGACAATGACAAAAATGCAACTTGAATGCTGGTTAGCTTATCCTTTTGTTATCCAAACACTAAGGATGCTTTAGATGGTTGCTCAAATCCAAGAACTTGAAGCGCAGCACTGGGTTAAAACTCGTTCTTCCCTCGACCCTAACGAATCCACTTTCCTGATTTGGAAAGGTAAGATTTATGCCTTTATCCCCGGCGAGAAAAGACAACTTCTATTTAAAATCCTGGGATTGAGTGTTAGCCGATGTATTCCCACAGCAGAAGGTAGCTGGGATTTTACTTCTAGGGAACTAACTTACTACCTCAACCCAAAAACAGATGAAATCTTACGCAAATGGGAGAATCCTTGGACAAGCGAGACAGTTCCGGTAATTCACGTTGCCAATAATCCAGTGCAGGGTAAGTTTGAGGGAAATTTCCCTGCACAAGTAGATGGTGACAGCACAACCTTCGTTTTTGACATATTTCCCTATTACCCCAATCCCCTAGCAGACGATCCCAAATTTGCCGAATACAGCCCAAATCCAATTTATCAGGCGGCAGAATTGTTTAAGTTAACAGTGCCAACCGCAGATTTATTTAACTCAGCGCTTCCCTCAGTTTCTGAACTCAAACTAAGCTGGGATCGGATTGGTCAATGGCTTCCCTGGATGAAAATGGGCGATCGCCCCGGTCAACTAATCTACAGTGCTGTTGGCAGCAAAGTCAATGGTTTAACAGAATTGCCCCCACTGCTGCAAGACGAAATTAATAACCGTATTCCTCTATATAAACAAGCCCCAAAAGCATTGATAGATGGGGAAGATATGACTTCCTGGTTGTACTTTCAAAAGCACTTTCCAGCTTACTTGGCTGGTGAAATCTTCCCGCTTCCCCAAGCAGAAGAATTGTAAATTACAGCAGTTTTCATGTATTTGAAGCACATCTGTCGTAAGGGCAATTCATGAATTGCCCCTACAGCGTGGTCTATTTAAGGAGCTGCGGGTTAATAGTATCCCAACCTAGACGGGTTTCGACACTTCGACTGCGCTCAGTGCAGTCGAAGTGTCGAAACTCGGTTTACTGGTACTTTATTTTCACGCAAGTCCCTTACTTGAAAATAGCTGTAACTGGAGGACACGCGAAGAGAGATAATTTAGAGTTTGGTGACTATATATAGATAAACGAGAGTTAAATAAACCTTTCCTGCTTTAACCTTGTGTTCCAATTTGCCCCTTTCCGCCTCGGAGAGGGACAGGTTTTGCGTAGTAAAACCAGGGAGAGGTCTTTTTATTAGTCTGATTAGACAGCAACTATATGACCTGTCGAACTGTGCTTCAATCAAATTTCGCCTCTTGTCCTGAACAATCAAATAGATGTAAACCTAACCGTTGGGAAAGTTCTTCACACACCTTCACGCCTCGCACACTATTACCACGCACATCTAGCAGGGGCGAAAAAACCCCAATACCCATCTTGTTGGGTACAACCGCGATAATCCCACCACAAACTCCGCTTTTTGCCGGAATCCCAATTTTGTAAGCCCACTCACCTGCAAAGTTGTACATTCCGCAGGTGTACATCACACTCAGAATATCTTTGATGTAACGCTTATCTACCGCCTGTTCTTTGGTGATGGGGTTCATACCTTTGTTAGCTAGAGTAGCCGCCATCACTGCTAAGTCTTCGCAATTCACTATCACAGCACACTGCTGGAAATAAAGATCCAGCGACTCTTCAATATTCCGGTCAATCATGCCAAAGTTGAGCATCAGATGCGCCATTGCACGGTTGCGATGTCCGGTACTGCGTTCTGAGGTAAAAACTGAAATGTCAACGAATACGTCCCGGCCGATATATCGCTTGTACATATCCAGCATTCGGTTAAGACGTTCTGTTGGGCCGGAACCTTTGATTAAGCTAGTGGTTGCGATCGCACCTGCATTTACCATTGGATTATAAGGTCGCTTCGATTGCTCATCTAAAACGATCGCGTTGAATGCATCCCCCGTCGGTTCTACGCCAACTCTAGTTAAAACGTAATCCAATCCATGATCTTCTAAGGCAAGTCCATAAGCAAACACTTTGGAAATCGACTGAATGGTAAAGAGTTGGTCGTAATTGCCAACTTTGTAAATCTGACCATCTACTGTGACAATGCAAATGCTGAATAAATCCGGGTTTACCTTTGCCAATTCTGGAATATATTTCGCTACTGCACCCTCTTGCAGTAACTTGTACTGAGAATGCAATTCCTGAAGAACAGCTAATAATGGCGATGAATCTATTTCTAAATCTCTTTGATTTACTTGGCTTGTCATCACGCTGATAGCACTCCCCAAAATACTCACTATATATAGTAGGGGTGCAGCCGTACATACCTACAGCCGCAAAGATTTTGAAAAAGATAGCTTGCTCTAAAAAATCATCTTTGAACAATTACTTAGTACCAAAAATAGCTATTGTTCTTTTTGATACAAGCAAAAATTGATTTATAAGCGATCGCGAAGATTTCCTAATTTTTTCATCACTAATCACAAAAAATATTAAGTTGAGTATACTTCTTTATTTTATACTCAGTAACACGGTAATTAAAAGTAATATTAAGCACTCATCTACGTTGACTTATGGGGAATAAAAGTCATGATTAATCTAAGTAGAAAAAACATCTTAAACTCAAACTAATTTGCATAATTATTGTAGATGTAACTCATATCACGACTTATTCATAGGGAAATCTAAATATTTAATTAAATAAACGATTTTAAGTATTTATGCCGATGCCATTTAATTAGAGTTATATTATCTTCTTATAGGAAATAGTGAAAATACATGTTATCTAGAATACACGAGTAGTAGTGAGCCTTTAGAACAGAAGTCAATAGGGTGTCGTCACTTTGGGGTGCAACAAGCGTAAAGTTTTTTTAAGAAATTTTTGAGTTGCAGAAAAAAGCGTTACATAGCCAAAGTCCGCCTTTGAGAAAGGTTTCACCCTTAAATTTGGAACTTTAATTTGATTAAGCAGTCGATAATTACGCTAAAACCCTGATCCCCAAGCCAAAAGGTTCGTGTTAGTCTGTTGCGAGTTATAAATAACAAAGTGAAAACGGAACGAGTTCGAGTTTTTCAGAAGGGAAATCACTTTTACGAGTGAAAAATCCCGCAATTTATAAAACTTAAAGTTCTACAGTCGCTTTCAAAAACGGACGCATGAATCAAAGACATTTGTGGATTATTGTTGCCCTGTCTATGGCTGTTTTGGGCATACCTTCAGTCGGTTGTACTCAAACCACCAAGGGAAATGCTCTAGCATCCCAAAAATCACCTGCCCCTGATGTGGTTAAGGTGGGAGAGTACCAATCCAGAACAGGGAGACAAACCTTGGATGCTGTGATTACAGAAATTCATCCTCACAACATTAGAGGACGTAAGGCGGCAACCCTTTTTATCCGAAATATACCTGTTCTCACCTTTTTGAGTTCTGTATCAAATACGAATCTTGAAACTAAAAAAGTTGGTGCAATTGGAAATACTGGGGGCGTACAAGGGTACGCCCTTATTGCTAGCAATTCACCAAAGGCACTGAATGCTGACGACGTAACAGATGTGAGTAACCAGATTAGCTCCTCTGACAATGACCCGGTTCAGATAGCTGGTGTAGTAGCAGCTAAGATCAACCAGTTGAATCGGGAAAGTGTAGACGGCAGTAAAATTACCGTCAGTTGGAAAGCAGGGGAAAAATCTAATGCCAATCAAGCACAAAACAAAAGCGCTCCCTCCCAGCAAGATGGCGATCGCTATGTAATCAAAATTAATGGCGAAGAATTGGTCGAAATCAACGAAGCTACACGACTAGCACAGACCAATCCCACCAAAAATTTGGCAGAAGATGCATTGCAAGCAACTAATCGCCTGCGGAGGCTACTGGGCAATGCATCTCCCCTAAAAGAGATTGCGAATTTACCAGTCCGTCAAATATCAATACCAAAGCTGCCTCAACAAATTGCCGTCGGCGCAGTGCAAGCCACCTTGAGAGGTATGGCTTCTTTTTACGGCTATGACGGTTCTGGTACTCAGACTGCAAGCGGTCAGAGATTCAATCCAGAAGCAATGACTGCCGCCCATCGCAGCTTACCCTTTGGTACGCAAGTGCGTGTAACCAACACCCGCAACGGTCGTTCTGTAGTGCTGCGAATTAATGACCGAGGCCCATACATTCGGGGTCGAGTCATTGACGTATCTGCTGGCGCGGCTCGAGTTTTGGGAATGATGGGCAGTGGCGTAGCACCAGTACATATTGAAGTTTTGGGAAAATAATTATTAGGCAAGAGGCAAGAGGAAATAGGCAATAGAGGTTTTCCCAATGCCCAATGCTAAATGCCCGATGCCCAATTCCCAATTCCCAGTTCCGTATCACTTAATTCCCCTAGTTCAATCAACTCTTCCCTCTGTTTCAGATATAAACTAACGGGGGAGGGATCGATAAGAACTAGGGGTATTTTTGTGCGCCTGCTGACAACAGTCGCAGCTTTACGCTGCTATTTAACTAAACGCTGCTCAGAAAACAAGCTGATTGCGGTTACTGAGGATCTAAGACTAGATGAGATAACTGGCTGGTATCAGACGGCAGTCGGTCTAGTACCAACGATGGGGAATTTGCATCAAGGTCATTTAAGCTTGATCCAACGGGCGCGGCAAGAAAATTCTACGGTGATTGTGAGTATTTTCGTCAATCCCCTGCAATTTGCTCCCAACGAGGATTACCAACGCTACCCCCGGACTTTAGAGCAAGACCAAAAACTTTGCGAACAAGCTGGAGTAGATGCCATTTTTGCACCGACTCCTGAAGAGATGGCAGTTCCGCAAAAGAGTATACAAGAATCAAAGGTTACACAAGTTATACCCCCATCTGCTATGATGACAGGCTTGTGTGGTCGTTCTCGGCTGGGTCACTTTCAAGGTGTCGCTACGATTGTTACCAAGCTTTTCAACTTGGTACAGCCTGACCATGCCTACTTTGGTCAAAAGGATTGTCAGCAACTGGCAATTATTAAACGCTTAGTAGCTGACTTAAATTTGCCAGTAGAAATTGTTGCTTGTCCAACAGTGCGGGAAGCGTCGGGTCTTGCCTTCAGTTCTCGTAATCAATATTTGACTGCAACGGCAAAAGAACAAGCGGCGGCATTATATCGCGGCTTGCAACGGGCTGAAGCTGCATTCATTGCAGGCGATCGCAATAGCAACCAGTTGATAGCAGTAGTACAGCAAGAAGTGGCAATAGTCAGCACGATTTTAGTGGAATATATTGAATTAGTTGATCCGACTACGTTGATGTCTTTAGAAAAAGTTGAGGAGGAAGGAATGTTGGCGATCGCAGCTCGTCTTGGTTCTACACGTTTGATTGACAATATCATCTTGCGCGATCGCCAACCCATCATCGCCATTGATGGCCCCGCCGGGGCTGGAAAATCCACAGTGGCGCGGCAAGTGGCAGCAAACCTGGGTTTAGTCTATTTAGATACAGGAGCAATGTACCGTGCTGTCACTTGGCTTGTACTGCAAAAGGGGATTGCTATTGATGATGAGTGTGCGATCGCTGAATTAACTAACCTGTGTAAAATTGAACTTACTCCTACCCAGGATTTACAATCGTCCGTGCGGGTTTGGATTAACGGTACTGATGTTACCCATGCAATTCGCACCATTGAGGTAACTTCTCTTGTATCTGCGATCGCAGCCCAAAGCGTTGTCCGTCAAGCACTGGTTAAACAACAGCAAAGTTGGGGTAAAAAAGGTGGTTTAGTCGCAGAAGGGCGAGATATTGGTACTCACGTTTTCCCCGATGCCGAAGTCAAAATCTTCTTAACTGCTTCTGTGAGTGAACGCGCCCGTCGCCGCCAGGAAGACTTTCACAAACAAGGTCAATCCGCAATCAATTTAGAGCAGCTAGAACGGGATATTACCGAACGTGACTGGAAAGATAGTACACGCAAAGTTTCGCCTTTGCAAAAAGCAGCAGATGCTATTGAAGTTCAAACCGATGGTTTGGATGTGTCTGAAGTCACGGCACAAATTGTTAACTATTACCAGCAGCGTTTATCTCAATCCTAATCACCGCTATTGACTGTTAGCTTTTTAGTTTCAAAGGGTGGTGGGTGAGTGATTATTCACTTACCATCCTCTAAAGAGTGTTTAAAAAAAATATAATTTTGTTACTGTATTTATTAAACCTTATTTGAAAATAATTATATTATCTAAGTATTAAATCATCTAGCTTTCGACTGATTTACCACATCGTAATTAATCCTACTAAAGATAGAAGTATTAAAGCTTTAATTGCTAAATGCTAATTACAGATTGGGCTTTTGCTACGAGATATTAGCCATTTTTATTTATAACTGTGAATTCATAGCGATTTGACTTATCACCGAAGTACTTTCTTTTCATCTTCACTTTATCTTCACTTTGGTAGTAGAATGACGATGTTAAGTTTTATGTTCCATCATTAAAGACATAAAACCTTAAAAATAAAAGCTGTTAATTTTCCAAGCTTCTGCAATAGCTTGAAACTGGAAACCGGTAAAGAGAGGATTTCACACAATGGTATTTGTACAGCCCCCGCTACCCTTCGACAAGAATGCTTTAGAGCCAAATGGCATGAAAGCTGAAACTTTCGAGTATCACTATGGCAAGCATCACAAAGCTTATGTAGACAACCTCAACAAGCTCACTGAAGGTACAGAACTTGCTGATAAGCCTCTGGAAGAGGTGATCAAAATTTCCTTCCAAGACTCCTCTAAGGCGGGAATCTTCAACAACGCTGCTCAAGTTTGGAACCACACCTTCTTCTGGAATTCCTTAAAACCAAATGGTGGCGGCGCACCCACTGGCGATCTTGCAGCCAGGATTGATAAAGATTTTGGTAGCTTCGACAAATTCAAGGAAGAGTTCTCTAACGCAGCTGCAACTCAATTTGGCAGTGGGTGGTCTTGGCTGATTGATGATGGTGGTACGCTGAAGGTGATCAAAACACCAAATGCAGAAAACCCTCTAGCTCATGGTAAGAAGGCACTCCTAACCTTGGATGTTTGGGAACATGCCTACTACATTGACTACAGAAACGCTCGTCCAGCGTTCATCAAGAATTTCCTAGATAACTTGGTTAACTGGGATTTTGCTGCTGAAAATTTGGCTAAAGCTTAATTAATTGCTGGTTTGAACTGAGTGCGATGCCTCTTAATAAGCTGCTCCATAAGTTAATTTGCAAAAGTTGAAGCAGAAAGTCCACCAGAAAAGGGAGAAATTCTTTTTGGTTTCTCCTTTTTCTGTTTTTCAGTAGTCGGATGGGCATTATCTGAATGAAAATTAGTGGCATGAAAATCAAAATTACGGTTTGTGCATTGACAGAAAATACCAAATATGAATTGTTTAAAAACTATTTTTTGTAGAGGCAATACCCTGTGTGAAGCCGCTTTGCGTCTACATGAATTGCTTTTATAACGCGGATCTATTTACTATTAAAGAATAATTAATAAAAACCTGAAACCAAACATTTACCTTATACACAACATGATTCTTTTGTACAGTGTGTAATTCCTAAAAATATAAAACATTATGGATAGCAAAGAACTAGCGCAATACATCGAAGCAACGAATAGCATCACTAAACCTTGGGTATTGGTACAACTGCGCCTCAAGAAATTACAAGAGCGTCGAGCCACCCTTACAAACGATGTCTACACCAAAGAATTAGAAGATATTTACCAAGACTTGATGAATTTGGGTGAATGGTGGCGCGGTATTGAAGATGAGGTATTTTAAAGTGAGGAGTTATGACTTTTCCTAACTTTTAACTCTTGCACAAACGTGATTAATCGCGTCTCTACTCCTAACTTAAAACGCAACCTGATGGCTCAAGCTCTCGATCAAGTCGATTACGATACTCTCGATGCGGCAAAAAGACGCTTCATCGATGCTGCAAAACGCACACTTACCTTTGCAAGTGCCTATGGTACCGTCCCCGCGTCCGGTCTTGGAGCAAGTGCTAACGCTTTCAGCTTCAATCTCGCTCCATTTATTCAAGCGGGCGCTCCAGAACTTTCTCTAACACTCGTCCCTGAAGGACTAGGAACGGCAGACGATACCCGCCCTGATGACCTTTCCGAAGAAGAACTTCGACGATTTTGGTGGAATATCGGTATCAAGATCATCTCGTGTTTGACAAATGACGCGGCAACATCAGGGATGCAGACTCTACTCCTTGGTCTTTATCTGCCATCAAGTACTCCTGAAACGATCTTTACCCCCGCTTTCCTTGATGGGTTTCTGGATGGAGTCGTTGAGGGGTGTAAACGAGTAGGGTGTGTCTATCTCTCAGGGGAAACTCCTCAACTGAAAACTAAGATGATTCCAGGCCGGCTCGACATTGCGGGTTCGGTTTTTGGGGTTATGCCGCCTGGTGTCGCTCCTATTGATAGTTCGCGTCTAGATGCTGGAAATACTATTGTTCTCATTGAGAGTTCTGGTCCCCATGAGAACGGGTTTACCCCACTGCGAAAACTCGCTGAGTCTCTTCCTGATGGCTATAGAACAAAACTTCCGAGTGGGCAGGAGTTTTGGGAAGCGATGAATGCTGCGTCGTATCTCTACACGCCACTTGTACAGGCAGTGCTAGACGAAGGAATTCGCCCCACCGCGATGGAAAATATCACTGGTCATGGTTGGCAGAAGCTGATGCGGTCGGTGAAGCCACTTCGGTACGTCATCGAAACAATGCTCCCAGTGCCGGAGATATTTACTTTTGTCGAGGGTCATCTTGAGGGCGGAGCAGAGACGATGCTTTCCGTGTTCAATTACGGAGCCGGATTTGCATTTTATACGGAATCTGAGCAGGATGCAGAAAGGATTGTCATCCTAGCAAGAGAACATCAGCTAACGGCTGTGATTGCCGGTAGGGTTGAAGCATCCCTTAGCCGCGAGGTGGTAGTAGAACCGCTTGGGGTGACATTGAAGGGAGATTCTTTTGGAATTGCGCGGGGGGTATAATAAGCCGCAAGCCTAGGCATAGCCTGTCGTAGACATCGCTAGTTTTTGGAGAGCTATTATAAACTCACTTATGCGATGCCTGCGGTGGTCACTGAGCTTTGTCGTTCGCGGAGCGTCTCGTAGAGAAGTGCGGGCTCCGCCTACGCTGAACTCATTACTAGATTAAATAAAAATTAGTATAATTACTGGGAAATATATATTTTTTAACACATGATATATATTTAAATATCAGACTGATTCGAGAAAATTATTCTCCTAAGCCTCTAAAAATAAGCCATTTAGCACAAATAGTATAGGCGAATTTATAAAGTTTTATATGCAATATTTATTACTACCCACAATCAAAGTAGTACAAACTACCCATGACTACTGAGGTTAAGATTTGCTAACGTAGTCTTAACATATTGAAAAATTTGCTGAAAAAGCTGAGAAAGTAGCCACCAATACACTAATTTACAGTGTTGGAAATTTCTCATCTGTAAATAGGGCGTTTTAGTGTGTTAAGAATATGTATTTTTATTCAGAGGGGGTTATGGCTGTAAATTTGGCCCGGACTACTGCTTCGGCAGAACTTTTGAAGCAAGTATTCCAGAACATTGATGCATACACTTGTCCAAGGTTATTCAACTTTCACATGCATACTGTCCACTCGGATGGAAGGTTGCAGCCGAGTGGATTGATGGAGCAGGCGATCGCTATTGGACTAAAAGGATTAGCGATCACTGACCATCATGGTATTATCGGCTATCAAGCGGCCCTTGCTTGGCTAGAAGATTGGAAGTGGAATAATCCTGGTGCAACAACTCCTTACCTGTGGAGTGGCGTAGAAATTAATGCTAACCTTCTGGATATAGAAGTTCACATTTTGGCTTACGCTTTTGCTCCAGAACACCCTAGCATGAAACCCTATCTGCAAAGAAGGCCGACTACAGGCCAAGAATATCAGGCAAGTAACGTGATTGCCGCTATTCATCAAGCTGGGGGATTGGCAGTTCTGGCTCATCCAGCCCGTTATAAGCGATCGCATTTTGACTTAATTCCAGCTGCATCCCAAAAGGGGATCGATGGTGTGGAAACTTTCTACGCCTACAATAACCCTAATCCTTGGAAACCCAGCATAGTGGAATCCGAACAAGTGCAAAAGTTGGCTGATGAATACTTTCTTTTCAATACCTGTGGTACTGATACCCACGGTTTGAGTCTGCTACAACGCTTGTAAAGATGAATCAATTTTTTTAAATCTCCTGGTTCAATCTGCCAGGAGGTTATCTTTTTTTGGGTACTCAATAGTTAATTTGTTTTATTAGAGTTAACTTCAAGAGATTGAGAAGCTATCTTAATTGTCTTTTTAGCAGCTTTTTCTTTTCGTTCACTATAGCGGTCTGTGAGATAATCAACCTTGTCACGCAATAGCAAGGAAAACTTGTAAAGTTCTTCCATCACATCTACAACGCGATCGCGGTAGGGTGAATCTTTCATTGTGCCGTCTTCATTAAACTCTTGATATGCTTTAGCCACTGAGGATTGATTGGGGATAGTAAACATCCGCATCCAGCGCCCAAGAATTCTTAATGTGTTGACAGCATTAAAAGACTGAGATCCACCGCTTACTTGCATGACAGCTAAAGTTCTGCCTTGAGTCGGGCGAACGGCTCCGATACTAAGCGGAATCCAGTCGATTTGGTTTTTCATTATGCCAGAAATCTGACCGTGCAGTTCTGGGCTAGACCATACCTGCCCTTCCGACCACAAGCTTAGTTCGCGCAACTCCTGCACCTTTGAATGGGTGTCAGGTACGCTACCGTAGATTGGCAGTTCGCGTGGATTAAAAAACTTCACCTCTGCCCCAAATTCTTCAATGATGCGTGCTGCTTCTTCTGCTAAGAGACGGCTATAGGAACGCTCACGCAGGGAGCCATACAAAAACAAAATTCTGGGCGGATGGTCAAATGTCGTCATAAAAAATAAGTATCCAATAAAAGGAACCACAGAGGCGCAGAGAAGCCAGTGCGTTGGGGAGACAGCGCCGTGGGCGGGTTTCCCGACTTGAGGCGACTGGCGCGACACGGAGAAATGAAGAAGTTGCAATCTTTATTGAGCAGGTGTAATTTCTTTATTCACAGACTCAATCAATTGAGTCACCCGTTCTTTAATCTCATCGCGGACTCTAGGAAAAATTTCCGGTTGTTCTGCTGGATCGTCTAATTGCCAATCTTCAAATACTTCCTGCATAACCCACTCTGGCGGTAAATTCACGCCACAGCCACACAAAGAAACCACTACATCAAAGTCTTGTGCTTGGAAATCACTGAGGGGTTTGGAGTGTTGATCGGTAATATCGATACCAATTTCTTTCATGGTGGCGATCGCTTCTGGTCTGACCTGACTTGCTTCTAATCCAGAGCTAATCACTTCAATTTTTCCCTTACCAAGGGTTTTAGCAAAGCCTTCCGCCATTTGAGAACGGGCAGAATTCTTTTTGCAGACGAACATTACACGTTTCATGGTTCAACTCCTCGGAATAATTGTGGACTAAACTTATCAGGCTCTCGATTTTGGTGTTGTGAAATAACGTTTTTCAAACCAGAAAGCAACATTGACCAGACCAATCAATACAGGCACTTCCACCAGAGGTCCGACAACGGCGGCAAAAGCAACACCCGAATTAATCCCAAACACTGCGATCGCAACTGCGATCGCAAGTTCAAAATTATTTCCTGCCGATGTAAACGCTACACTTGCGGCTCTAGAATAGTCCGTCTTAACGCGCCAAGCCATGTAAAAACTGACCAGAAACATGATGATGAAGTAGACGATCAAGGGAATTGCAATCTTCACCACATCTAAGGGGATCTGAACAATCAAATTCCCTTTCAAGCTGAACATAACGACGATTGTAAATAACAGAGCAATCAGCGTTATCGGGCTGATTTTAGGGACAAATTCCTCGTGATACCACTGCTTACTTTTCACTTTTACTAAGAAGAAACGAGTGAAAAATCCTGCTAAAAAGGGAATACCAAGATAGATAAATACACTTTCAGCAATCTCGGCAATACTGACATTCACAACACTGCCTTGTAACCCAAACAGTGGCGGCAGTACAGTGATAAAAAACCAGGCATAAGGACTATAAAAGATGACTTGAAAGATGCTGTTGAAGGCAACTAATCCAGCTGTGTATTCTGTATTGCCTCGTGCCAAGTCGCTCCACACAACTACCATTGCAATACACCGGGCTAATCCAATCAAAATCAATCCCGTCATGTATTCTGGGTAATTATGTAAGAAGATAGCTGCCAGAGCAAACATCAAAATTGGCCCAATAATCCAATTTTGAATTAGTGAAACACCAAGAATTTTTCCGTTGCGAAATACATCCCCTAATTCTTCGTATCGCACCTTGGCTAGGGGTGGGTACATCATCAGAATTAACCCGATGGCAATTGGTATATTGGTTGCTCCCACCTGGAACTGGTTGATAAACGCTTCTACTCCCGGAAAGAAATAGCCCAGGCCAACACCGATGGCCATTGCTAAAAAAATCCATAAGGTTAGAAAGCGGTCAATAAAAGAGAGGCGTTTTAAAGTATTTTTGTTCATTACAATTAACCCCATACATAAATGCAGGAGCTTAGAGCAGGAATTTCAGATTATTCAATCCAACATCCAAAATTGAAAATCTAAAATTCGGTGAGTTATATCAAGAGTATATCTCCATCATTTCAAAAAAAATTGATTTATTAATGCCTAAAAAACTAAAATTAAACAAAATATTATAAAAAAAATTGATGAATATTTAAGTCTCGCAGGGGGGACGAATAGGTAATATTGGGCTAAAGCGACGAAATTCTGCTAGATACTGCTCTAAAGCAACAAATTGCGGCAGATTGAGGCTGTAGTAAATCCAGCGCCCTTCTTGACGAGCGCGAACTAAACCAGCTTCTTTCAAGGTTTTGAGGTGAAAAGACAGTTTAGACTGAGTTGTTCCCAGGTGGTCGCATAGGTCGCACACGCATAGTTCTTGAGAGCGCAGGAGTTCTAAGACCTGAATTCGTAAGGGATCGGACAGGGCATGAAAGCCAGCAGCGATCGCATCAGGAGTGAAGGTGCTATTAGGAGCCATCAATTTTTTTTGAAGTATTTATTTATGGTAAAGTCTAAATCATCGCAAAGCAATTGGCAGCATTGCATCGTGAATGATGCCTACTTGTTTTTTTGGTTTAGGGACTTCCAAATAAAAAATATCCCAAAGTCGATAGCAAAATTCTCTCTATTTCTCTTCACTCTGTGTTCTCTGGGCGGCAGTCGCTCATGGGGGAAACCCCCATCGCTCTTAGCGTCTCCCAAGGGAGAAGACCGCGCTGCCTTGTTTCTGTGGTTTGTTTCTTTGGATAATTTATTTCTTCGAAATCCCTTATAGTCGATTCTTAGTTGGGATCACAATCATTGAGAAATAGGGTACTTTATCTGGATCAACTTCATCCAAGGGTATGATGCGTTGCTGTGATGTTGATGCCCGCTCAATATATCTTGCCCGTGATGCTAGCCCTAATTTATGCAGAATATCTCGTACTTTAGTAAAGTGACGACCTAGCTTCATAATTGCTGCTGCATCAGTCATCAACAAATGTGTAGTCAGTTCTTCTGCTGGTAATGGGGCGGGTAAGACTGTGAGAATATCGGTGTAGTAAGTGAAAGGTACACCTAAAGCTACCGGACAAGCCATCAGCGAGGAAACTCCGGGGATAACTTCTGTTGGGTACTCTTCAGATAACCGCGTGAAAACGTACATGAATGAACCATAGAAAAATGGATCTCCCTCGCATAGCACCACCACATCTCGACCTGCGGCTAAATGGTCGGCGATTGGTTGAATTTCGTTGTCATAAATAGACTTGGCTTTTTCTGGTTCTAAAGCGCGGGGGAGGTGAAATAACACCTCGATTTGATTACCAGGAAGATATTGCGCCACGATCGCTCTAGCAACACTTTCTTTATCTGTGGCTGATTGATAAGCTACCACAGGAGCCGCACGTAATAACCGCAATGCTTTCAGAGTCAATAATTCGGGATCGCCTGGGCCTACACCAATTCCATAGAGACGACCTTTGATTTTGCTCATTATTCTTCCTCCGTTGCCAGGGCGTTAACTGCGGCGGCTGCGATCGCACTTCCACCGCGCCGACCATGTAATGTTAAAAATGGTACATTCCTGCTATCTGCTGCCAGCGCCGTTTTCGATTCGGCTGCACCGACAAATCCCACTGGAAAGCCTAAGATAATCGCAGGTTTGTTAGCTCCCTCATTGAGCATTTCTAACAACCTAAATAGTGCTGTGGGTGCATTACCAATTGCAATTACCGATCCCTCCAAATGCGATCGCCATAATTCCAAGGCTGCTGCCGATCTTGTAGTACCCAGACGCTGGGCAATTTCTGGGACTTCCGGCTCGTTGAGGGTACAGATAACTTGATTGCTAGCAGATAATCGTCGCCTGGTAACGCCATCAGCAACCATCCGGCAATCGCATAAAATTGGCGCTCCTGCTGCTAGCGCTGCCCTTGCGGATTGCACTGCTGTTGGTGAATACCCCAAGTCAGTAACAATATCCGTCATCCCACAGGCATGAATGAGACGCACGGCAACTTTTGCTACATCTGGTGGCAGCACATCTAGGTTTGCTTCTGACCGGATGATTGCAAAAGAATTACGGTAAATTTCGTTGGCATCTCGGATGTAGTCGGGCATTCGATTTTGGATTTTAGATTTTGGATTGATTTGTTAATTAACTGCAGAGGCGCAGAGAACACAGAGGAAGAGAAGCAGATTTCTAAGTATTTATTAAAGGATTTACGCAAAATACCTCTCAAACTCTATATTTCTCTGTGTTCTCTGTGCCTCTGTGGTAGCCTGCGGCAAGCCGCTTTGCGTCTACAATTTTTCTGTATATCGATTAGCAAATTCCCCAAAGGACTCATCAGAATTTAGGCGTTGAATTTTATATACATCTAGCATCCGCTTTATTAATGCAGGTAGTTCGGCAAAAGTCACATATTGATATATTATTTTCCGTCCAAATTTATGCTCGCTGTCACCAACATAAACGTGATAGCCTTCTACAGTTCCATTGCCATCCTCAATGCTGACACCGAGCAAAGTAATATCACTCTTGCTATGCTGGGCGCAGGATTTTTCGCAGCCACTAAAGTGGATATTAACTGGGCAATCCAGAGTAACGCGAGTTTCAAGATATTCTACTAATGCCAAAGCATGACTTTTAGTGTCCGTGGCAGAAGAGGCACAACCTTTGTTTCCAGAACAGGCAATTAACGCACTCTTGATGTTAGTTGCTGAGATATCTAATCCTAAGAAAGCAATTTTACTTTGGACATCACCAACCCATTGCTGAGGAATATCTGTTAGCAGCAAATTTTGCCAGGGGGTTAACCGAAGAGTGCCACTACCATATTTTGCTGCTAAATCTGCCAAACCCTTCATCTGGTTACTCTCCAACCGTCCAAGAGGTAAGACGACACCAATGTAAAATAAGCCTTGCTGTCGTTGGGGATGGATGCCAATATGCTGATATTTAGCATCTAACCGCTCCCCCAACCCCTCTCCTTGCAGGAGAGGGGAGAATTTCTCCCCCTTCCCTACGAGGGAAGGGGGTTGGGGGGTTAGGTTACTGCATAAAAGAGAAAAAGGTAGACGCTGCTGAACTTCTTGGAGATAATTTTCACAACCCAAAGTATTCAATAACTCTAAGAGACGTAGCCGACGATTATTTGTAGTATTACTATGAGCTAGGTAGACCTCTGTTAAAGCTGCTAAGACGGGTAAACATTGCTCTGGTGTTAACAAAATCCCCGTATCGCTAGGCGGTTGACCCTTTGTCCCGACACTGAGATAGAGGCGGAAGTAAACATTACCGTCAACTAAGACAGCAGCAAATAGGATATCATTCAAGCGATCGCACACCCGAATAATTCCACCACCATCAAAGCAAACGCTAAACTTTGCCGACAGTCCCGAAAGCGCCGGATGTGCAGCAATATAATTATCCCAATCTTGGACAAAAGGGCGAGTGTCGATTAATTCTTGCGCGTCAATACCAGCAGTTGGGCTGGTCATAATATTACGGATGTGGTCTACAACAGAATTGCGAGAACCCAATCCCATATCCTGTAAATGCTGCAAAACCTCACTATTGATCCCCGTGCGAATTTCGCGGACTTGTAGGTTAGCTCGATTAGTGACATCAACATAGCCACCACCATGCTGGTCTGCTATATCTGCGATCGCACGGCACTGCTGACTACTAATAATTCCACCTGGTATTCTAATGCGAGATAATATACCATCGGCGGCGGGTGTAGCATAAAACAAGCCAGGACAAGTGGCAAATCCAGAAAGCAAACTTGGAACTCCTTCCCCGTGCAACGCAGGGAGTAGATGGTGAGTGTGACATCTTGAGAGTTGGCATTCTGACTTGGGCGATCCCATCACAGCTGCGGCACAGTCCCGGAATTTCACCGGAGTTTCCCAACACCAAGCCTTAATAATTTAGCACGAGAAGGTAGTCAGAAAATTTAATAGTTGGAGTTGCGATCGCAAAATCTTGCGTCTGTTGGTAGAAAAAGCGATCGCTAATTTGGCTATTCAAAAACATAATTTTGAGCCACTTTCCAATAGCGCGAGAACCGCTTCAGGTCAATATAGCCATCATAGTCAAAAAATGGTTCGACCTCTAGCGTTTCCACTGCTATAAAACCCTCTATTTGATTGCAGATATCATCAAACCGGGGACTGGGACTGTTGGCTGTGACAACTAAATTCCCATCATGTTCTCTCGCAAAAGCTAAAATTTCTTGTGCCACATCGCCACGACGAATAACAACGGGTAACTCTAGCAAGCATTCGTAAATAAACGTGACACGTTTAAGACTCAGTTGCCATTCATCTATCAAAGCCTCGTCCCAAACCCAGATAGCTGGGGCATCGGGGTATTTTTGTAGTCCGGGGTTGTATGGACTGAGGCAGTCTCCATGCACCCAAACAATTGGTTTAGTCATTTGTTATTTGTCATTTGTCAAGAGTTATTATTCTCTTCCTTGTCCTTCCCTACTCCCCCTGCTCCCCTTCCCTTTTTTATCACGCTGCCAACTTTGGCTATTGGCTTGTTTGCTAAATTCTCCTTTGGGAAAAAGTCGCTGTTGTAATTCTTCATAGCTGCCTTCAAAATCACAATGACCGTAAAGCGGACATTTCTGGCAATAAACGCCTTCAGTGTAGCGTTCTAAGTTCTCACGATTGAAAAAATACGGTTTCTGACTAAAGGTGCTGGCAACCCACTGCCATGACATATTATTGCTAGCAGGATCGCCATCTAAAAGGTGTTCAAGAAACCACTTGGCTCCTGCTTGCCAACCAATACGCCGCCAATGGACAATGTAAGCCGCTAGCCACATTCGTGCGTGGTTATGTAGATAGCCAGTTTCTTTTAAATCATGGCTAAAACTGTCGATGCAAACCCTACCTGTGGTTCCTTGTCTGATATCTTGCGGCAATTCGGGTAAATATTCAGCCACAGTGTAACCAGTTTTGTACTCTTCCTGGTCTTTCCAGATTTCATCCCCTAACTTCACATATAACCGTTGCCAATAGTCGCGCCAACCTAACTCATTAATTAGTTTCGTAGCATCGTTTTTTTGCTGTACCTGGTCAAGGACATAATCTCGAATTTCTCGCAAACTCAAAACGCCATAACGGATATAGGGCGAAAGTCGCGTCACCGCACCTGTGAAAAAATTACGTGTTTGCGCGTAACGTACTGGGTCGATTTTTTGCAGCGCGTCTTGTGCTGCTTTCCGTCCCCCCACTGTTTCACTGATGTGGTCATCGCGTTCTGCTGCACCTGGGAATTGTTCGCACAGGTAGGCTACCAACTCATCGCGGTTGGTAAATTCGCGTTGCATATCTTTAGCCATGTGAACTTTGAAGGGTGGGAATAAATAAACAAAAATACCTGTAGGTTAAGTCATTATTATGGCGGATAAATATGAGCGATCGCTCTCAACCTTATGAGAGAACTTTTTATAAGCAAATATAAATGGGTGCGTAGGCATAGCTTGCTGCAAGCATCGCTTTGATACTGATTTTCTTCAGGTTATCAGTAAGTAAAGCTAAAATATCACATAAATCTGTCACTTTTCAACACGATGAGCCTGTGCATCAATCCTAACTGCCAAAATACTGACAACCCTGATAATCTACTGCGCTGTCAAAGCTGTGGCTCTGAATTGCTACTAGAAGGGTGTTATCGAGTAACACGACCTATAGGCCAAGGTGGCTTTGCTAAAACATTTGAGGTAAGTGACAGAGGAAAACTAAAAATTTTGAAGGTTCTTATACTAAATCAAACTAAAGCAGTATCACTTTTTCAGCAAGAAGCTGAAGTTTTAAAGCGACTAAATCATCGAGGAATTCCTAATGCTGAGGAATATTTCAAGTTTTTTCCTCAAAATAGCCAAGAGCCAGTTCACTGTTTGGTAATGGATAAAATTGATGGAGAAAATTTACACGAATGGTTAGAAAAACGTGACAATCGTCCAATCAGTCAAAAGCAAGCAGTCCTTTGGTTAACACAGTTAGCAAATATTTTACACGAAGTACATCAGCAGCAGTTTTTCCATCGGGATATTAAGCCTTCAAACATTATGCTAACTGCCGATGGACAATTGGTATTAATCGACTTTGGTATCGCGCGGGAAATTACCGGAACTTACGAGAAAAAACAAGTAGCAGGCCAAATCACAAAATTTGTTTCTGATGGCTATGCTCCATTAGAGCAAATCAATGGTCATGCTGTTCCGCAGTCTGATTTCTTTGCCTTGGGTCGTACTTTTGTGCATTTGCTGACAGGAAAGTATCCTCTTGAACTAATGGATGACCCCTATGGCGATCCATATACTGCTGGTCTAAACTGGCGTGTTGAGACTAATCATATATCTCCTTTGTTAGCAGATTTTATTGATCATCTGATGATGCGACCAGTAAAAGATCGACCTGCCAATATCCAGGTAATTTTAGAAAGTTTGGCAGAAATTAGTGAGGCTTTATATCCCACAAAATTAACTAAATCAAAACCGTGTAAACCACCATCTACAGTCAAGGCACAAATAATTTCTTTAGAACGCACTCTTGGTAGCTGGAACTCTGGACATTCAAAAGCTGTTTTGGCTTTAGCAATTAGTCCAGATGGGCAGACTTTGGTTAGTGGTAGCGAGGACAATATAATCAAAGTATGGAATCTAAACAATAGCAATGAAATCCTTACCCTTACTGGACATTCAAAACAAATTAATTCTGTAGCGATTAGTCCCGATAGTCAAACTTTGGCTAGTGGTAGTGATGACGATACAATTAAGATTTGGAATTTGAAGACTGGTGAGGAAATTAGCACTATCAAAGCGAATTCAGGAACTGTCCTGTCTATAGCAATTAGCCCAGATCAGCAAATGATAGTTAGTGGTAGTTCTGACTCAAGAGTAAGGCTATGGAATCTGAAAACAGGAGAGTGTATTAAAACTTTAGCCACACATGCATATAGAGTTAGTTCAGTAGCAATTAGCCAGGATGGATCTACTGTAGCTAGTAGTAGCTGGGATACAACAATCAAAATTTGGCCAAAATCAACTTTAACTGGGCATTTAAAACCTGTTACCAGTATTGCCATTGGCTTAAATAGTCAAATCTTAGTAAGCGCTAGTGTCGATAGAAGAATTATTGTATGGAATCTAAATACTGGAGAGAAAATTTATACTCTTGATGGACATTCAGATGTTGTCAACTCTGTGGCAATCAGTCCAGATAGTCAGAAAATTGTAAGTGGCAGTGATGACGAAAAAATTAAAGTTTGGAATTTAAGCAATGGGCAAGAAGCTTACACTGTCAATGGTCATTTAGATGGTGTGAATGCACTTGTATTTAGTCCAGATGGGCAGATTTTGGTCAGTGGAGGTAAAGATACTACGATTAAGGTTTGGCGAATACATTAATTTAGAAGCAAGAAAACAGTCCGAACTTTAGGTAAATCAGAATTATGTTGATAAATTCGTGACACTGATAAATAATAACGATCGCTCAACTTATGTACAATTCTAAAACGATTGCAATCTCTCACACCCATCATGACCAACATTCCCCAAATCGGACAACCAGCGCCAGATTTCTCTACTCCTGACCAAAATGGCAATTCAGTCACTCTTGACGACTTCAGCAGTCAGTGGGTTATCCTCTACTTCTACCCCAAAGATGACACACCCGGTTGTACCACCGAAGCGAAAGATTTCACCGAGTTGTATCAAGACTTCAGCGCACTGGGAGCGAAAATCTTAGGCGTGAGTCCAGATTTGGGTAAGTCCCATTGTAAATTTATCAGCAAACATAACTTGTCAATCACCCTCTTGAGTGACCCAGAACATATTTTGACAGAAGCCTACGGTGCTTGGCGCTTAAAAAAATTTATGGGAAAAGAATATATGGGTGTTGCTCGTTCAACTTTTCTCATTTCACCTGATAAAATTATTGCCTATACTTGGCCGAACGTAAAAGCCAAAGGTCATGCTCAGGCAGTTTTAACTAAATTACAGGAATTAGCAGCCACGTAAAATTCTCAGTGAGTCATACAAATGTCAGCAAAACTTCAATAAGTGAGCAACTATGGCTATTTGCGTGTAAGTTTGCCAAAAAATGGTCTTGTGTTGTCTATGATTCAAGTCAAAGAGTCTACTCAGAACAAGAATTGTTAACGTTATGCCCAACAGGACTAGGTTTTGTTTAGTTAGATAGTATATAGAGTTGCATAAATTATGGTTCAATTTATCCAAGCACAAAATGTTGGGCTTGCCTATTTGGAGGAAAAATTTAGTTTACAGCTAGCCGAAGATGAGGTATTCTTCACGGAATGGTTTGAAAATTTACCGGAAATTACAGATTTAGAAAAGCAAGATTTAGACAGAATAAAACTTCATTTTCTCCGCTTAGTCAAGCGTCCTCCTTTGTCAGAAGAAACGGTAAAATTAGTAGTTTTATCTCCTTTACTCAATTTAGCTGGATTTTATGATGAGCCTTTTTATATGAGAGGCGAGGAATCAATAAGAATTTCTGCGGAAGATGAAGGAGAAATCATTACAGGTAAAATTGATGTTTTAGTTATTCAAGAACAATTCTGGTTGTTAGTAATTGAATCTAAAAGGTCTAGCTTTTCTCTTTTAGAAGCCGTACCTCAAGCACTTGTTTATATGTTGGCTAATCTTAATCAAGACAAACCTACTTTTGGATTAGTAACAAATGGTAGTCATTTCATTTTTATAAAACTGACTAAACAAAATATACCAAAGTATGCGTTGTCTGATGAATTTACACTTTTGAAACGGAAAAGTGAACTGTATCAGGTTCTAAGCGTATTAAAAAATTTGAGTCAAAGTTTGAGTTAATAATTATGTCTATTCGCCCTATATACCTTGATTGCCACGCTACTACACCCGTAGATGAACGGGTATTAGCGGCAATGATCCCTTACTTCACAGAAAAGTTTGGCAACGCATCTAGTATTGGTCATGTTTATGGTTGGGAATCAGAAGCTGCTGTCAAACAAACACGAGAGATTTTAGCAGCAGCAATTAATGCCACTCCCGAAGAAATTGTTTTTACAAGTGGTGCAACAGAAGCTAATAATTTAGCTATTAAAGGTGTTGCCGAAGCTTATTTTAAAAAAGGTCAGCATATTATTACTGTTGCAACTGAACATAATGCAGTTCTTGACCCTTGTAATTATTTAAAAACTCTCGGTTTTGAAATCACTATTCTCCCAGTTAAAAAAGATGGGCTGATTGATTTAACTGAGTTAAACAAAGCTTTCCGTCCTGAGACAATTTTGGTTTCGGTGATGGCTGCAAATAATGAAATTGGCGTTTTACAGCCTTTAGCAGAAATTGGGGAACTATGCCATGCTTACAACATCATTTTCCACACCGATGCAGCCCAAGCTATTGGTAAAACTCCCCTGGATGTGCAAGCGATGAAAATTGATTTGATGTCGCTAACAGCACACAAAGTATTTGGGCCAAAGGGCATTGGGGCGCTGTACGTCCGCAGGCGCGATCCCAGAGTGCAACTGGCTCCTCAGCAACACGGCGGCGGACATGAACGGGGGATGCGTTCTGGGACATTGTATACACCGCAAATTGTCGGCTTTGGGAAAGCTGTAGAAATCGCTTTGGCAGAACAAGCAACAGAAAACCAACGCCTCACCCAGTTAAGACAAAGCTTGTGGAAACAGCTTTCCCAACTTGAAGGAATTCATCTTAACGGACACCCTCAACAGCGATTGGCGGGAAACTTGAATATCAGTGTTGAGGGGGTGGATGGAGCCGCACTTTTGCTAGGATTGCAGCCAGTAATGTCGGTTTCTTCGGGATCTGCTTGCTCCTCGGCAAATACTTCACCCTCTAGTGTTCTGACAGCACTGGGAAACCCCCAACAGCTAGCTTATGCCTCAGTGCGGTTTGGCATTGGACGGTTTAATACCCAAGAGGAAATTGATATTGTCGCCAAACATGCGATCGCTACTATTCAAAGTTTACGCAAGCCTTCTTTTATGGATTCTCGCGCAGGAAAGCAGCAATTTGATCTAGCTCCTG
Source organism: Nostoc punctiforme PCC 73102 (assembly GCF_000020025.1). GTDB lineage: Bacteria > Cyanobacteriota > Cyanobacteriia > Cyanobacteriales > Nostocaceae > Nostoc > Nostoc punctiforme. Next base: position 7,999,097 of record NC_010628.1, on the reverse strand, counting down.
CTGATTAAGGCGAAATTCCCCAGCAGCGATGATTCCTTCTACCTGCTTGGGATTGCGTGCGCCAACGATCGCAGCCGTCACCGCCGGATTGTTTAAAGTCCAAGCGATCGCTACCTCTCCGGCGGAGCGATCGTGTTCCTTACCAATGTCCTGCAACACCTCGACTAACTTCAGGTTACGAGATAGACGTGGCTCCTGAAACTCATCACTCTTCTTACGCCAATCATCATCTGGTAAATTGGCAACCCGCTCAGATGTCATCTTTCCTGTAAGCAAGCCAGATTGCATAGGTGAATAAACAATCACACCGATGTTATTTTCCTGACAAAAAGGCAGAATCTCGTTTTCGACATCGCGCTTAACCAATGAATAAGGCGGTTGCAATGAGGTAACTGGTGCAATTTCCTGGATACGTTTCAACTGTTCGACATTGAAATTTGAAACCCCGATATAGCGAACCTTCCCTTCATCTTTAAGCTTGGCAAGAGTCGTCCAGCCTTCTTTAATTTCTGTAGCAGGGTTAGGCCAGTGGATTTGATAGAGGTCAATGGTTTCAATATCCAGTCGGCGCAAACTAGCTTCAACTTCGCGCCGTACAGAATCCGCCTTCAGGCTGCGACCAATTTCGCCCTTTTCATCCCAAATCATTGAGCATTTAGTAAAAATGTAGGGGCGACTAGATCGACCTTTGAGCGCTTTAGCAACAACCTCCTCAGAATGTCCCAGCCCATAGATAGCTGCGGTGTCAATCCAATTAACACCGAGATCGAGAGCGCGAGCGATCGCTTCAATCGATTCTCGATCGTCCTGCGCTCCCCAACCAAAAGCCCAGCCACCTCCACCAATCGCCCAAGCACCAAAGCCAATTGGGGTAATGTGAAGCTCCGAATTGCCAAGTTGTTTAGTTTGCATATCTATCTGATTCAATGATTTTTGAGTCAATTGCTAGTGTAAGCTGCAAATATTTTCTCAACCGCTATCTGCGGTGTGAATCACTACTAGTAGATACACGACAGCCAATCACTACTTCTGTAGGATTACTAAATCCTAAATGCTGTATTGAGACACACTACATATACACTAAACTTGCTTAAAGATAGTAAAAGTTGTCAGTTAAAACCAATGTATTTGGAGTGTTTGCAGTTATAAAAGCCCTGCTGCCACTTTTGAAGAAGTCAACAGCAGGGCGAATAGTAAATTTATCAATTGGTTTAGGTTCTCTAGCTCAGAACTCCGATCAAAATTATGAGTTCGCTAATTTTAAGCTTCTTGCCTATAACTCATCCAAGACAGCAGTGAATGCGATCGCAGTTCTATTGGCTGCTGAACTTAAAGATACCCCGGTTAAAGTCAATACTGCTGACCCTGGTTTCACAGCAGCATTAATCAATACAAGCAGACAAACCTAGTGTAAAAGAGATGAAAAGACGTGAGGAGCCATAACTTTCAACTCCTAACTTCTAACTCCCCACTCAATATGGATTTGAATCAATCCGTCCCCTTTTGACACTCCTGAGATAGTACCCAGAGGTTGGTCTGTTTCTTAAGTTAAAGGTGTCGCCGCTGCGAACTCTCCAAATTTTGTAATTAGAAAAGGTCAAAGGCGTTCGGGGTTCGCATACTTCCGGTATGTGATTACCAAGTACAAAGTACGCCGCACCCCTACCCATAACTTTCACCAAACCGTTTTTATCCACAAGAACCGATGTACTTTCGCTAACCGCTATGCCTAAAACACTGCTAGATACACCGTCCTTAATTTGACGGGCAATGAAAGCCATAATTCGACCCATTCTTTCCCGCCTATCGAAGTGCGTATCTACGATAGTTCCTTTTAAATTACTCCAATTGAAAAAGTTGTACGTAAAGGTGATATCCCGGTAAGGATCTTCAAGTGCGTCTCTAGTTTCAATGCCTTTTTCTGAAGAAGCGCAAGCATCATAGACACAATCACTTTGGATCATCGCACCCGCACTAGTGCCACCAACACCACCTCCCTTCAGGTAAACTGACTTAACAGCAGCCTCAAGCTTGGTATCTTTCCAATTGCGGATGTACTGACATTGGTCGCCGCCAGCAAAAAAAATCACATCAGCATTTCTGACTTTTTCATAAATATCAGCTTTGTTTGCTTCTTGTCTATTGCTAACCAGAAGAGTTTCTACAGAGTTTACGCCCTTCATAGCATAAATTAGCCGATTGTAATCGTGATTACCATTAGTGCGGAGAACGACAACATTAACTTTAGTGCCAGAGTTATTACCTCCTCTAACTTGGTTAATCATCCACTGAATAGCATCATCAACATCGGGACCACCCCCACCTAAGCTGAGGACTGGACCAGCTAAGGAGGGACGGACATCAAAGGAAGGAGACGTGGAGGGGCGAACATCAACAGTGTCACCCAGAAAGTAGCGTTTCCAGCTTGCAATAAAACGGCTTATTAGGAAGGTTCCCATCTTCAACAACTTGATTCCTGTACTTTTCAAGCGCCTTGCTATGCTTGGGAATGCCTTTGTCATACTCAGCTTCTGGAGCAAACTGCAATTATTGCTAGGCTGTTACGCACTTTAATTGCTTATTTATTCGTGAAATTCGTCCTTTGTCATTAGTCATTTATCAGTTGTCTTTTGTCAATAGCTAATGACAAATGACAGTTTTAACGAAAAAATGTGCAATTTAGATGCGTACTAGCTTAACTCTGGCACTAGAGAGGGTAGAATTTCCAGCGTACAGGGCTTGTACTGTTTTTTAACGCTATAACCTAGAGTAATCATTGATTCTCTATCGTAAGTAAGTTATGACGTATTAAATTTAACAACCTTGCTAAAAATCAGGCGTTACTGAATTAGATACATGAATCTTGCTATTGAGACGCGAAAGCATTACGGTACATTAATCCCCTACTGTCAGAGCCGATTTTGTTGGCATAACGCTCCTCATCACCGTTAGTCGGATGCGGCGGAATGGGAATACTTCGTTCAACTCTGGCTGCTTCAACACGGACTCGATAGGCTTTATCAACAAAACTGTTGTAGTTGAATGGTCTATTATACCGCCTGTTAATATCTTGAGCTTGTACAACATCTTCTCCTTTCTTTGAGGAGAAAGGTGAACCGAAAACTCCTGCAACAAGGCTCGCAGCACTAAATAAACCAGCGCGGCCGAGAAACGAGCGTCTGCTGGCGTGACTACCAAAAAAACGTTTGCTATTTACACGGGGTTGTTTCAGTTTCTCTCTTTCGCTATTAGCCTGAGTATCTTGCTCGGAACCTTGATGAGAATTAGGATCTACTTGCATGAGATGTTCTCCACTGGCAAAAATATAGTCATGAGTGAATACATGAGCATCTGAAAGCTAGAACAACTAGCCATACATAAGACACCCAACTCCAGAGAAGCAGGGCAATTTCACCAGATTGGGATGAAATCTGTGGTTACTCTACTGGAAGGCAACTTGCATAGAAGATGATTCTCCTGAAAGTTATATAGACATTCAGTCCTGGTATGATGCCTTCATCAGATGGCTGTTATACTTCTGTACTTGTATTCAGTCTGATAGCATCTTTCCGGGGTTAAAGCACAGCTAAAACCACCGCTTGCTTCTAGTTAAACCGCTAAAATACGGCAAATTTATCGATTTACAGGACTTTGTGGATGTTAAATCAGACTCTCTCACAATCGGTAATGAAAATCAAGAGTTTTTCTAAGAAATTTAGCAATAGCGTGAAAGCCTTATAGAAACACACGCACAGTGTTGTCTTTCGCGCTTGAGGCTGAGGATGAAACGCGACACGCTGGGTTTTGATGAAGTATCAGAGGCGATCGCTGCTATCAAAACGACATTTAGCCTTTATTTGGCTGTGGAAGCAAGCCCAACTCTGCATAAATTGGATACAAAACCTTTCTTATTTTCGGTAGTTGTCTACTAAAAAAATATGCTCCTATAATGCAACAAATCCCGCCAAATAATAAAGCATTGGTAACACCAAGATGACCTGCTAATACTCCAAAAAACAAATTGCCAAAAGGCAGGATTCCTAAAAAACCAGTTGTAAAGATGCTGGTTACTCTACCTCTTTTATCTTCATCAAGAAGAATGGATTGCATAAAGTTATTAAGAGAAGCCAGAGTGAGAGTATTATTCATACCTATAATAAACATAAATACTAGACAAACCTCTAAATTTGTTGATTGAGAAAATACGATTAAACCTAAACCGAGAATCGCGGCAGAAGTTGCTATAACCCTTCCTAATCCGATGATATTTTTTCTGGAGATGAGATAAATACCTGAAACTATAGAACCAAGAGCCGAAGCTGTCATCAAAAAACCCATAGTTTCAGCGTTCCCCTTCAAAATTTCTTGAGCAAAAATCGGGATTAAATTCACATGGGTTATCCCCATAAAGCAAATAACAATTTGTAAGATCAATAAATGTTTAATAGGTAAAAAATCGTATGCATAAACAAAGCCTTCTTTAAGATTTTTCCAAATTTGGGCTTTTTGATTTGATGTATTATTGATAATTGGGTTTACCTTGATAGTTAATATTGCAGATATAAAGGGTAAATAGCTAATACTATCTACTAAAAAACAAGAAGCTGCACCAGATCGAGCAATCAGGAAACCCCCAATCATGGGACTAACAAACTTTGCTGTATTAATCAAGAATGAATGGGAAGCCATCGCACTATAAGTATCTGATTTTTTATCCAAAAGTCTGGGAATAATTACCTGACGTGCTGGTAAATCGAAAGCTTTTACTATTCCCTGAAGCGTGCCAATAACAATAATCCATGCAACATTGATGTTGTTGCTAAGAGTTAGAAAGGTCAGGGTAGAAGATAGTAAAATCGATACTAGCTGAGTAGCTAGTAGAACATATCGTAAATTCCAGCGATCTAGCAATACTCCTACCAAAGGAGTAATAATCAAACCCATAGCTTGATTTGTAAATCCAGCTACACCAACTAATACAGCCGAATTAGTTAATTGATAAACTAGCCATACTAAAGCAATTTGAGTCATCCAAGACCCAAAAAAAGATAAACTTTATCCGATAACAAAACAAGAGAAATTGACAGATTTAAGTGCAAGTGGAATTTCAAAATCAAAAAATTTTAGTTTGTGTTTTTGGAAGTTCCCTCTATTACTTGGTAGCATGATTGTTTCCCTATTTTGTCAAAATAGACTTCAATTGCAAATATGAACTAGTAGTTTGTAGTCAGGGCTAAAGCCTTTGAAATTTAGTGATTTATCGCTCACTACAGACGTTTTGTAACTTTTTTAAAACTTACGCAAACAATAGTCAAAACCCTCATTCTTTGGTAAGGGCAATTCATCTAGGAGCAGAGTGGCTACTCTACGAGTTCTCCAACGGAGTACCCGCAGGGTATTTTGCGTAAGTCCTATTTTTGATGAATAGCAGACTTACATATCACCAGCCCTAAAATAATATTAGAAAACCTTAATGTTAGTAAGACATAAATTTTGCGTGCTTAGTATTGAAGCAAAAAAATAGAGGCATAGTCAATACCGTTGTATTGGAGGATACTAGCATACGGGACGCATAAGTATATTGTCGGTACTATATTTATTTATATTACATTAAGTATGCTTAAAATCATTGTATGTTTGTCTTTGAGAGGTTTTTGCCCCCCAATTTATCGGGGGTTGGGGGATCTAAGACTTTGAAAACACGCCCTAGCCCCGGTAACTCTAATTTTTCAGCAAAATTTAAGAATTTTTAGGATCGAACCACTTATCATATAGCGATTGATAAGTGCCATTTTCTTTAAGATTCAGCAAAGCCTGATTAATTGGTTTGCGGTAGGGACTGTTATTAGGCAGAATTATTCCGTAGCTTTCTTCACGCAAGATACTGCCAACAATCTCTACCTTCCCTTTGCCTTCATTGGCAGCATAAAAGAGGAGTACAGGTGCATCAAACACCACAGCATCAGCTTTTTTTGTTTGCAGAGCTTTGTAAGCTTCCTCAATTTTGGGGACTTCTAAAACTGAAATATGATGTTCTCGCAAGTATGTCGCCGCTGTGCTGCCCGCAGTTGTAGCCACTACCTTGCCAGGTAAATCGTCTATACTCCTGATATCGCCCTGAAGTTGCTGCACTGTTAATGAAGTAGTCGCACTGGCTGTAAAGTAGGCGACAAAAAGGACTCCGATGAACATCCAGACTATAGCTATGAAACGTCCCAGCACTCCCTTGGGCATTTCATCGGCTTGAGTCGCTAATGTGGCTGCTGCCCACCAACAAGCTTTAAAAATGCCAGGAAAGTATGATTCAGAAATCATCCCTTCTTTGTGATTGCGCTCGGATAACCAAATAATATGAGCTGCTATGACAATTAGCACTAGGGCAACGCCTATTACCTGCAAGAGGCTAGTAGAGAAAAACAATTGCAAAATATTTGGAAAGGCACTGTTTTTACTCTCTAGATTGCGTACCATAATTTGCAGCCCACTAGCAAAAATGGGTAATGAGAAATCAAAATTTTGCTCGCGTTCGGCTGTAATCGAGATAGCTGCAATTCCCAAGTTGACTTTGTTGTCCTTAATAGCAGAAATCAGTTCTGGTACACTGGAATATTCAATCAATTTAGACTCTATACCTATTTGGGTAGCGATGCTGCGCCAGAGGTCGATACTGAATCCCGATAGCTCACCTTTGTTTGATAGCACAAAGGGCGGTATAACTCGTGTAGCTACTAATAACGGTTGTTGGAGTTTTAGGGATTGTTGGGGTTCCGGTTTTTGGGCCAGTCCTGGGGATGTGATTAACAACAATGCCAAAATTGCACTTACTAATCCTACGCAGGTATACAGCGCTATGGAACGCTTAGTTTTGTTTTTGTGGTTATGTCTGTCAAAATAACTAATCGGGCTTTTTCTTGCAGCTATAAGTTGGCGAAATTTAGTAGCGATCGCATTTATCATCAGAATTATCTTGAGGTAGTATGCAAAGCATATTTATGATGCCCACCCCAGATTAAATATCACATTCATCATCCCCCTAAAACAGATTTTTTTAAATTTAGGGGGATGAATATGGCTAAAGTTAAATTCAAGTCGTACTACAATTTGATGGTAACGGTCTTAACTTCGGTATATTGCTGCAAGCCATATTCGCCTAGTTCTCGCCCAATACCAGATTGCTTAAATCCACCAAAGGGTGCAGCAGCATCAAATACGTCGTAGCAATTTACCCATACAGTACCAGCCCGGAGATTGTTAGCGATCGCATGGGCTTTGATATCCTGAGTCCACACTGCGGCAGCAAGCCCTTACATGGTGGCATTCGCCCGTTGAATGACTTCATCAATATCTTTGAACTTGATGATGCTCATCACTGTCCCAAAAATTTCCTCTTGGGCAATCTTCATGTCATCGCGGACACCAGCAAAGACTGTGGGTGCAATAAAATAACCTTTGTCGCCAACTTGATTACCACCACATAGCATCTCGGCCCCTTCGCGCATTCCAGATTCGATATAGCTCATCACCCGATCGAATTGGTCTTTGTCTACCTGCGGCCCTTGTTCTGTTTTGGCATCGAAAGGATTACCGACAACCCGCGCTCTTGCTCTTTCTACAGTTCTAGCAACGAACTCGTCATAACATTTCTCTTCGACAAACAGCCGCGAACCAGCACAGCAGCATTGCCCTTGGTTAAAGAATATGGCATCGTGGGAACCTGCGTAGACGCAGCCCCGGCGGTTGGGCCGTATCCTGATAAGATGTTCACCACACCAGGCGAAAAACCAGCCTCAATAATCAACTCGCCTACCCGCAGTGCTGATAATGGTGTTTGTTCTGCTGTTTTGAGAACTACTGTATTACCAGTTGCTAAAGCTGGTGCTAACTTCCAAGCCTGCATTAACAGGGGGAAATTCCACGGGATAATTTGACCCACGACACCCACCGGTTCATGGCTAGCAAAAGTATGGCCTGTTAATCGGAATAGTTTTACCTTGTACTTTGTCAGCCCAACCTGCATAGTAACGGTAGCAAGCGATGACTAACCTCAAGTCACCGAATGAATCTTGTAATGGCTTACCGTTGTCGAGAGTTTCTAGCTGCCCCAACTCATCGATATTCTGCTCAATTAAATCAGCTAACTTGTAAAGTAACTCGCCGCGACGGGTGGCAGATATTTTTCTCCATTGTCCATTAGTGAAGGCGTTGCGGGCTGCTTGTACTGCTTTATCTACATCTGGGGCATCTGCTTCTGAGACTTCACAGATTACCTCACCTGTAGTTGGGTTGATTGTTTCAAATCGGCGATTGCTGACACTATTTACCCACTCATTATTAATCAGCAACTTGGTTGGGCCGATTTTGACCTGTTGTCCTGGTACTGTTGCTGTAACCATCAGGCCCTCCTTAAGCTATAAAAAAATTTACTTTAATCTACCTATTATGTTTCTAGCTGTACAGTACTCTAGGTAGATTTCTTTACTAGCTGGCTATTATAGCATCTTAGTAAGAGGTTGAAACCATTACATTGTGTTTAATTCACTTGGTCTAACTTGCCTTGGCAAGACAAACCTCTATCTTTTGAGCAATAGTTTTGAGTTCCGCTTTGAGCGTACAGTCGGAATGATACTTGCTTGATTCTTTCCTCACGTGCGCTTTTTAGGTTTAGCAAAGTGAGCAACATGAATGTAGACGATTTTAGTCGGCAAATAGAAATACTGCGCTCACAGGTGATGAAATTATTGCAAAGTACTGCAAGTGAGCGGTATTCGCAACAAGAGCTAACAACAGAAGCTTTTGCAGAACTTCAAATCGCCTTAGAAGAAATGAAAATCGCCTCTGAGGAACTACAAGCAACACGAATCGCAGTAGAGAAGGAGCGTCAGCGCTACCAAGAATTATTTGATTTTGCGCCTGATGGTTACTTGGTAACTGATACTTATGGGACTATCCTTGAAGCTAACCAGGCCACTACTATCTTACTTAATATCTCACAGCGATTTTTGATTCGGAAACCGTTGGTTAGTTTTATTGGACAGTCAGATCATCAAGCTTTTTTTAATTACCTAACTCAGTTGCAGCATCTCGACCGGGGCGGAGAATGGGAAGTGTGTTTGCAACCACGGGAAAAACTTTGTTTTGATGTTGCTTTGACAGTAGTTACCGTCTGTAATGATTTGGGTAAGCCAGTTGCTCTACGCTGGCTAATGCGCGATATTAGCAAGCGTAAGCGTTTAGAGTCGGAGCGTGAGCAGTTATTTGAGCGTGAGCAAGCTGCTCGGATTGCAGCCGAAGCTGCACAAAGGCGCTCTAATTTTTTAGCTGAAGCAAGTCGTGTACTAGCATCTTCCTTAGACTACCGCAATACCCTAACAACCGTCGCCCAATTAGCAGTGCCTACCCTCGCAGATTGGTGCATTGTGGATGTCGTTGAAAATAATTCGGCAGCTTTCAATAACCCAGTCATCGCTGCATCTGACCCACAGAAAGAAGCACTAGTCCGAAAACTTCGACAACGCTATCCAATTTCTATTGATGCTGATTATGGGCTACCGAAGGTTCTACGGACTGGTAAGCCAGAACTGGTTGCAAACATTCTTGAGTATTCATTACAAAGAAAAGCATGGAACGATGAATACCTTAATTTATTGCAAGTTAAGTCTTATATGGTTGTGCCATTGCAAGTGCGTCAACACAAGCTAGGGACAATTGTATTTGCCTCTACACAATTAGGGCGGTATTACACTACTGTAGACCTAGCAATGGCTGAACAACTTGCCCAACGTGCAGCGTCTGCTATTGAAAATGCACAGCTTTATTGGCAAGCTCAGGAAGCTAACCGCATTAAGGACGAATTTTTAGCAATTGTCTCTCACGAACTTCGTACACCTCTCAACTCAATGCTGGGTTGGGTTCAAATAATTCGTCATCGAAAACTGGATGAGGCAATTACTTCTAAGGCTCTGGAGACAATCGAGCGGAATGCAAAACTTCAGAGCAAACTGATTGATGATATCCTCGATATTTCCCGCATTGTACAAGGTAAAATCCGCCTAAATCTTCGTAAAGTTGATCTTGTAATTGTAATTAACACGGCGATTGAAGCTATATATCCCACATCTGAGATTAAAGATATTCAAGTTGAGTCTAACCTTGACTCGTCAGTCGGTGAGATTATGGGTGATGCAGAACGCCTCCAACAAGTAGTCTGGAATTTGCTCTCTAACGCCGTCAAGTTTACACCTAGCGGGGGCCGAGTTGAAGTCTGTCTGAAGCAGGTAAACTCAAATGCTCAGATTTCTGTCTCTGACACAGGTAAGGGAATTAGTGGTGAGTTTCTACCTTATATATTTGAGCGCTTCCGTCAAGCTGATAGCACAACTACTAGAGTCGACGGTGGTTTGGGGCTAGGGCTGGCAATTGTACGCCACTTAGTAGAAATACACTCTGGCACAGTTTATGCAGTTAGTGAAGGGGAAGGACTGGGAGCGACATTTACAGTCCTGTTACCTCTAATAGAACCGCAATCAGAGCAGTTAATTAAAGAGAGTCAAGTAAAAGTCAATAATCTCTTAGCGCTCGATGGCTTGCAAATACTCCTTGTAGAGGATAGTGCCGATACTCGTGAGTTAATTGCTTTTGTTCTTGAACAATCAGGAGCAAAGGTGACATCGGTTAGCTCAGTAGGTGAAGCTTTGGAAGCGTTGATGCGATTAAGACCAAAGGTTTTAGTCAGTGATATCGGAATGCCAGATGAGGATGGTTATTCGCTGATTCGCCAAGTTCGTGAGCAGGAAGCCCTTCGTGGGGAAAAGATTCTGGCTGTAGCACTGACGGCTTATGCTAGAGATGAAGAACGCAACCTGGCTCTGGAAGCTGGATTTGAAGTTCATCTATCTAAGCCCATCGAGCCAGATAAGTTGGTGAAAGTAGTGGCGAACCTAGTTAAAAGCAGCAAAGAAGTTTAACGTACTAGTCCTCTGCCTTTCTTGGTAAACATCGTTGAAGTAGCAAACCCGAAAGCATAGCCAGCAGTATAAATTGTCTACTAAAGTAAAAGACCAGAGAAACATAAATGTCTCTCTAGCCTATGGTACGCATAAATCATATTTAAGGCTTTCAAATAATGCCTGTAATAATACTTAAGATATTTATATAACCCCGAAGTTGTTACTTCTGCCGTCTCTGTGTTTCATATTCACAGAATAAGTTTTTTGAACCAGGTTTTGCTTCACCCGATCAGAGTAATTATTGATTACCCAGATGGTTCACCCGATTGGGGGAAGACGATAAGCAACGATCGACTCAGATTGATAAGATGAAGAAAAAGTAAAGATTTTTGCTATGACTACTTTTGATATTGGTTCTCCCCTAATTGCGATCGCCCAAAAAACCCGCAAAGCTGCAAGTAAACTGGCGATTCTCTCCACTGAGGCAAAAAATCAAGCAATTATTGCGATCGCGCAAGCTTTAGAATCAGCTAAAGATGAAATTTTACAAGCAAATATTGCTGATTGTGAAGCTGCTAATGCCGAAGGAATTCCCAAACCGCTTTATAAGCGCTTGCAGTTGGATGAACATAAATTAAGAGATGCGATCGTTGGGGTACAAGATGTCGGTAAGCTAGACGATCCAGTTGGTAAAGTGCAGATTCACCGCGAACTTGACACTGGCTTAATTCTCAAACGAATTACTTGTCCTTTAGGTGTTTTGGGGATTATTTTTGAAGCACGTCCAGAGGCGGCGATTCAAATTGCTTCCTTAGCAATCAAATCGGGAAATGGTGTGATTCTCAAATGTGGCAAAGAAGCGGTGCGTTCTTGTGAAGCGATAGTTAAGGCAATTAAGCAAGGATTGTCACATACTGCTGTTAACCCAGATACGGTACAGTTACTGACAACTAGAGAAGAAACTTTAGAACTTTTGAAATTAGATAAATATGTGGATTTAATTATCCCTAGAGGTTCTAATTCCTTTGTACGCTTTGTACAGGAAAATACACGCATTCCGGTACTAGGTCATGCTGACGGAATTTGTCATCTTTATATAGATAAAGCTGCTGATATTTCTAAAGCAGTTCCGATTACTGTCGATGCCAAAGCCCAATATCCTGCTGTTTGTAATGCAATTGAAACTTTGCTAGTTCACCAATCAATTGCTACAGAATTTTTACCAAAAGTTGCTGATGCTTTGCAAGAACGCCATGTTGAATTAAGAGGCGATAAACGTACCTTGAAAATTTTACCGAACATTGTATCTGCAACAGAAATAGACTGGGAAACAGAATATAGCGATTATATTTTGTCAATAAAGATTGTAGACTCTATAGAAGATGCGATCGCACATATTAACGAATACGGTTCTCGTCATACTGACGCGATTATTACTGAAGATTCAACATCTGTTGAAACTTTCTTTGGACTAGTAAATTCAGCCAATATATTCCACAATTGTTCTACCCGATTTGCTGATGGTTTCCGTTATGGTTTCGGTGCAGAAGTAGGGATTAGTACGCAACAAATGCCTCCCCGTGGCCCCGTTGGTTTAGAAGGATTAGTGACATACAAATATCAAATGACTGGTGATGGACATATTGTCGCTACTTACACCGGGGCTAATGCTAAAGCTTTTACTCATCGAGACTTAGTGTAAAAAGTCCTCACATCAAGCGTTATTAAAATGCTATAATTACACCGATAAGTTCGGTGTAATTTTTTATATTATTGTAATAATATAAAATGATTAATGATAATAAATTTTATTTTAATTTGTTTGCCAACTAAACTAAAAACTTCAATTAAATAATCACTTATCTATGTCTAAATATAAATTAACATCAATCCAAACAATAGCTATTTGGAAAGCACATAGTGAAAGATGTTTTTATTGTGAAAAGCCAGTAGATTTCAGATGTTTGGAGATTGACCATATTATTCCTGAAAGTCTCAACCCTGATGATTTTGAAAGAATAAAAAATAATTATGGACTCCAAGATGAGTTTCATATCAATAGTTATTATAATTTGGTTCCTACTCACAACCGTTGCAATTTAAGGAAAAGAGATAAACTTTTTGGTGAAAGTGCAATGCGGTGGTACTTAGCACTCGCAAATGATAAGTACACAAAAATCAAGAAGATTGAACAGCAACTTAGTCATTCAAAGAGAAAATATCAAATATTTTCATCCTTGGAATTTTTGTTAGATAAAGGATTAATTTCTTTTAAGGAAGTAGAGGAACTATTAATATCATCAAACAATCCAGAGTCAAATAAAACTTTGTTTTCATATATAGTTAACAATTTCTGTCATCACATTAAACAGGTGCAGTTTCAAGATGCAGTTATAGATATTGATAAAGCTTTGTATATGTTTCCTGATGATAAATCAGGGTTGGGATATTATGCACGAGGGTATTGCTACTGGCAGTTGAAAGACTATCAAAAGGCAATTTACGACTGTACAAAAGCTATTGATGTTAATTCTGATTTAGGTTTAGCTTACTTTGTGAGAGGTCAAACTTATTTTGAACCATATTATGATAATTTTACCACCAATCAAGAAAGCATTGACATCTTAAATAAAATTGATGAATATCGTGATGGCCTTTTGGCAGTTAGTCACTGTGATAGCGCTATTGATGATTATAATAATACAATTAAACTAATTCCAGATCATCCAGATAGTTATTTTTGGAGAGCTTTATGTAAGCTCTACATAGCGATTAGATTTCGTGTTCAGTTTTTTGACGGTATATTTATCCCAACTGAAATAATTGAAGATTTATATAAATCGGCTGAAATTTATTATAAACAATCGGATTTATCTGGATGTAAGAGAGTTATAGAAATTTATTCAAAACTTATAGAAATATACAAGGATATTATTAATTATGAGGATGCAAAAAATTTACTTAACAGATTAACTGTCGAGTACTTTTCTGAACTATAGAACTAACTTTTCAGGAAGTGAGGCTGTATGTAATTTAAACTAACGCTTTCAATAACGCCTGAAGTTTAAGCTGCACCTCTGCAAATTCTTTGTCAGGATCGGAGCCAGCGACGATACCAGCGCCAGCATACAATCTCGCGCGATCGCCATTAATTAATGCTGAACGAATTCCCACAATAAACTCACAGTTACCCTGAGAATCTATCCAACCTAAAGGTGCAGCATATAAACCCCTCTCAAAGCTTTCGTAACGACGAATTTCGGCACAAGCTACATCTTGGGCTGCACCCGCAACGGCTGGTGTAGGATGCAATTGTCCGACAATCTTTAATGGATGGATGTTAGCAGGAACTATCGCACTTATAGGTGTCCATAAATGCTGGATGTTAGATAATTGTCGTAGCCGAGGCGCTAATATCTGAGGTGATAAACCTAGCTCAGATAGACGTTGAGTTATAAAATTAAGTACTAGTGAATGTTCGTGCTTTTCTTTTTCACTATTTAACAAGCGATTGGCATTAGCTGCATCTTCAGTAGGAGTTTTACCTCGTGGTGCAGAACCAGCCAAAGCATCTGTAATTAACTGTTGATTATTAATACTAATTAATCTTTCTGGACTTGCACCAATAAAGTTTTGTCCTTTGCCATTACTTGTAGAAAAGATATAACAATTAGGATGTATTTGCCTAAGATTATTTAAGGATTTAATTAAGTCAAAATGATTGCTTGATTTTACATCTAATATATCTGCTAGAACAATCTTGCTTAAATGACTAGACCGAATTTTTTCCAAAACAGACACTACTGAACGTTTAAATTGAGTAGCATTTGTGACAGATTTCTTGTATAAGTTTTTCGGAAAAGAATCAATATTAGGAGAGTAATATTCTAAAGATTGGATAAATTCAATTTTATTTTGCACATTCTCCAACAACCTTTGAATATTTGTATTTTCATTAAGAATTATATTTGTTACTAATATACAACGCTGATTTTTAACAGCTACTTGCCAACGTGGAAGAAAAATGGTAGCAGATGGAAATGGATAATCGACTTGGATGTTTTTATCAAAAAAGCTGAAATAAGAAAAAAAGTGAGGCCCAGAAAAAGGTTGATTAGCGTTACTAAAATTAATTATATTTTTTAGACAAGATTTGATAAAATATTCAGCTTGAGCAAAACGATCTGCACCATCAATCTGTAATTTTGCTACAGAATCAATTGCTGCGATCGCTTCGCCTTTAGCTCTGTCCTCAAAGTAAAAATTTATTTCATTTGCTTGTGTAAGTCGATCCAATACAAGTAAAGGATCAACTAAATCGATCTCTTGAGAGATACTGACAATTTGCTTGTCATTATTTTGGAGGCACTTTTCTTGGACTAATAACAAAAATTGATATAAATCTTTGCGCTCTACAAACAAGTTGTTACGACATGGTGAAACTGTCATGGATCTAACGATAGTAAATTTTTTTTAAGTTACTTCCTAAAGTGTAATTAATCGTGGTCGTATTTTTACAGGTAACATATTAAGTTGCCATTTTACCAGCGTAGGATTTACTTTGTTCATGGTGTTCCTAGACCATAATAAGACAGTTTCAGCCTGAGATTGCAATGTGAGGGTGAGTGTTAACAACACAAGGTTAACAAGTGATATTTGTTTATATATCACCAAAATCTAGCGTCTCTTTAAATCATAAAATCTCAAGTGTGAGTAATATTCCGGTAATTTAATTAATCACAACTGATGACTACCAAGCAAATTTTATATCCAAGCACTAAGTTATGGATGGCAGCGATTAAACCGCCAATGTACAGCGTTGCCATTATGCCCATTTGGGTAGGAACAGCAGTTGCATTTGCAGAAACTAAAGTGTTCAATGGTGCAGTATTTTCTACTTTTGTAATTGCCGCAATCTTAATTCTTGCCTGGGAAAATATCAGTAATGATGTCTTTGATTCTGAAACAGGTATCGATCAAAATAAGCACCATTCTCTGGTGAATTTGACTAGCAATAAGCCATTAGTATTTTGGATAGGAAATTTGTGTTTAGGTTTGGGGTTGCTGGGCATACTAGCGATCGCTTTTTGGCAACAAGACCTAACTGTCATCGCCATCATTCTACTATGCTGTGTTTTAGGCTATATGTACCAAGGGCCTCCCTTTCGCTTAGGATATCAGGGTTTAGGCGAGATTCTTTGCTTTTTTGCCTTTGGCCCTTTAGCAGTAGAGGCAGCCTATTACAGCCAAACGCAAACTTGGTCAATGACAAGTTTAGCAGTCTCAGTAATTGTCGGGATTGCCACAACCTTAATTTTATTTTGCTCACATTTTCACCAAGTTAAGGATGACATAGCCGCAGGTAAGCGATCGCCTATCGTCCGTCTCGGAACCCAAAAAGGGGCCCAAGTCCTAGTTTGGTTTACTGCTAGCATTTATCCTCTCACCTTGCTATTTGTGCTATTGGGAATTTCTCCAGGTTGGACATTACTGAGTTGGGTAAGCTTACCCTTCGCTGTCAAATTATGCCGCCATGTCCAAGAAAATCACAACCAGCCCGACAAAGTTAGTAACTGTAAATTCATCGCCGTAGCCGTGCATTTCTGGGCTTGCTTGCTGTTTGGCTTGGGATTTATTCTTTAGTTGGGCATGGGGCATGGGGCATTGGGCATTGGGCATTGAAACAAAGGGAAAATAACTAATGACTAATGACTAATGACTACAGATTTGAATTTCGTCCATATCAGCGAAGATTTTTGCGATCACTTACTACTAATCATGGTAAGTGGGATATTCGTGAAGGTATTATTCTCCGGCTTACTGATGAAACTCTTAGAGTCGGGTGGGGAGAAATTGCCCCTATTAGTTGGTTTGGTTCCGAAACCCTAGAACAAGTCTTAGATTTTTGTCGCCAACTTCCAGGAGAAATCACAGACGAAACAATTTTTTCGATCCCAGATGAGTTACCTGCTTGTCAATTTGGCTTTGAGTCAGCGTGGGAGTGGGGGAGTTGGAAGTGGGGAAATGAATTCTTCTCAATGCCCAATGCCCAATGCCCCATGCCCAATGCCCAATCTTTCAGTGCCTTATTACCATTTGGGGAAGCGGCTTTGAATCAATGGGAAACCCTATGGCAAAAGGGATATCGCACGTTTAAGTGGAAAATTGGTGTGGATGCGATCGCTGATGAACTAAAAATTTTTGAGTCACTAACACGCATCTTACCAGCCTCTACCAAACTGCGATTAGATGCTAACGGTGGACTCAGCTATGAAGAAGCTAACTTATGGCTGCGGACTTGCGACAATCTCAAGGCAAATGCAGAACTACCCCTAGAAATTGAATTTATCGAACAACCACTACCTGTTGAACAATTTCAGCAGATGTTGGAATTGAGTACGAGTTATGAAACTGCGATCGCTTTAGATGAATCTGTCGCCACGCTTAAACAACTCGCCGCCTGTCATCAACAAGGTTGGCGAGAGATTTTTGTCATCAAGCCTGGGATAGTCGGATCGCCATCTCGTCTGAGAAAGTTTTGCCACCAGCATCAAATTGATACTGTATTTTCATCAGTACTTGAAACTGCGATCGGTAGACTTGCAGCACTCCAAATAGCAGCCGAATTATCCCGAAATAATAGAGCAATTGGTTTTGGCATCGACCATTTTTTTGAACAAGAAGAAACGTGGTTTCAAACTTTATGGAACGACCTCTAGACTGCCTTAATAATCTGGTTCATGATGATTGGCTTATCGGTTATGACAGCCGTCAATTTAATCAAATAGCTCAAGAATTATATTTAGAACTAACACAATTATCAGCGTATGGAACACCACCAAAAATTATCTTAGCCGAACGCGAACCATTACGATTTTTAGCAAGTTTTATTGCCGCTTGTGCTGCTAACTGTCCAGTTTTTCTTTGTAACCCCGACTGGGGAACACAAGAATGGCAACAAGTCTTTGATTTAGTACACCCAGATATTGTTTTGGGAATGGGGAATGGGGAATGGGGAACTTGTACTGAGCGACTTGTGCCGAGCGTTCGCGTAGCGTCTCGTAGAGAAGTCGAGGTAAGTCGAAGTATGGGGAATGGGCATAATAATAATAGCCAATGCCCAATTCCTAATAGCATTATGATTCCTACAGGTGGTTCATCAGGACAAATTAAATTTTCCATCCACACCTGGGAAACTCTCATCTCATCGGTACAAGGATTTACAGAATACTTTCAACTAATCCAAGTCAATTCGCTTTGTGTATTGCCGCTATATCACGTTAGCGGTTTAATGCAATTTATGCGCTCTTTCATCACCGGAGGTAAACTAGCTATTCTGCCATTCAAAGTATTAGAATCTGGTCAAATATTGAATATTAAACAATCAGAATTTTTCATATCTTTAGTACCAACGCAGTTACAACGCCTGCTGCAAAATCCAGAATTAACTAAATGGTTATCCCAATTTAATACTGTACTTTTGGGAGGTGCGCCAGCATGGAACGAACTTTTAGAAAAAGCCCGATTTTATCGCATCCGGTTAGCACCGACCTATGGTATGACAGAAACCGCCTCTCAAATTGCCACCCTTAAACCAGATGATTTTCTGAGTGGTAAAATTAGCAGTGGTCAAATTCTTCCCCATGCCAAAGTAACTATTCGCAATCAGCAAGGCGAGATTTTAAATTCTAATCAAATAGGAAATATCACTATTCATGCTCAATCTTTATCTCTTGGTTACTATCCAATAACCAGAGATAATCAAGCTGATTTTCAAGTAGATGATTTAGGCTTTTTAGACAACCAAGGTCATTTAAATATTGTCGGACGTAACAGCGATAAAATTATTACAGGTGGCGAAAATATTTATCCAGCAGAAATTGAATCAGCTATACAAGCTACTCAAATGGTTGCCGATATTTGTGTCATCGGCATCCCAGATAAACACTGGGGACAAGCCTTAACAGCGATTTACATTCCCAAAAAATCAGATATCTCCGCCTTAAAAATTCAAACCCTACTCAAAGACAAACTCAGCAAATTTAAAATTCCTAAATATTGGATTCCCCAGCAATACTTACCCCGTAACTCCCAAGGTAAAATTAACCGCCAACAATTACAACAAATAGCCACAGAATTCATCCAAAATCCCATCACATAATCTCCCTCGACCTTCTTCTCTCTGCGCCCTCTGCGTCTCTGCGGTTCGTCTCCAACCACTGAACTATCTCATCAGGTAATTCCTGCTTACTTCTACTACTTGCATCAATACAAACGTGCCTAGTAATAGCCTTAGCAACTACCACCTCAGCCACTGTTACTTCATAAGTAATTTCAAACTTCTCAACACCTATTTTTTGCGGTATTAAACTAATCAGTAACTTGTCCCCAACAAACATAGGACGCAAAAAATCGACACTAGCATGAACAATAGGAAAAGCTACAGATGGATTAGTAAAAAAATCTTTGAGATTAATACTTGATGCTTCTAAAGATTCTTCATAAGCTTCATGGCAAATACCCAAAACGTTAGCAAAATAAACTACCCCAGCAGCATCAGTATCTTGAAAACGAACCGTGCGGTTATAAGTAAAAGACATTTTTGACAATTGAATATTAAAAAATAGCAGGTTTATCCCCTGTACAAATTAATTTTATTGCAACTAAATAAATCTGTGAGAAAAATTCTATTCTCCCAATTCTGAGTTTATATCGAGATGTTTAGTCTTATCTAATGCTTTGGGGTGAGGAAAAGCGATCGCTTCTACATTGACTCTAACGGCGGAATCTCGAAGTCATTAAACGAGGAAACACTGTAAGACGAGGCATTTAAAGCTTTCACCAGCTTACCGTCGAGAGTCAACAAAGTAGCACCTGCCTGCTGTGAAAGTGCTACATAGAGCCATCGTAGGCGGAGATTCCATAATTTAATGCGATCGCAACTGCATCCGCCATCAAATCAGCCGTAGAGACAACACGCAAGGGAAAAGCTTTGAGAGTAGCTAAATCTGCCTGAACCTCAGCACCAGTGTACATCCTTGCACGGACATACTTCCATAAGGCGTTGGCACACTCAATGTAAAAAAGGTCTGGGACAAACATTTCTGTCTGTGGATTGGCAAGGTGATCAAACAGTTGGTTAACTTTGGAGGTTAGTGGATCAGAGATAAAATATTTGATGCACACACTGGTATCCACCACGCATCTAAGAGGAATGGTCATCTGTTGCGGTCTTCTCGAATCATTTCAGTACTATCAGGTAATGCGAAGTCTGCTGGATTCACACGGCGACGCTGGCAACTTTCTTCTAGGACTTTAAGTACATTCTGCCGTTTCTGGTCTTCTGCTTGCTGCGCTTCAGTCTTCAAAGCTTGCTCTAACAGAGTTATAACTTGGGCATTAATGGAACGGTGTTCAGATGCCGCTAACTCTTGCAGCTTTGCATACAAATCATCGGGTAAATTTCTTACATAAAGGGTAGCCATCGCTTTACCTCCAAGCAGGATTTATCCTTATGCTAGCACGATGCAAGCATAAGGAGAGAGGAGCGATCATGCTTTTTGCTTTATAAGAAAGTATTCCACATTTAATAACAGAGGTTAAGTTTTAGTCTTCTAAAAAATCGTTTACATGGTTTTCAATCCATGTCATACAGTCTCTAAAGTGACCCATTCTATCCGGTGTCATCTGTTTTGCATGTGCATCAGCCCTATACTTATTTATAGCTTCCATTTTCAAATTAAACTCCTCTTGTTTCCTTGAAAAAATGTGTTCAAAAGTTGACCAGTCTTTTTTAATTATATTTTTTAGATTTTCAAAATATATATTTACTTTATCAGGATCGAACAAATCTTTATAAGCTAAATGATTATACTTTTTTTGTTCTTCTTTACCAAAAGAAAGTAGTAATTTATCTCTTGCTTGGTTCTCTCCATATTTTGCCTTTAACTGGGTACGCACTATTTTTCTTAACTTTGGTTCTAAAGCATTTCTTCTTTGAGATATTTCATTTAACATATCTTCATTGGTTGTATTAACCTTTTTATATTTATTTTTTTGTATTAAATATTGTTTGACTGCATCTATTTTAAAATCATATTCATCTCTAGTTTGACTGATAATTCCATAACCTTTCAAATGATTAGTATATTCTGTGGACTCAATAGCATATTGATTAAAAAAGTTAAGATCGCCAATGGCTAAATATTCTAGTAAATCGTACTCGTCAGGATAAAATTCGCTTAAGACACTAACCATCATCTCAATATATTTAGAAGCATAATTTTTATCAAATTCATTTTTAGCCTTATCATACGTAATTCTATCTACTGTAATTGGTAGATGTTGATTGTTGAGCCTATGGATTAAACTACATACTTGTCTAATTAAAAATGGATGTCCACCATAATCTTCCGTTAATTTTGAATAAATTATTTCCTCAAATTGCAATCCCATAATTCTACCAAGTTTTCTAACCATATCTCTTGTTTGTGGTACATCAAATCTTGGCAAGTATTCAATTGGTATTGAGTGAAAAATAGGATTATCTTTACCAAAAATACTTGATTGTTCTATACAGACTGGGTTAGTACCTACTATTAAATAAGAGAAAACATTATTTAATTTTTGAAAATTAGCTCTTAATGTTTGCCAGAAAAATATAAAATCAAATTTCTTTTCCCAATGTGTAACACTAGAAATGTTAAAAGTTATACGTTCGATTTCATCAAATATGATTAAAATACTTTTTTCTTGAAAAATATGATATATTTTACAAATTTCTTCAGCAAAAATTTGAGAAGCATTTTCTTCTGTATATTGATCTTCTGCTTGCAATGGTAAATTTAATTTATATTTTTTATTTATTTCTACAATTATATAATGTAAGCATTTATTCCATCTTCTTTGTTGAAAACTGGTATCATCGCAACTTATCAAAATTGATTTTGCGCCTATTTTATCTAGTGCCCTTTGAATACCAAAAATTACAGAAGTCTTTCCTGTTTTCCGTAATCCAAATAGCCCTGAGTTTTCATTAGAAAAATGTCTATTTACTATTTTATTAATAATATCGCTTCTCCCAAAAAAGTATAAATCTTTTTTTAATGGAGATTGAAAATCAAACAAGTCCCTTGTATAAAAATTGGTTTTAAATTTATTCCTTAAAAAATAAGAATCACTGTGATTATTTAAGATTTCGCTATAAGATATTGGAACTATAACCTGAGATTCTTGAGATTCTTTTAAAATATCTCTTATTTTTTCTTCTATTTTATCATCTTTACTTAACATAATACTACAGATTTTATCTATTCTTAAATCTTGAAGCTGATCTGAAACAGCATCAATCGCGTCAGTTGATCTAGGCTGAAAAGATTCATAATCACTAAAAATGATGATTAACTCTCTTTCAAAATTAAAAAGCTCCTGATAATTTCTAGGTGCTTTAATCAAGGCATACTTGTATTCACTTCTGTCCCCAATTTTCAAACCATCTAGTCTAGTTACAAACCATTCATTACCAAATTTCTGAAGAATCTTCTGTTCTTCGTTAGTCAATATGTATAATTTTCGTTGCACTTGTTCGTGGAAACCAGGTTTTATTTGTTCTTGCATACTTAAATTTGTTACCTTATTTTACAAAGTTGAAAATTTCCTATCTGCCTTATATGTAGAAAAGCCTGTTTGTGGCGGCTTGGTATCAATAGGAAAATTCAATTATATTGTATAAATTATAAATAACCTTTTAAGTGTGAGGTGCTTTACATTACTTAAGCTTCTAAACATATAGTCAAGCTTAAGCCTTTTGCAATTATTATCGCCTTCTATACTTAGTAACACCAGCCAAAAACCCGGCATCAGTAGATGTGTTAAAAAATACCTATATATTTAAAGCTCTTGTCAAATATTAGGTTTCATCTGGCAACTGAACAATATCATCAAGATATAATCATGATGATATTGGCTGCTAGTATTCACAAAGTATTCAACGGAGAGGGGGAGATTCGAACTCCCGGAGGTTTTAGCCTCATCCGATTTCAAGTCGGACGCAATCGACCACTCTGCCACCTCTCCAGTAAATCTGTCAAACTTGTGCTTATCCTAGTTTCAGACGCTATTCAGGCGCTTTTGTTGGTTAGCACTAAACTTGACAGATCATACTATACCCTATTATCTACGCAGATTGCACTACTGGATGCGATCGCTCATACAAAATTTCCTCCTTAGCCACCTGAAAGTCATTCCCCACCCAAACTAGGGAAACTTGCGAAACCACACCCGCCTCTACGGTGACAATGGAAAAGTTACGCAACTTCTCGCCACCATCTTCCACAATCCTGGGGACACTAGCCGCATTCAAGTAAATTGTCCCCTCTGGACTTCTAAAGATGGGCTTGCGCTGCACCTTCTTGGTATGGCGTAAATCGCGGTGCATGTGACCAAATGTCACCAGAGGAATGGTTTTACCAGCAGTCAAGGCTTGAGAAATCGCCTCGCCCAAATCTGGATCGCCAAAATCGCCGCCAATTGGGTGCCAGTCTTTGCCGCAGGGGTCTTCGGGGCGATCGCCTAACCCACTAGGCCCATTGTGACCCAAAAATATAATCGTCTCGTAAGCGGCACTTTTGACTGCTTTGAAGATGCGATCGGCGGATTCTTCCAAACTCGTCACACCGTAACGTTCTTTACAGATTTCCGCGAATTTCCACTCTGGGCCACCCCAGGTAAAGGGACGACCCCCCACTACAGTTAAATTCCAAGCGGGAAAATCCAACTTACCGTAACCAACATGGGACGAACCTAATAAATCGAGTTGATCCTGTACCCAGTCTTCCTTAGAGCGGTCATAAGGAGCCTTTTTGCGTCCCCATTCGGTGGCGGTGTACCAAGCATCGTGGTTGCCCATCACGGCTGCTTTGGGAATATCGAGAGATGCGATCGCTCTGACCACTTCCACCGATTCATTGCCAAAATCCCCGACAAACAGCACTAAGTCAACACCCAAATGCTTGAGTGCAACGCCATCTTTCACTTCCCATTGGTCGTGAATATCTCCAACTACAGCAATTTTGAGGTTTATCGATTGAGTTTCTTGACTGGTCATGCCACTTTCCTTGCCGTCTATCTCCAGGATATGAAACTCAGCCCGATTTGGACACAACCCCAAAATATCAACCGTCCACTATTTTTGGTAAAAACTACTATAATTGAATCCACAGCATATACATTTGCAACATAAAGCACCCCTAAACTGTGTTTACCACTGCACTAGCTCAACGAGAAAACACCCAACTGGGTGAACTACCACTAGATTTGTTTGCCGCGATTCAGAGTCTTAAAAAAGAACTCAACGCCGTTATCCTGGCGCATTATTATCAAGAGCCAGATATTCAGGATATTGCAGACTTTATTGGGGATTCATTACAACTAGCAAGAGCCGCCGAAAAAACCAATGCGGATGTGATCGTCTTTGCTGGCGTTCACTTCATGGCAGAAACAGCAAAGATACTTAATCCCGATAAATTAGTACTTTTACCAGATTTGAATGCTGGTTGTTCTTTAGCCGACAGTTGTCCACCAGAGGCATTTGCAGCTTTTAAGGCAGCGCATCCAGATCATTTGGTGGTGTCTTACATCAACTGCTCTGCTGATATCAAGGCAATGAGCGATATTATTTGTACTAGCTCCAACGCTGTGAAAATTGTGCAGCAGATACCAAAGGAACAGCCGATTATTTTTGCCCCAGATCGGAATTTGGGGCGGTACGTCATGGAACAGACTGGACGAGATTTGGTGCTATGGCAAGGTAGCTGTGTTGTTCATGAAACCTTTTCAGAAAAGAAAATTGTTCAGTTAAAAATTGCCCACCCCGAAGCAGAGGCGATCGCACATCCAGAATGTGAAAGTAGTGTATTGCGTCACGCCAGCTTTATTGGCTCCACAGCCGCCTTACTCAAGTATTGTCAAAACAGCCCCACCAAAGAATTTATCGTTGCTACGGAGCCTGGAATCATTCACCAAATGCAAAAACTAGCTCCTGACAAGCATTTTATTCCTGCACCGCCGATGAATAACTGTGCTTGTAACGAATGTCCGTTTATGCGGTTAAACACCTTAGAAAAGCTCTACTGGGCAATGAAAAATCGCACTCCCGAAATTACCATGTTAGAGGATATTCGCCTTGCTGCACTACGACCAATGCAACGAATGCTGGAGATGAGCGTATAACCAGTATTTTTTATCCAGATGGTAGAGACGCAGTTTTGTCGCGATCTCTACCCACAAGTTATTTTTTCTAACCACTTGCTAATTATAAAAGGTGGTGCTAAGATTTTAAATCGTGAGACAAATCGGGTCGGTGTCCGAGTGGTTAATGGAGACGGACTGTAAATCCGTTGGCTAGCGCCTACGCTGGTTCAAATCCAGCCCGGCCCACCACTTACGAAGTTATAAGTTATAATGTCTGGGTAAGCATCAAAACTCCCAGCATTTTAACTTTTAGCTGAAAACTCAAAATCATAATTTCGCCCGTGTGGCTCAGTGGTAGAGCACACCCTTGGTAAGGGTGAGGTCACGAGTTCAATCCTCGTCACGGGCTTAGGCCAGACAAATCTAGTAGTCTAAAACTGACTTAATCTGCCTTAAAGCTGCCTTAAGCTTAGGGTACTTTAAGGTGCTTGGCAATAACTCAGCCAATATTTACTAGTTAACTGAACCCCACGGGTGACTTTAGGTGCATCAGGAGTTTCTTTGAATCTACCGTGTGACCCTCTAGGGTACTTATTGGGATTAAAGGTAACTACTTTACCATTACGGATAACTTTAGCCATCTAGGGAAACATTGAGTTTCCTAGATTCAGTCAAACATTAGTTGACTTTAGGCTGTATTACTACCGATGTGCCCCCTAGTCTCATCTGTTGGCTGTTTGGTTAACTTCAAAGCCCCTAAGTGGCAACTGTCTAATCCCTGTGGCTGTCTGGGTCTTCATAGACGGATAAGCAACCCCAGAAGCCTCAAACTGTGCCTTGAGGTCAGCCAGTACTCTCACCTCAGCCTTAAGTAACTCAACACCTTCTCTAAGTAACGCCGAGGGAGTCTTACCAGTTCTCAGGGATTCTTGCTCTAACCATTCCCAGGTAGACTGGTCAAATCTAACCGCTGTTTGCTTGGTCTTCTTAATCTTTTCCATTGGTAATGTCTCTGTCCTTATCACTTATTAAGTCAACCAAAGTCAAACAGCAGTATTGGGGGCATCTAGACTAGGCTAAACTTCCCTCCTTAAACTTTCCGTAAGCCTCATTAATCGCTCCCATTACAGCATTAGCTATTTCTTGGGGGTTTTGCATATGAGTGCCATTTATGATTACGTGGGGTGCTACAAAAGCCTGTTTATTATTATCAGGAGGTTTAGGGATTTCCAAGGGTATAATAGGACTGTTAGAACTGTTAGGATTCAAAGGCGTTATAGGGTTACTATTTAACATCCCTCCTATGAACCCTCCGCCGTTCTTTAAGGCTCCTACAACCCCATTATCACCCAAGGGATTTAATCGACCGCCTACGGATTTTAAAGTATCCCCAATAGCAGCCAAAGGTCTAGTTTTGAGGTTTTCTAAAAGTTCCCCAGGTTTATTAAAAACCTTCAGGGTATCGTTAGCCCAGGTCATAACCGCATCTTTGACCCTGTTGAAAGCATTCCCTAGTTCTTTGAAGTTGCCTTCAACGGCTCCCATGATAAAGTTCAAGGTAAAATCGCCCAGACCTTGTAAACTTTTGACAAGGATTTGGGATATAGCGCCCCAGTCTGTCCTAGTAAAAATCTTAGTAAACCCGTCGCCTATATAGACCCCAACTTGTTTACCTAAGTTTCCCCAGTTAGTATTAGAAATACCCTTAAGCCCCAGGTTTACTAAGTTGTTAAAACCCTCAAAGAACCCGGTAGTCGTATTAGTTAAAAATGAAGTTATAGTGCTGCTGTTTTCACCATTTAATACCCCATTAACCGACCCAGCAAGATCAGAGAACCAGTCCATTACACTGATTACGCCTTCCATCGGGTC
Organism: Nostoc punctiforme PCC 73102; assembly: GCF_000020025.1. Lineage (GTDB taxonomy): Bacteria > Cyanobacteriota > Cyanobacteriia > Cyanobacteriales > Nostocaceae > Nostoc > Nostoc punctiforme. The sequence continues at coordinate 7,972,089 of NC_010628.1, read as the reverse complement.
AACTGAGAAACCTTTTATAGATCCCAAGGATTCTAATAAAGCTTTAAAGGACTGCATAGCGCCTTGAACGCTATCAAGGGTTGACCTTCCTCCCATTGACCCCAAGGTTCTTAAGAACCCAAAGATACCCCGACGTTCATCAAATAGCGATGATTTAGCCTCAGCGATCATTGAGTCCACAGTACCGCTAAATGACGCTACTGTATCATCAGAAACCGCACCTTTAGCCCCGGTTAGTAATATTTTGGATCGCATATCATTTGATAAACTTTTCCAGTCTTCAGTACTTTTACCAATGGCTTTTAGCTGATCTCTGACGCTACTTTGAAGCATTGGGTATTTCTGGAAAATATCAATCTGAAATACTTCAGACAGCCCCATAGTTCCAGCTAACGCCCTGTTGATTGCTGACCCCGATTGATTGGCATCAAGTCCACGGATAGAAGACAGAACACCAAAGCGCTTAGTAAGCTCCATAGACTCTTCTTTAAACTTACCTACATCACCTTTGGCATTACCAGCAACTGTGGCGGATATCTGCGAAAAGATAGCATTGTAATCAGCATTTTCCCCTGGTAAAGCCTCAGCCATTTTAGATATTTCAATAGAGGTATCAGCAACTAACCCCTTGGCTTTACCAAAGTTTACCCCCAACTGCGTTGCTAAGTTCCCTGCTAGCGCCAAGTCATTTATTTGAGTCCTAGCGGCTGACTGGATAGCACCTATAGATGCTTGGATACCCTGAGTTACCATCTGTATACCCTGGGTAATCGCTGAGGCTCCTAAGTTACCAAATAGTGCAGCGCCCATGAACCCCTGAGAGCTATCGGGTGGCTTTAAGGAATCCATCTGTGTTCTTAATCTGGTCAAGTCAGCCTGACCGAGGTTCCTGATGTCACTAAGACCTACCCGGATATTAGCACTAGCCCCTAGAGCCTCAATATTACTTCTGATTTGTCCTAGCTGGGGGCTAAGGAGATCCCTAGCCGTCAGGGTGACTTGGATTCTGTTATCTGCCATAACCAACCTCACATTGAGACTCGATAGCGGTCTTGAGTAACTGTCTGACCAGATAGCTGGTAGAGACACCAAGGGAGCTAGCAAAGCTATGGGCGGCTTCTAGTTCCTCATGGCTAATAGGAACCATTAGGCGCTTGTCCTTCTGTAGCCTTGGTTGGTCATTGATGATACTGATGATGTTAGTTGCGGGTCTACATTTACCCTTGGTGTAACCGTTAACGTCTCTAGCCATTTGAATCAGATTAGACATTTCAGTTATAGAACTTACTTCTATAACTAAATAAGTCAAGTTATTTCTAAACGCCCAAGTGCGATCGCCAAGGGGAGGTCAGCTAGGTAACTGATGGTAATATTGCGCAACTGAGCTACTGGAGGTCTTAGACCTCCAGTTCACTTAATGACAGCTAAATGACCCTTAAAATCGCTAGGATGGTTACAGGGCAAGGGTTAGTATATGCAGCATCCAATGAGGGTAAATATAACTTTCAGTTGACTTAGGGGGCTGATAAATAAACCCTAAGACACCCAGGATGGTTACAGGATAAGACTTAGACCCAGCCGAGTATTAGTTGACTTAGATTTTGCTTCAAGTTCGCATGGTGACACCCTTGGAACCCTTACCAGTTAAGGGTTTTACCTCTAGGCTGACAGTCTTCTTCTCTGTGCCCTGAAACCCTTATAGGTCAAGGTTAGCGATAAAACATCGGTTAGTGATAAAACATCACTAATGGCGATCGCCAAGTGCCATTAAAGTACTATCCTTGGGGCTTCTTAGCCTCTAAAGCCTTATTTAGGATGCCGTATTAATAAGTGTTTTTTAACCCACTAGAAGCCCCAGGATAACCCGACGTTGGGTCTCTAGTTGCTTGCTGTGGGTAATAAATGAAGTCGAACAAAGTAAAGTGGACACACGGGGTTAACCAGGCTAGTATTAGGTATAACTTGATGCAAGCAAGTACTTAATAAAGTAAGCAAGGGGCTATCAAAATCGTGCAAGTTTATTTAAACATCCCATCAAGCACAGAGGTAAACGAGTTATTTTTATTGGAAAACCTCACCAAAAAGCAGATTATCGATCGCTTGGAAGACCTCCTGAAGAAAGAACATGTGTTTGTTCTAGCCGTGGCAGATTCCGTGTTCAATGATGCAGACAAAGAAGAAGCTAGGGACTTAGTGACCCTGAATGAGTATTTAGATAAAGAAAACATAGTAGTTTCCAAAGGAGATTTCCACCTTTTAGCCGTCCGTGTGGTTAAGAAGTTCGTAGAACTCTATGGCATCAAACCACGTCGAGTTAACCGTAAGGGCCCTAATGGAGATTTCAAGAACAAATCTTATGCATACACTGATAAGCAACTCAGAGTCATCGACGAAGTTTTAGAGACAGTGCCCCATGTCAGAAACCCAAGGAAATAACTAAGTGACCTCTGGGATTTACTGTGGATTTTAGGGGCTACAGGCATTGGTAAGTCTGGTGAATGACCTCACGATCGCTGTCGGGCATCTTAGGCGCGGATGGCGCTAGTTCTCTGATCATACTTAGCCGCTATGTTATCCATACCTTCGTAAAGCTCAGGGAGCCAGTAGCCTTTGGGGGTATCCAGTACCCATTCAGAGTAAATAGGGGCTATAGCGCGATATTTCTCCCAAGCCGTATACGGGTTACTTGGCTTCCTAATGGAACAGTTAAGGCATAAGTCGTTACCTCTTAACTCAGCCCGGTATCCTGCCTCCAACAGTGCCCCCAGGATAACCCCCGTCCATACGTAGAGTTTAGTTTGAGTACCAAAGGCTCTCTTGATACCATTTAGGTATCTCTGACTACTGATGGTTTTAGTTGGTTTGACTTTTAGGCGTACCCATTCCCTGATGATGGCTCTGAGTGCCGGGTGGATGTCATAGAAGGTCTGGGGATTATTCAGCTTATCCTCAGCCAGAAACCCATACCATTGAGCGTCTGTTAGGGCCACTTGTAGAGGATAGGGGTTAGTAAAGGAGTTCTGAGGGTTCATTATATGTTCGAGTAGTGGTTTTTACTTAACCCTTTTGTTATCTTAGCACCTTTATTGTACTTATTCAAGGGTAAGGGCTTACCAAGTAAGGATTTGAGGCTATATTGTCAGGATCTAACTCTACTTGAGTTACATTATTAGCACTTGGTTACATCCCGGTTACATCTGAATGTAACCTCTATATCCCTTATCCTGTCTAGGTTATAGCCATTAGGTTACATAGTTACATCAAAATCCTGATTAGTTGTTATGTAGATAGTTGGGTGATATCTATTCTCTAAAATAGATGTAACTATGTAACCTAATGGCTATAAGCCTTACCCTGTATATCTCCTAGCGGTTACATTTGTTCTACTAAAATGTAACCTGATGTAACCTTTTCTATAACCACTAGCTGAAAGCCTTACTATATATGGGTTGCACCAGTTATAACCGATGTAACCTGATGTAACTCTATTGTCCTCTAGTAGTGTACCAAGGTAACTTTGCTAAGTAAAACCTCTAATTGGTAAAATAGCCAAAAACGGGGTGTAACATGGCAAAAAAGTACATTGTTGACTTGAATGAAGATGAAGTTTCCCAACTGCAATCGATAATTAAGAAAGGTAAGCATAAGGCAAGAACCATAAGCCGTGCAAACATTCTTTTGATGGCTTCCGAAGGAGAAACGGATCAAGCGATCGCTAGCATAGTTAGAGCGCATGTTGCAACAGTGCAACGAATACGAGAAAAATTTGTCATTGGAGGGTTAGATTTTGCTTTAAAGGATGAAGTTCATCCACCAAAACATAAAAAATTAGATGAAAAGCAAGAAGCATTTTTGATTGCAACAGCTTGTTCTAATCCGCCAGAAGGAAGAGTGCGTTGGACAATGCAATTATTAGCAGATCATTTAGTGAACGTTGGTATCATAGATTCAATCTCAGATGAAACAGTACGTCAAACTTTAAAAAAAATGAAATTAAGCCTTGGTTGAAAGAACAATGGTGTATTCCTGAAGTTAACGCAGAATATGTTTTCCGAATGGAAGATGTGCTGGATTTATACAATGAGCCTTATGATCCTAAACGCCCTGTAGTCTGCTTTGATGAACGTCCATACCAATTAGTAGAAGAAGTAAGACTTCCTTTGCCACCACAGCCAGAGCAACCTGAACGTTATGATTTTGAGTATAAACGTAACGGGACAGTAAATTTATTCGCATGTTTTCAACCCTTGGCTGGATGGCGGCATATCGAAGTTACAGAACGTCGAACTAAAGCCGATTTTGCTAAACAAATGAAAAATTTAGTAGATGTTTCCTACCGAGATGCCGATGTTATTCGTTTAGTAGTTGATAACTTGAATATTCATACACCCAATGCATTATATGAAGTTTTTCCACCAGAAGAAGCACGTCGAATTATTCAAAAGTTAGAGTTTCACTATACTCCTAAACACGCTTCTTGGTGAGCCAGTGCGTTGGGCGGGTTCCCCGACTTGAAGCAACTGGCGAACCCGAAGGGCTGAATCAGGTAGAAATCGAATTATCTGTTTTATCTCGCCAATGTTTAGAACGGCGTATTCCTAATGCAGAAACATTAACTTCTGAGATTGCCGCTTGGGAGAAAAAACGTAATCAGCAAAAAGCTAGTGTTTATTGGGGTTTTCAAACCAAAGATGCTCGCCGAAAAATGGAGCGTTTATATCCAAATTTAACATAGCAAAGTTAGCTTGGCAGACTACTAGTTTTTTGATTAGATTCGATTTTTGCCTGCCAGCAAATTAGCGATCGCAGTACTAATCGGCTAACCTCTAATATTTAAGACAAAAAAGTGGCTCTGCAATCAGCAGAACCACTAAAGCTTTCGCAAATCTGTTATAAATTAACGAACTGCCCCTTGAGCAGAAACAGTATCAATCGGTTTCATCAGGTACAGCCGTAATAACTGCCAGCCATTGGAGATGTAAAGTGGCAGTTTTTGGAATAATTGCAAGAATTTGGGAGTGTTGGAATTAGCGATCGCACCCAGCTTCTCGTTATTGCTGATACAAGTATCCAATCGCTGATAAAACTCAGGATTCTCTACATCCAGCATTAGCGGGAACACGCGACCGGCGTTTTCGTTAGTCTTCTGAATTACATGAATGTCGTATTCTCGTGCATCCAATCCCAAGGTGGCATAAAAGTCTTTGCGTTGGATGTCATTGAGATACATTGTCGCAAATACCGACAACAGGAAGAACCGACTCCACAGCCGTGCTTTCCAATCATTCAATATTTGTGGCTGGGATTTCATGATGGCATCAAAGAAATCGCCGTGGCGGTTTTCATCTTGACACCAGTTTTCAAAGAACCGGAAGATTGGATAAACCCGGTCTTCGGGATGTGCTTCTAAATGGCGGTAAATGGTGATGTAGCGCCAATAACCGATCTTCTCAGAAAGATAAGTAGCGTAAAAGATGAATTTCGGTTTAAAGAAGGTATAATTGCGGCTCTTAGTCAAAAACCCTAAATCTAAAGACAGATTAAAGTCCGACAAAGCTTTGTTCAAAAAGCCAGCGTGACGTGCTTCATCCCGTGACATCAGGTTAAAGCACTCTGCCAAGACGGGGCTTTTTCCTTTCAAGCGACGGCCAAGTTCTTTATATAGCAAAAAGCCCGAAAACTCTGCTGTACAGGAACGTTCTAGAAACTCAACGAATAATTTGCGAGTTTCCCCGTCAATATGATCCCAGGATTGCTCAAACTCCGCATCCCGAACAAAGTGATGGCGGTTGTAGTCAGTGCGGAACTCTTCGAGAATGGCTTGTAACTCGTCTTCATTGACGGAGATATCCATCCGCGCCATTTCATCAAAATCGGTAGTATAAAACCGAGGTGTTAACAGGGTTTCTTTTGCCGGGACTTTAATCCCTGGCCGGATTTCTTCAAAGCCTGGTTTTTTGAGGGAATCTACCATGTCTTGATTGCTCTTTCGTCTTTATTATCTTAAGTAGACCCTTCGGGTTCGGCAGTTCCTCATGGGGGAAACCCCCAAGACCGGACTGTCTCACCAGAAAGCCAAGGTTAATGTTCTGTTAAAGCGTAACAGCCCACAATAATCCAATTGTATAAAGTTCAGTCTACCAAGGTGCGGGTGAGAAATTTGTAAGTAAAAGATTAAGAGTTGCAACAATCATTCAATGTTTACGGAATCAAAAATCGCGGATTAGTAGTCAAATAAACGTAGTTCGGTGATTAGCAGGGTTTTGATCGAGTGCAGTAGCACGCATTTTTTGTATTCTAAATCGCCATAATGACGGTATTTTCACGTAGTTAATACTACAACATAGAAAACCCATCTTAGACAACAAGAGCAAATCCAAAGGGTTGAAAACAAGATGAATCTTGAAAACAATCAGCATAAAGACCGACTGCTTGTCTCTTACATTTTGTGTGCAGCATTCTTTTTCGGATTAGGAGGACTGCACCGTTTCTACAATGGCAAAATCGGGACTGGTTTGTTGTGGCTGTTGACTGGTGGTGTGTTTGGGATAGGGCAGTTCGTAGATTTGTTTCTCATGTCCAACATGGTTGACGAATACGAACACAAGTTGAGACTAAAAGCAGGTGTATCTCCCTTTGGAGTGCCGTTGAATCAAGCAGTGGTTGCCTCTCAAGTCCACCCTCCAACAGGCAACCAACTGATGATTAAACTGATTGAAGCGGCGGAAAACAAGGGTGGTATTTTAACTGTCACTCAAGGCGTGAAGTTCACGGGAGCCAGCTTTGCGGAAGTGGAAGCTACTCTCAATGAGATGTACAAATCAGGTTATGTAAAAATAGATAACGACCCCAATACTGGAGCCGTTATCTACCATTTCCACGAACTTTAAATGTCATTTGTCATTTGTCCTTTGTCATTTGTCCTTTGTTAAAAACCAATGACTAATCACTAATGACCAATGACTAATTTATACCTAGCCACTTTTGACCGTCCAAGCGCTGAACTAAGCCAAATACCAACAAATCGAGGGTAATTTTGCGCTCATCAATTAAGAAGGACTCAAGAGTGCTAGGTTTTTTGCCTTCATTACAGGAAAATCCCTTTTTCCCTTGAATATCTTCTTCGGGGAAATACAGGTTAAACTGACGCGCACCAGTTTCTTTCCAACTGCCGATAATTTGCCAGCATTCTTCAGCAGATTCAAAGCCAGTAATTGGCACTTTTTGCTTGGCAAAAGACACCTGTAAATCTTGCACACCTTGTTGAGCGATCGCTTTTTGTAAAGCTGGCAAGTAATCTTGCTCGATAAACTCTACAAACGGCTTATCTTCAACAGCTGGGGCTTTTTCCTTTTTGGCGGCTTTAGCTGCGGGTTTTTCTTCTGTTGCGGCGGCTGGTTTTTCGCCTACTGCGGCTTTAGCTGCGGGTTTTTCTCGCTTGGGAGGTGTAGCGGTTGTTTTAGCAGCATTTGGGTTAGTTTCTGGATTTGCAGCTTTAGGATCTGGCGTGTTAGCAGTAGGAAGGTCTGTGGCTTCAGGTGAGTCTGTACTCGGAGCGTGCTCTTCAGCCACACTGGGAGCTTGCTTGTCAACAGTGCTGGGAGCTACTTCTCCCGCTTGATTGTGATTGGTTTGGTCTGCCATTGCTCAGGTCAATCCTTTAATCTAGCTTTGGGAGCGATCGCTCACCTTGATGTATCGGGTATTTTTATTTTGACATACTAGTGCAGCAAGGCAGTAATAACTGTACAGTTAAAAATAACGCAAAGGCATAGGGCATAAGCTTTCTTCCCTTCTGTTCCCTACCCCTTCAATTTTAGATTTTAGATTCTTCAATCCAAAATCCTTCTGCCTCATTCAAAGCCCCTTGAATCCCATATCAGTTTCTACCTGTTGCTGTGCCGGAATCGAACTCACTTTGCCAGATGCAATGCTAGAAGTCTTACGCCAATTACCAACTTGGCTCAAAAATATACCTACTAAAATCACGCTACCGCCAATATATTGAGGTAAGGTAGGGGCTTCACCCAAAATTAAATAGGCTGCTAAGATGCCCACAATTGGGCCAAATGAGCCAATTAAGGAAGCCGTAGATACAGTAGAAGTTTTCAAGCCTTTAATCAAAAAAGACTGGCCTAGCACCACAATTAACCCACCGTAGAGAAACATCCATTGCCATAAGAACGGTGAGAGGACATCAGCAAAATGATCTTTGCCATAGAGGACTAAAGCAATGAAGAAAAAGATTATGGTTCCTAGTGCAGTTCGAAAGATGCTATAGATTCCCAAAGGGATCTGTGAAAGATATTTTTTACCAATAATTGTAGAAGCAGTTGCAGCTATAGATCCTACTGCTGCTAAAAGTTCCCCTATGCCTAAACTGAAACCTCCCATATTCATCATGGCTTCTGTTGGAGGCTGGAGGATGATAGTTAGGATAACACCGGCAAACGCTGCGATCGCTCCGATAAATTCCCAAATATTTACCCGTTCCCTCAACAACCAGACTGATAAAGCCAGAGTTAGAGGCGGTTCCAAACGTCCTACCAAAATGACATTATTTACCCCTGTGACTGAAAGTGCCTGGAAAATTAAGCCAGGGGCTAACGCTCCCGATAAAATAGCGACTGCTGTTAAACTGACCCAATCCGTCCTTGAGAGTTGCTTCAAAGTGGCTTTGTTCCACTGTCGCCCATAGATGAGGATCAAAAGTATCAAGGCGCAAAGGTTTCCCACAAATAAAACATTACATAAAGAAATCGGATTACGTTCGCCGATAAAATGTTCAGCACCGATTTCTGTTAGCCTTCGGGTAACTGCGCCAGATGCTGCAAAAATTAGCGTTGCTAGCCAGAGATATGTTTGTCCTGAAACTCTATGAATTAAGCGATGTGGTCTTTTGGGCCTAGTCACAATAACACGACTGCAATAAAAGCAAAAGCATTGCTCATTATAAGTTGCTGTCACGTAGTTCAGAATGAGGTTTTGTTGAGAAAATACTTAAATTATGCTGTGAGTTTGAGTTACCATCATTGCCTGAGAAAGTGCTGAGAATCAACTAAATTTTCTCAAAGGATAAATTCATGAAAATAGTGGTTTAGTTTCAATAAGTTCTCACTCCCACCTGAGATGCTTGGGATGTTCAGGATAAAACAGAAAAGAGAGTCACAAATGAAACTCGCACCCTTACTTACAAGTTTTGCTTTAGTTGGTTTTTTTACAGTTTGGGACGTACCATTAAAAGCGATCAATCCGTCATTAGTGCAGGCATCGGCAGCCGAAGAATTGTCTGTAGCGCAGAAACTAGATTTGCTTACTAAAAGTAAGGGTCAAATTGGTAGTGGCGATCAACTGCGTCGTTTCTTTTTTGCTGACTTAGAACCAATTGGTATCCAGGTAGGTGGTGCAGGTCATGTAGTTAACCTTTATAACAAAGCTAATAATGTCACATTCGCTTATTGTTCTCACTACGATGTGATTGTAGCGATTAAGAAAGGTAAGGTGACAAAGTTTGAACCCAGCGAAGTGAAGTAATACTAAATCCACTTTTCAATTAATATTTTGCTAAAACCAGAGGAGCTATTTGATTACATCTAGGTTGCGATATTTGATAACAAACCATTTCGCGTCTAAGGCTTAGAAAAAGTATGATTGATTCCTCTGCAAGAAGGCGTTAGAGTTATTGCAGAATCAGGTTAAAAGGCAAAGGTAAGAAGATGAGAATCTATTTTTACTTTTGCCCTTTAGCCATTTTCTAATTCTTTCTTTAAGGTAAGAGTTAGCTTATTTCAGTATTAATTTTATTAAATTTTACTAGCTTAGGACTCAATACAGTTCAGTTAAGCATCTCTTTCTTCTCTCTGCGTTCTCTGCGCCTTGGCGGTTCGTTAAAAAATGACTTTGGTAACAGAGTTTTAGCCTTAACTGAACCGTATTGGCTTAGGACTTACGCAAGAGTTACGGAATAACGAACCACAGAGGCGCAGAGTACACGGAGAAATTAGAGTTTGAGAGATATTTTGCGTAAGTCTTATAGCTATAACAATCTCTTTTATTTTTGCTTCGGGAGCAGGTATAGGTATAAAGCGATCGCAATTTCCAAATTACTCGCAAGTTATGTAGTTATGTAGGTTGAGTTGAGGAACGAAACCCAACATTTTCATAGCTTTGTTGGGTTGCGCTTTGCTTCACCCAACCTACAATTTTTCTTAACTGAACCGTATTGATTTTTAAGGGAAGGAAACAGGCCAATAGCGAGCGATTAAAAAATTAAATTATTTAAAACTGGTTGATTTATAGTTGCATCAAAGCTACTTGATAAATACAGAAATTATTCCAATCACAGCACTTACAAAACTTATTAGTCCTAGCACTCCACTTATAACAGGATTTTCTTTGATGAGTTCAATAAGTGCTGTAAAGTAATTTCCATAAATATCTTTTGAACTAGAATTTGTCTTGAGTGAGCCATTAGCAGTACGCTCAACTATATTGGCGAGAACATCAACTTTTCTTAGAGTTGATTGATGAAGTCTCACGTATTCTTTATTAATAAAAGCATCAGCTTCTCCCTTTCCATCTAAGAAATCTCTATATGTGATAGAGTTTTTTTCAACTAAGCTATTTAATCGAGGATGTTGTATGTAACTAATACCGTAAATTGCGATAAGTAATCGAGATAAATCAACTAATTTGGACTCACTAATTTCTTCAGGTTCGCCTTGAAGAACCTTGTAGCGATGAGCTATTGCTGGAAAACCGTAGTTTATATCCCTCATATTCCAGTGTAGCCAAATATGAGAGGCATGACGACGTACATAATTATAAAATTCATCTAACATAAGTTTTTCGAGTTCATCATAATGTTGCTCCAAAGCAATTGCTGAAAAACCTTTCCTTTCTGCTACTTGATGAATTGAAAAAGAGGTGGTCTGACCAGATTCTAGATTCCGAACAGCAATAGAAGTAATTCTCGGTGATGAACCATCAGGTCTGTCGTAGAAACTTTCACAGGAGTAGTGAATAACAATAACATCATCGGCCTTACTCATTAACTCATAAAATTTCCCTTTTGCTTGCCTATGCTTCTGTACGTTGTTCCAAGCCTGTCCCATTGTAAATACTATCCCTTACCCTGACAATACATCTTGTAGGTTAGTATTCCCAAATTTTCATACTATCTAACAATTAAAGTGGTGTAATCCAATAAGTAATACCCCTAACAACTTGTTTATTAAAACCAAACAAAGGTAAGTTATCTTCAGTTAAACCTACATAAGTCCAATGTGGAACATCATTTTCTACAGTTTGAAACCAGCCATTTTGATTAAGAGCTTTTCTTTGTTCTTTACTACCTACCCGTAAATCAATTGCTAATCCCCAGAGATGTTGTGAGGTTCCAGGAGGTGCAACTAAACCGAGAATTTTTGTTTCTTTTCCCTGTTGAACTTTTGCCAAAACTTGATTATTAGCATATTTTTGCCAAAATCTTAAATTCGTATTGAAAGTGCGAGTACAATCACCAGAGCCATAACCAGATTTTAGCGGGATATGTTGTTGAACTCGCGCTTTATTTAGAGCATCAGCCGCCGACTTTTGTAAATAACAATCGTTAGTACCATCAACATGACCCATTGTTAAATTAGCTTGAAATTCTTGGGTTTCTTGTTCATTAACAAAAATATCTTTTGGCGGCAGTTTAATTCTGATATCTTGATTTACAAAAACTGCACCATAAGCTCGCAGTAAAGTATATTCATAAGTACCAGACTGGGGAATTGTAGGTAATTTCTGGTTAATCGCAGATAAAAAACGCTGTTTACTATTTAATTCTGGGTTGGGAATAAATGGTTTGGGTGTTATTTCTTTAGAGGTATCTATACAAGGTGATGAAATGGTTGTAGAGCATACATTTAATGGTTGAGAGGTTCTAGCAAATTGGTGGTGGGTAATCTCATTACTAGCTACTAAGACAAAAATAATGCCGATAACTATACTGATGAAACTTGCTTTTCTAATAAATCTAGTAATATCTTTTTGCTTTCTGATAGTGAGTTTCATTTTAAAATAATTACTTGGTTGATTCAAAAGTAAATTTAATAGCCTTACTTAAACATTTGTTATTAATAAGTTAAAACCACAAAAAAATTATGAGAGTCGAGCTATAGGTTTATACATTTATGTAAAGTATCTAATGTGTGCCAGTAACAAAATAATTCGTGCTAATTGCTAAATATGTGAACAATAGTTCTGATAAACAACCCGGAATATTGTCACAAACTTTAAAAAATATAATATTTTTTACTGAATACTCAAGTTTAAAAATAGAAACTTGTCTCTGAATTGAGTACTAGTAAATTTGATAACTTTTTTATTAGAAAGTTACATCCATGAAACCACTGGAACAGCTAAAATTGAAAAGAACTCTAAGCTTGCCGATCCTGTAAGTATGACCATGCACAATTCCGTTGAATTCCAAGACGCTTTTGATGTCATAGTCGTCGGTGCAGGTCACTCCGGTTGCGAAGCGGCTCTTGCCTCTGCACGCCTCGGTTGTCGTACCCTGTTATTGACGCTCAACTTGGATAGAATCGCTTGGCAACCCTGTAATCCAGCAGTGGGTGGCCCGGCAAAATCCCAGTTGACTCATGAGGTAGATGCCCTCGGCGGGGAAATCGGTAAAGTAGCAGACCGCACCTACCTGCAAAAACGTATCCTCAACTCTTCACGGGGGCCTGCTGTTTGGGCATTACGCGCCCAGACGGACAAGCGCGAATATGCAGCAGTGATGAAGAATATTGTCGAGAACCAAGAAAACTTGACAATCCGCGAAAGCATGGTGACAGATTTGGTGCTGGGTGCTAATGATGAAGTCATCGGCGTTGAAACTTATTTTGGTGTAGGGTTCCGATGTAAAGCTGTCATCTTGACAACTGGCACTTTCCTGGGGGGCAAAATCTGGGTTGGCAACAAATCAATGCCGGCTGGACGCGCTGGGGAATTTGCGGCTGAGGGATTGACACAAACCCTAAATCGCCTGGGATTTGAAACCGGAAGACTTAAAACTGGAACCCCAGCACGGGTAGATAAGCGATCGGTGGATTATAGTAAAATGCTCATCCAGCCAGGAGATGAGGATGTGCGCTGGTTTAGCTTTGACCCAGAAGCATGGGTAGAACGAGAACAAATGCCCTGCTACATCACCCGCACCACCACCGAAACCCATCGCCTAATTCAAGATAATTTGCACCTGTCGCCAGTTTATGGCGGTTGGGTGGAAGCCAAAGGGCCGCGTTATTGTCCCAGTATTGAAGATAAAATTGTGCGCTTTGCTGATAAGGAAAGCCATCAAATCTTTATTGAACCAGAAGGACGAGATATACCCGAACTTTATATCCAAGGCTTTTCTACAGGGTTGCCAGAAAATTTGCAACTACAAATGTTGCGGACTCTTCCCGGTTTAGAAAAATGTGTAATGCTGCGTCCGGCTTATGCTGTGGAATATGACTATTTACCTGCAACTCAGTGTTACCCCACACTGATGACGAAAAAGGTTGCTGGATTGTTTTGTGCTGGGCAGATTAACGGCACGACAGGTTATGAAGAAGCCGCAGCCCAAGGACTGGTGGCGGGAATTAACGCCGCTCGATTTGTTCATTCTCAAGAAATGATTGTTTTTGCCCGCGAGCAAAGTTACATTGGAACACTAGTTGATGACCTGTGTACAAAGGATTTACGGGAACCTTACCGGATGCTCACCAGTAGATCGGAGTACCGCTTATTATTGCGTTCTGACAATGCCGACCAACGTTTGACAACCTTGGGACGAGAAATTGGTTTAATTGACGATCGCAGATGGGATCTATTTACCCAAAAACAAGCGAACATTATCACAGAAAAACAAAGATTACAAGCTACACGAGTCAAAGAACATGATGAAATGGGAATAGCGATCGCATCTGATACCCAACAAGCAATCAAAGGTTCAATTACCCTCAACGACTTACTGCGCCGTCCGGGATTTCATTACGTTGACCTCGACAGGTTCGGACTAGGAAACCCCAACCTCAACCGCGCCGAGAAAGAAGGCGCAGAAATTGACATCAAGTATTATGGCTATCTCGCTAGGCAACAAAATCAGATTGACCAAATTGCCCGTCAAGCCCACCGCCAATTACCTGCGGATTTGGACTATACAACAATTGATACCCTTTCCAAAGAGGCACGGGAAAAGCTGACTCACGTAAAACCACTCACTCTTGGTCAAGCAGCACGTATTGGTGGTGTAAACCCAGCCGATGTTAACGCTTTATTATTATATTTAGAATTGCGTAAAATCAATAGCCAGCAAGAGTTTCCAGCGTTAGCTTAACACAAACTTGATAAAGACTGAGTATAGTAGTAGGGAGGGAGATTGGTATGATAGATGACATAACTATTAGTACTGCTATCATTAACAATCCCCAGATTAAAGTTGATTTTAATACCAACGCTTAACCAACTCGTCTCAATAAGACGGCGGATTGGATATCTCATCTGTAATCCTAACTCCCAGGCAGTAGGCGCGGCGTTTCCTCGTCCTAGCAATAACCCAGAACGTCTATGTTACAAGAAGCCAGTACCCGTCTCATAGTACCAGAACCATCAGAAGACTTAATCGCCAACGAGCCTTGGTCGATAGAAAACTATGCTGATGGTCTCATGGATGAACTCTTTGCCGATATCGACTACATTCTGGATGTTAGTGATAATCTGCCTTCTCAAACCGTTAGGCATGGTAGGCAGAACAAAGCTCGACGCGACTCGCCTCCAGAATACGTGCCTTTGCAAACAGTTACGATACCGCAGATTATCTTACCAAACGGACAGTCAGTTACTCAAAATAACAACAAGCACTTGAGTACCGTTGTCTTTGATAACACCACCATTAAACCAGTTAGTAGAAAGCGTCAAAAAAGCAGTCGGACTTTGGGCAAACTGCTGATTGTCGGAACAACTTTAGGTGTGGCGATCACTGGTATTCTCTACTTGGTACAGTCTGGAGTCGTATATCTTTTAAATCCCAACTTGACCCAGCAAGCTCTTCTAGCGCCGCAAACGCAATCACAATTGCCTGGAAAAACAGAAATTGAGGCAGATTTGGTTGACTATATGCTAGGAGCGTTGGCAGTTATAGACAAGCAAGAATTAAAAGGCAATCAAAAATCTTTCAGTTCGGGATTCTCCAGTCAGACAAATACTAATCAAATAGCCCTTGGTAACGGGCAAATAACTGGTAATTTACCACCACTTCCACTTCTGGCCAATAATACACCACCAGCCTCTAACCGTTCTGGCAGCGTTGTTGAACGGATCTATGTTCCTGTTTATCAAGCACCGTCGCCAATGCGCTACGCGCTGCCAGCAATTCCTGGTAGTCCCACACTTCTACCACAAGTTGCCAATGCATTGCAGGCATATCCACCTAACATGGTGAAAAGTGCCCTAAATACGGTGCGACAAGCTGCCAAGCCTGTAACCGTCAATATGTTAGCGGCGGCTGTACGAGCAGAACTTAAACCTATAGCTGGACGAACTGCACCTATTACTGTGCGGCAAACACCCAAGCCTCTACCTGCATTACCAGTGGTTCCATTACGTGCAGCACTTGCGCCAGAGTCAGAACCAACTATTACCCAGGAACAAGTATATCCGGCAACTGCGATCGCAGTTGCTCCGAGTAATACCCTAGAAGGATTGCTAGAGTTAGGTAACAAATCTGCCGCTTTGTTTAAAATTGATGGCGTAACTCGCCGCATCAATATGGGTGAAAGCATTGGCCAAAGCGGTTGGACATTGGTAGAGGTTAGTAATGGCGAAGCCGTCATCCGCCGTAATGGTGAAGTGCGATCCATTTATGCAGGGCAGAAGTTGTAAAATCTAAGGCATCTAACTCACCAACAATTAGCTCCTTACTGGTGGGTTAATTTCAAAATGAATATGATTGTCGTGACCATTTAGAGAAACACAAAGTCCCTCTTTAATTAGCTGTTGATCGTTGAAAAAGACTGCCCGTACCAGCTTTTGATTAGTAATAGACTTGAGAATAGCTCGTGCAGCATCTCGATCGTAGTTAGAACTTGACCAAACAATACCACCAAAATTCCCATTTTTTTGGGGTAAATAAATATCGCACATCATGCCAGTTTCATGTCCATGATGATCGGGAGTATCGCCTCCATGAGGAAGACTAACATCGTTAATTGCGAATGGAGCAGCTAGGGGGTGAGTGTTACGATAACTTTTTTGATAATCTTGGGCAATTTTTTTAATCACATCAGCTAACCAGTGTGTTCCAAAATCGTGGTTATCTTGAGTATCTTCCAGTTCACCGTTAACTAAACCATTATTCGGGTCACTTTTTGGCATCAACTCCCACCGTGGTGCATTAGCTGCTTGCAACCATCGATGAGTTATTCCACCAACATCAACTCTACCATCACCATTAACAGTACTGCGACCGGCAATAATTGATTGAAATAGTTTGATCGCATCAAATAGTCCTCTGTCTCTGTCTGCACTGTCAGGATCGCCTACCCATTTGTAGCCTAGCTCATACAATCGCCCCTTAATAGCCTTAACATCAGCAGATTTATTGACTCCGCCAATTCCCACACTACCATCGAGTTTGATTACCTTCGCACCTGGGAAGCTGGATGCTGTAGGTTGTTGAGTGTTCTCATCGTCCTTGTTATCAAAAGGAACAACAACTTTAATGGGGATCTCTAAAGTTTGATCGTCAACAGTAATTATCATCCGGCGATCGCCTTCTTGTTTAAAAACGAAATCAAATTGCCATTTGCCATCCTGACTAATTGCTACACTTAGGGCTAGAAATTGATCGTCACTCGTAATCGACAAAACTTTGCCACTATTGGTTAAAGGTGCTACGCCTTCAACCCTGAAATTTTGCCCTAATTCAACTTCTTTTGGCACACGAATTAACTGAAGTTGTTCAACTGAAGCGGGAATAGTGACTCCACCTGCATTAGCCAGTAACTTTTGTGCCTCTGGAAGCAAATCTACAACTTTACTGACATATTTAGGATCGGATGAATAGCCTTTAGCCTTGAGAAAGCCAAGAAAATTTTCTGGTGTATTAGTATACTCTTCTAAACCTTTATACTGTGTGCGAGTTAAAAACTTCCAATAACCAATAATAAAAGCGTCTATATCCGTAAATTTACAGAACTCAACTTCTTTTGGCTCAGAAGGAACCTTGATTTTCAACGGTTCAGCAAACCCCTTCATATCAGGAATCCGCCATTTTAATCCCGCAAAATTATTAGCCTTGACAGCAAGATCGCTTTTAGCTCTGGTAGATTCTAGTAACCATTGAGCGAGGGTAACTTCTTTTAATATTTGCCGATTGATATCGGTAATTTTTGTACTTTCAATACCAACTTGTGTAAATATTTTTACTAAATCTTTGTTAGAATAATTGTTTACTAAATCATCTAGTAATGGCATGGAGTTTTCCTTTTAAAAACTATTTATATAACCCCAATTTGTTAGATAAACCGGGGTTACAAATGTGAACAAATGATTGAAATAGAATTAGTTAATCTTTTTCTATAACTTTGGCATGCCCAGCATAAACAAAATGCTCGTTTCGGTTTCCTTTACTTTGATCGGGCCACTTAACTGAATAATGATTTTCTTCAAAACTGACATCCAAAACTGGGTAATCTCCTGGCTCAATCTCAAAGATAGAATCTTTTGGTAAGTCTGATGCCTGTTCTGTAGAAGGCTTTAAGAAGGTTTTTGTTGTTATTTCCAAAATGTATTTCTTATCAGCTTTAGGTTCCTTTGGTTTTGGCTGACCTATTAATCCATCTTTAATTGCCTCCGCCATTTTTTCAACATCGAATAGATCCATATCTACTTTGGCATCACAAAAGCAGCACTCAATTAAAATAGCTGGCATTTGTGTATTCTTTAGAACAAAGAAACCTGTATCTTTCACCCCTCTGTTATAAAAACCAAGTTGAACAATTTCTTTGAGAACTGATTCAGCAATACCTTGTGATGCGTTACTAATGGCATAAATTTCTGTGCCATGAGCTTTAGCGTTAAATTTATTAAAGTGAATCGAAACATAGACATTAACGTTATTGGCATTCGCTTTATTAGTTCTTTGTCTGAGAGAATCGGTTACGCTACTAGCACTTGTAGGAGTGCAATCGATGGCGGTATGATTTGCTGCTCTGAGTTTTTGTATCAATTGTGTACCAACTGCTTTAGTTAAAGCATCTTCTTGTTTGATGCCTGTTGCTCCTGTATCTGGAGGACAGTTGTGTCCCATATCAATACCAAATTTCATCTTGCTGATTTCCTTTTTATACTTTGAGATGTAAGCATAATTTAATTACACTGTATTAATTATTAGCTTAAATATAAGCGCTCTGTCGGTGAGATAAAGTGAGTTTTTGCTGTAAATAAATGTGACATTTTACGTAAATATATTATTTCAAGGAGATATTTCTTAAGTTCAACGTAGAAATAAAGCAGGCTCACCCATGACAGCACAAGAGGCGCTGAATCTAGTTGATACTCTTTTATGCTCTACCTTTGGGCAAAGACTCAATGATGTTCAATCTGTGGTTTTGCTGGAAAGTTGGCTAGGACACACCTATGCGGAAATTGCGGAGCAGATTCATATAAGTTATGAACACGACTATATCAAACAAGTGGGTTCTCAGTTGTAGCGTAGACGCGTAGCGGCTTCTCGTTAGATATCGCTTTCTCAGGTAATTGGTGAAGAGGTTTGTAAAAAAAATATCCAATCTGCTTTACGCCGCTACCAGCAGTCTCAAAGCCTTGGATAATTAAAGAGCGATGTCTACGACGGACTACACCTATGCAATTGGGCGTTTCAGACTAGACCTCTAAACGCCAGCAATGTCTCACGAGCATTCATATAGTTACTAATTAAGTAGCACTTTGCACTTTCTAGAAGTATTACAAATTAGTAATTATTTGGTCATTATTTGAATCAGAATTATGTCCCATATAAGAGCGTTTGCTTAATAAATGCTTCGCCAACCTTTCACTGTACCTTTGCCAATTTCGCTATCAACAGTTTGACCACCTTCCAAGATTAGCCTGATGTTTAAGTTTTCATCTGGAGCATTTTTTAAAGCAGTAGCTAATTCTTGACTGACAGCAAAACTACCGATTGAACCGTCTAATTTAAAAACTTTTTCTCTGACTTTGAGCAAAATTTTATCGACTTTCTTAGTAGTGACAAACCTAATAAAGTCATGTCTGGGATATACATAACCTGCGGTATAGAAAGAAGACTTTGCTTGACCAGAATTTACTGTCACAAGGACTCGAATGCTTGAAGGAGTCCACAAGCTAATAACTTGTTTTGAACCTTCACGGTACAAATAGCCATCTAAAGAGTTGCGGTCAAAAACCCCAAGAAATTCCCCTTCAAAGGGATCAACAATTCTCACGGCTTTCGACCAAGGGACATCCATATCGGGGGACAATCCTGCTGATTTGACTACTGGTAAATCGCTTGATGTTTGGCCAAGACTAGCTACCTCTTGAACATTGAAAGCAGCACAAAGTTCAGGGGAAAGCACAGCCAAAATTGCCCCTAAAAAAAGAACTGGAATTGTCTGCGATAACTTCATCATAAGTCACGGGTACAATCTTCAAAGATAGTAATCGGACAGCCTTTATTAGTCATCCTCCGCAAGACTTTTGTTTGCTATGAAGATTTAAAAATTAAGCAAATTACAGTGTTTTTGGGTAATGTCTTTTAACTCGCCGCATTCTCTACAAGACGTTTTGCGTAGCTTAATATCAATAATACACAAGTACTAATTATTTACAGGCGCTTAAGTAATATTATTTAATATTGCTATTTGTACAAAAGTTTGTGAGTGCAATTTTTATTTTTGACATATAGATAGAAGCAGGCATTCCCAAACAAGCCTAGGTTGAGCGTAAGCAAGCAAGTATTGACGAGATTTTTCTAGATGATTAATAATACTGGGTTGATGCCAACGCTGCCAGTAGAATTGCTGAAGGTAATCAACTAACCACAGTTGGGCTTCTGTATCTAAATCCTTATCAATTTTCTTGGCTAACTCCAAGGCTTTGCGGTAGGAAGCAGGGGCTTTTTTCAAATCTTCGAGTAACTCCGGGGGAATAGTTTGTAATTGCTCGTAAGATGCGATCGCACTTCCAGCACTGCCAGCTGCTATACTCAGCACTGCCTGATTTTGCAAAATTTCTTGATGACTTGTTTGTGTAAGTACAACAGCCAAAGACTGTGCATCTAAGCGATAAAAAGGAATGCGTTGACAGCGGGACACCAAAGTTGGCAAAACAGACTCAGGTGTAGGTGCAATTAAAATTAACGTCGCCTGTCCCGGTTCTTCCAAAGTTTTAAGTAAAGCATTGGCTGCGGCTTCTGCCATTGTTTGGGCTTCTTCCAGCACCACCACATTCCTTGGTGCTTCCAAGGGCGGACGACTTAAAAACTCGGTAATTTCCCGAATTTGCTCTAGCCGAATTACAGGTGGTGCTTTACGCTTCAGTCCTTTCTCAGCCGCTTCTGCTGCTGTTAATCGTTGTCCCTGGTATTGGTACGTCGGTTGCACCCACAACAAAGCTGGATGGTTCCCCTGACGCAAACGGTTTTGTAAAGCTGCAGTGACTCCCAACTCACTAGAAAATAGCAATTCCACAAAACACCTGGCTGCTAAACTTCTTCCTACACCATCTGGCCCCACAAATAGATACGCTGGAGCAACCCGGTTTTGTCTGACAGCCTGAGTCAGTAATTCTATGGCTTGCGGTTGTCCTACAAGTGCTGCAAATGGGTCAATAGTCATTAGTTAATTGTAGAGTGACATTCTCACTTCTACAAGGATTTTGGGATACAAAGCAGTTCTCATCTCATACCTTGAGAGAAGCTCTTATACTGTTTCACTTTAAAGTTGGTACAAATAGGTAGCAGGGAGAAAGAGTTAGAAACAAATCATTTGTATCAGGTATTTCGAGAAATGATATTACGTGTATAGAATAGGGTATAAAGTTGTGCATTTATACTTGTGTTAATAGCAATAAATTTTTGATATTTAATAGCTGTTTCCTAGGTATTCAGCTCCTAATAGATAATCTTTTTTTAGCTCTTGCACTTATCTAGCAAGTAAACTTTAAAGTAATTTAAACCTTAGCCAATATTCATTAAGAAAAGCAAACATTATCAAACATTTTTTTGGTTTTCGATAAGCTGAATAAATAAAGGATGGATAAAAATACGGGAGCATCCAAATTTTTCAAAAAATCACTAAATTGACGCAAAAATCCTTTATAAATCTCTTGATGTTGTGTTATTTACGGTTCGTTTTTTAATTCTCTCATTCCTGTCTGAATGCAGCACAATAGCAAAATTGAGGATGCTCCTTAACAAGACTGAGATTCTTAAATTATCTTCTGCTAACTATCTGCAAGCCTTGACAAGAATTCATAGCTAAGTTAAGTGGCTACTTTAAACATCTTTCAGGGTATCTAAATGTTAGCTAAATTATTCGCTAAATCTTTTGATATTTAGCGATGCAGGAATTACCATTATCACCGAGAAAAATCCTTACACCTTATATCGAATGGCTCTTCTACCTAATTTTTATTAGATAAAATCTACAAATCTAGGTGAAGATACGCTGAGTATTTTGGCATTTCTAAAACTACAAGAACGGTGATAAAAAGTCATAACACCGAAATCAATAGAAATCAAAATTGCCAAAGGAGGCTGATATGGAAATCTTCGACTATGTGATTCTGGGAGCCGGACTAGGTGGGCTTTCGGCCGCAGCCTGTTTAACTCGACAAGGCTATCGGGTAGTAGTTCTAGAGCAACATTATTTACCTGGCGGATGCTGTCACACCTTTGATTACGGAGAATACCATTTTTGTGCTGACGTGCATTACATCTCTCAATGTGGTTCTGGTCAGACCATAACTCAATTTCTCGACTATATTCATCAAAATGTGCCCTTTAATAGTCTCGATTCTGACTGTATCGATCGAGTCATCACACCAGAGGCGGATTTCAAAATTCCTTTGGGATGGGAAAATTTGCGATCGCGTTTACTCTCAACATTTCCAGAAGAAGCTGGTGCGATTAACCATTACTGCAATGAAATTCAGCAACTCCACCAAGAAATTCGCAACTTAGTGCAGGAGGTACGCTGGTACGATCAAAAGTTGTCTGACTGGTTAAAACTACCAAAATATTTGAATTTATTTTGGAAGCGGAATTGGACACTGCAAGATTTGTATAACCATGTCGGATTATCGCCTAAACTGCAAGCAGTACTGGCGGGGCAAAGTGGCGACTATGCACTACCACCGCAGGAAATTGCGCTACTCACCCATACTTCCTTAGTTTGGGACTACTCAGAAGGCGCTTATTATCCAAAACATCACTTCAAACACCTTGTTGACACTATTGCAGACGTAATTACCGCAGGTGGAGGTGTCATCAAGTACTCAACCCCGGTGAGCCATATTCAAGTTAGCAACCATAGTGTCCATAGTGTCCTTGCTGATGGTAATAGTTATCGCGCCAGCAAAGCTTATATCAGCGACCTCGACCCCAAATTAACAGTGGAGTTAATGCATGATATTACAGCTTTGAGTCAAAAAGAGTATAAACGCCTCACTAATTACCAATACTCAGCCAGTGCTTTTAATATTTACCTGGGTTTAGATAGCCGCTTCGATCCTCAACGCTACGGCATTGGTAACTGGAATGTTTGGTATTATCCCACAGGCGACCTGAACAGAGAATATCAACAACAATTGGAAGGTGACTTTAGCCAACCGTGGATTTTCCTCTCTTGTCCGACGATGAAATCTAGCGAACCAGGGATGGGACCAGAGGGACATCATGTATTAGAAATTGCTACTGTCTGTTCTTATGAACCATTTGAACATCTCTACAAAAGCAACCCAAAAGCATATAAAGCCAAAAAGCGAGAATTTTATCAGCAGATTATGACAAGTGTGCGAGATTTGATTCCCGATGTAGACAAATATGCCCGGATGAAAGTTTATGGTACACCTACTACCAGCGAATTTTATCTAGGACAACCGCAAGGTAATATTTATGGTGCGAAATTAGTACCTAAGCAGGTTGGTTTAAATCGTCTGGGATATATGACAGAGTTACCTAATCTCTTTTTGGTAGGAGCGAGTGCTGGGTATCCAAGTGTACCAGGTGTAATTGGCAATGGTATGCAGGTTGTAGAACTGTTGACAGGACAATCGGTATGGCACAAAGCAGCTGAAAGACCCCAGTCTTTAGTCGCAATTGGGTAAGGAATTGTAGCTTTGATAGAGCGATATCTGGCGACAAGCCGCTATGTGTATAGGCTTGCAGTTGTGATGACTGAGAAAGGATCGCTTTTACTTTATAAGAGGATGTTTTAAAAGTCCTCTTGTCGGTATCAAAAGTTCTAGATCCTCCTAAATCCTCCTTTTTAAGGGTGGTTAGGGGGATCTCAAAGTGCCTAAAGTCACAGCGAAACACTTTTCAAACAACCTCTAAGACGTAGCAGGGGTAAAATCATAACTTTACCTTTTTAAATGCAGAGGGATGCAATGGCATTATCAGGCGACGCATTGGCATTGTCAGGCGATGCAATAACATTGTTAGGTGATGCAATGGCATTGTTAGGTGATGCAATGGCATTGTCGGGCGATGCATTGGCATTGTTAGGCAATGCAATGGCATTTTAAAGCGATGAATTGCTAAATTTGTAGTGTTTTAAACGTAGAGGGACGCAAACTAAGCACAAAGGAAAGGTACGCAGAGTCTTTTTGAAAAGAATTTGTTAAAACAAATTTATGCAATGTTTTAATCAGGAAGTCTCAGATGTCGCACAAAAAATTTATTTATTGCTGGCAAAAATGGTTACTTCCCATGCTGGTACGTGTAGTAGTAACAATTTGTCTCACAGTAGGGGTGTTGGGCATCTTGGGAAGCACCGCTTCTATGAGTAATGCTCAAGCTGTTTTTCCTAATTCTCTTGCAACTAATGCTCAATTAGTAAGTACTACTAAAGGTATTCAGGACAAAGATACACCATTAAAATCAACAGCACTAAATGCCATTGTATATCATAGTCCCGACTGTAACTGTTGTGGCGGGTGGATTGACCACTTAAAGATACAAGGTTTTGAAATCACAGACTTTTCCACGTCTGACATCGAAACAGTCAAACAAAAGTACAACGTACCAGATAACTTGTCATCTTGCCACACAGCAATTGTTAATGAATATGTCATTGAAGGACATGTCCCAGCAAACGATATCAAACGTTTGCTTCAAGAAAAGCCAAATGTTGTTGGTTTATCTGTTCCTCAAATGCCTGTAGGTACTCCTGGTATGGAGATGGGGAATCGAAAAGACCCGTTTACGGTGTTTGCCTTTGATGGTAAGAATTCAGTTGCGGTATTTAATAAATATCCATCCTCTTGATAGAATCTCACTGGATTCAGAGGATGTTTTAAAAGTGGATTTTAATCTATATTTAACGATTAAAATGGTCAAAAGCTTTTAAAATATCCTTATATTATCTGAATCAGTGGTAAAAGATTTACTGGTTAGAATCAGTTTTGATTAAGTGCGACAAATGACTGAACCATCTCTCAAACCAGAAGCGAGATGCTATGGTTGAAACATTTTGAGAAAGATGCTCAATCGCATGATTACAATCTTGCAGGCTTGCATCAATTCCCATTGCGTGATAAATCCCGCGAGCATTGCAAAAGGCATTCATCGCTTCTGATTCGCGATTGATTTTTTCTAACACTAAACCCAAATTAAACCAGGAGTTTGCTTCTGCATTTTGGTCATCAAGATTCTTTCTAATCTCTAATGAATATTGATGAAACTCAACCGCTCTTTGGTACTGTCCCAAAGCCTTATAAGCACTTCCCAACCCACTTAAGGCCATGCCCTCCCCATTGCGATCGCTAATTAATCTTGTCAGTTCTAACCATTGGTGGTAAAACTCAACTGCCAGTTGGTACTGCCCCAATGATTCATAAGTATTGCCCAAACTTCCGAGACAAATGGCTTCTCCAGTGCGATCGCCTGTTTTCCTCGTGATACTCAACCACTGCTGATAAAACTCAATCGCTTGGTCGTACTTGCCCAGGTATTCATAAGTATTGCCCAAGCTTCCTAGACAAATGGCTTCTCCAGTGCGATCGCCTATTTTCCTCGTGATACTCAACCACTGGTGATAAAATTCAATCGCCCGCTGGTATTTCCCCAATGATTGGTAGGCGTTGCCCAATCCAGATAAAGATTTGGCTTCTCCGAAGCGATCGCCTATTTCTTTCGCTATATCCAACCACTGCTGATAAAACTCAATTGCCAGGTGGTACTCCCCAATGGACTGATAAGCATTGCCCAAACTTGCTAAACAAATGACTTCACTATTGCGATCGCCTATTTCTCTGGCTTTGTGCAAGCACCGCTTTTCAAACTCAATGGACTCGATGTTATTTAGGCTCCCTGTTCTAATTACTTCTGTCATTCTCTATAGAAAACGAAATTTTTGCTTGATAGGTTGTTGATTATACAATTTTCTGTGCCTTCAACACACAATAACAGAACTTATATGCACAAGCTCTGTCAAAATCTAGGAATTGTTCTTCAATATGTAACTTTGTTTTATACACCAGCAATCGCTGTGTATAAAATGCTTTTATTTATATTTGGTAAGAAGCACACGAATATAGTATACTCACAAATTTGGCTTTAGAAAAAATATAAGAAAAACCAATCAATCCGCAGCAGCATAATCAGGCAATGCGTTGAGTTGTAAATTAACAGCACTTAGATAATTTTGGTCATTTAAAGCTTTTGATGGTAATTTATCTGCATTAACAGCAGCTTTCACCAAATCGTTTGCAATAATATTTCTGTTCTGAGTTTCAAATACTAGCATTTCTCCACTAGGAATCCCGTGCTGCTTCAAACCTCCCTGATACGCAAAAGTAACTAGATTGAAAGGTTGGAGGTAATTCACAGAAATAGAGTTACCAGGTAAATTGTTAGAGTTAATAGCAATTGTTTCATTATTATTGTTAGTAGCTGTTTGAGCTACAGCGAATCCAGGTACAAGAGTAATAGAAGCAAAAATAAGTGTAGAATTTATTAAAGTAAGGAGTTTCATCAGGTTATTCTTAGGTAAAATGCGATCGGTGTTCTTAAGTAATAGAATCTTCTTTATTATTAATCTCAGCTTCCTTCATTCAGGTCATCTGATCGGTTGATATCTGACTCACCCAAAAGGGTGAAGCAATTGAGCGATAAAAATCCCGTTAAGTCGAGATATATAACAGAGCGATTGTAATTTTCTAGTACTTAACTGAGGCGAGTTGAACATTTATGCAATTTTTCAACTCGCGTCTTGAGTTTCATAAGCATTGCAGCAATTAGTTTTCCAGATTCGCGAAAACTTCCTACGACTCTTCGAACAGGCGATCGCCTTTATGCAACCATAAGCAATTTGATCGGTTTTTCGTTGCGATGTTTACGACGGGTGGTTCCTGAGCGCAGCCTCTCGTAGAGAATGGCTACGCCTACGCATTGTGGGCAAAACACAACAGCATGTCATTAAAACAATTAGCAAAATCCACACCTGAAAGTATCCGGTTTTGCTCACTAGCCCTCAAGCTAGCTTGTTAAGTTAGAGAAGTGTTCAATTGCAAGCTCAATCTTTAATCACAAAAATAGTCATCAACATCTGTAGTCTTTAGGGTTTGCAGAAAAGTTTAATGCAAAGAAAAAAGTGGCTTTTAAGAACAGGACTTGCTCTCCTTATTTTTATTATGGTTGTAGCGGCAAAATTTATGGATAAAACTCATCCCATCTCAGAACTTTATGTATTTGGAGACAGTCTTTCGGATACAGGGATGGTATTCCGGGCGACAGGAGGAATGTACCCACCTAACCCAACTTACTTTCAAGGGCGTTACTCGAATGGTCGGGTTTGGATTGAGTATCTTGCCGAAAGCCTCCATCTTTCCCCTAAACAAACTCACAATTTTGCTTATGGAGGAGCAACTACTGCCAATGTTGGCAACAGCTATGTACCTAGCTTGCTAAATCAAGTGCAATCGTTTACGCAGACACATCAACAGACGAATCCAGATGCTTTGTATGTGCTGTGGGCAGGAGCAAATGATTATTTGCAAGGAGTAAGCAGTGCAAGTATTCCTGTTAAAAATGTGACGACGGCAATCAACTCTCTAACTGATGTGGGTGCTAAAAAGATTTTGGTAGGAAATTTACCAGATTTAGGACAGTTACCTGCCACTAGAAACAGTACAAATTCTGTGAGCCTCAGTGCATTAACACAAGCACATAATCAAGGCTTGAGGCGATCGCTAAAGGTACTAGGTCAACAGCATTCCGATCTTGAGATTGTGCAATTAGATGCTAACGCGCTATATCGACATGCAATCGCAAAACCGGCAGCTTTTAACTTTACCAATGTCATCAGTCCATGTCTATCTGGCGATCGCACCTGTAGTAACCCAGACCAGTTTTTGTTCTGGGATGGCATTCATCCGACAGCTGCGGCTCATCGCATCATCGCGGAAACTGCTTTTTCAACGATTCAAGAGGCAGGGATGACTAACCCTCTTTTGTCACTCTCGCTAGAGTATAATTAACGTATCGACCGCAGTATCAAGGGTTTGAGCTTCCAAGCTCCCCTGTAAGCTAAACCCTTATTTATGAGTTATTTTGCCATTTTTGCCAAAATTTTTGTAGGCTCTTATTTTGGCAAAGGTATTGATTAAATAAAGCTAATCATGGGGGGAGGAGATTAGGAATGACTGGCATTTCCCAGAAAGTCGCAGTTGCCGCCGCCGGAACTGCATTGAGCTTAACAGTGATGAAAGTCAACTCGGCACAAGCAATTCAAATTATCCCATCTGGATATCAAGTTCAGGGGATTTCAACTGGCTCATTTGAGTTTGTACAAGTAGGTGGTTTAGCTGTTGATAGCAGCAACAATATTTATGTAGCCAGGAATTTATTTAGTGGAAGTAGCGACTTGCTCAAAATAACCCACCCCATCAGGAGATGTGTCATCTCTTGCCAGTTTTAATAACTTTATAGGGGGACTGACTATCAATAAAAGTCAGCAAGTCTTTGGTGCTTTATTTGACGGTAGTCTCTTCCGAGAAGAAGATGGGAATGTCAGCAATTTTGCTAGTGGCTTACCTCCAACCTTAGAGGAACTAGCTTTTGACCAAAATAATAACCTTTTCGTGGCTAGTTTTACAGAGGGAACTGTCTCTAAGATATCTCCAGAGGGTTCTGTAACAACATTTGTTAGTGGTTTGTCAGGGCCGTTCGGTATTGCATTTACGGTTGATTCGCTAATTATTGGAGACAACTCTAACAACGGTAATGGCCCTGGAGTAATTAAGCAAGCAACAATGTCTGGTAACGTAACAGATTTGTTCAAATCTATTCCAGGTCGAATTATTGATTTAGAAGTTAACCCCACTGCCAAAAGTTTTTTTGTTGCCAATCAGGGAGACTTTTTCACTAACAGTGGTAGACTTTCTGCAATAAATATAATATCGAATAATCAAATAAATACTTTTGCTACAGGATTTCTTGGCGGAGGTGATGCGTTTCCTCGTGAAATAGAATTCGATTCTAGTGGAAACTTATATGTTGCAGATGCCCAGAAACTTTACAAAATTAGTAAGGACCAATTAACTACAATTCCCGAACCCACTTCTGTTTTCGCTCTGCTAATATTTGGCATTATTGGCGCTGGTTCAGCACTAAAGAAAAAAAAGTATCACAGGCTACAAGAAGTTCGATAATCGATCTTTTGGAAAAAACTTTTTGGTTTACTGACGATAAGGGCGCACAACTGTGCGCCCTTACACTATGATTTAATTTACTAAAAATAACTGTAAAATACGGTAAGCCTGACAGATTACCGTCGATTAATCTAACCCAACGCTCAAATAGCATATTACTTATTTGTATAATTGGAAACCAAAATAACTGCTGATGTCTGAACAATATCGTTTTGAAACTCTGCAAGTTCATGCTGGACAAGAGCCGGCTCCTGGAAATAATGCCCGTGCTGTACCAATTTACCAAACGACTTCCTACGTTTTTGACGACACCGAACACGGAGCGCGGTTATTTGCTCTCCAGGAATTTGGCAACATTTACACCCGAATCATGAACCCGACGACGGATGTATTTGAAAAGCGGATTGCTGCACTAGAAGGGGGTGTAGCAGCATTAGCAACCGCTAGTGGTCAGGCGGCGCAATTCTTGGCAATCAGTACCATCGCTCAGGCTGGGGATAATATCGTTTCCACTAGTTTTTTGTATGGGGGAACATATAACCAGTTTAAAGTCTCACTACCACGTTTAGGGATTAACGTCAAGTTTGTCGAGGGAGACGATCCAGAAAGTTTCCGTCAGGCGATCGACGCTCGCACCAAAGCGTTATACGTTGAAACCATTGGCAATCCTCAGTATAACATTCCTGACTTTGCCGCTTTAGCTCACATTGCCCACGAAAACGGCATACCTTTAATTGTGGATAATACCTTTGGTGCTGGTGGATATTTAGCTCGACCCATTGAACATGGTGCAGACATTGTAGTTGAATCTGCAACTAAATGGATTGGTGGGCATGGTACTTCCATTGGTGGCGTAATAGTCGATTCGGGTAAATTTGACTGGGGTAACGGCAAATTTCCACTATTTACTGAGCCAGCACCCGGCTATCATGGGCTGAATTTCCAAGAAGTGTTTGGGCCTAGCGGTTCCTTTGGCAACATTGCTTTTATTATCCGCGCTAGAGTCGAGGGGTTACGGGATTTTGGCCCATCTTTGAGTCCATTTAACGCCTTTCTTTTACTGCAAGGATTAGAGACTCTCTCTTTGCGTGTAGATCGTCATGTCAGCAATGCCTTAGAATTGGCTCGGTGGTTAGAGCAGCAAGAGCAAGTATTATGGGTTAATTATCCCGGACTTCCTAATCACTCATATCATGAACGAGCGAAAAAATATCTCCGGCATGGGTTTGGGGGAGTTTTAAACTTTGGCATCAAAGGTGGATTGGAGGCAGGTAAAGCTTTTATTAATCATGTGAAATTGGCAAGTCATTTAGCAAATGTTGGTGATGCTAAAACCCTCGTTATTCATCCCGCTTCCACAACTCATCAACAGCTAAGTGATGAAGAACAGCTTTCAGCAGGTGTAACGCCCGATTTAGTGCGCGTATCAGTGGGAATTGAACATATCGACGATATTAAAGAGGATTTTCAGCAAGCATTCGGGCAAGTTAAGATTTAATTCTTAATTGGGCATGGGGCATGGGCAAGAGGACTTGGGGACAAGGAGAATTGGGGACAAGGGGAAAGACTTGTTTCAAGTTCTCACCTCTTGTCCCCTTGTCCCCTTATCTCCCCTGCCTCCCTCATCTCCCCACTTCTAGATATGATCTACTCAGATTTCATCTCACCACAAACCCAGTTTTACCAGCTTACAGTGCCATTTCAACTTGAAAGCGGCAAAGTATTAATTGGGGTTCAGGTTGCTTATCGCAGCTGGGGAGAGTTAAATGCTCAAGGCGATAATGGGGTACTAATTTGTCATGCCTTAACTGGTTCGGCTGATGCTGATGATTGGTGGGAACCTTTGTTTGGTTCAGGGAAAGCCTTCAATCCCGATCGCGATTTTATTGTGTGCAGCAACATTTTGGGAAGTTGTTACGGTACAACAGGGCCAACTACTATCAACCCAACAACCAGAAAGCCTTATGGTGTATCCTTCCCTAAAATTACAATCCGAGATATGGTTCGCCTACAAGCTGTACTGCTAGAATACCTGGGTGTTCAATCTCTGCGGTTCGTAATTGGTGGTTCGCTCGGTGGAATGCAATCACTGGAGTGGGCATTATTATATCCCGACAAGGTGAAAAGTATTGCACCTATCGCTGTTTCTGGCAGACATTCCGCTTGGTGTATTGGATTAAGTGAAGCCCAAAGACAGGCAATTTATGCCGATCCAAATTGGCAAGGAGGGAACTACACCCTGGATGCGCCTCCCAACCAAGGACTAGCAGTGGCGAGAATGATGGCGATGTCTACTTACCGTTCTTGGGATAGTTTTACAACCCGCTTTGGACGGCAGTATGATCCATCTGAGAAGTTTGCTATAGCGAGTTACTTACAGCATCAAGGTCAAAAGCTGACAGAACGATTTGATGCCAATACTTATATTATCCTCACCCATGCAATGGATGGGCACGATATTGCACGCGATCGCACGGCTCCTAATTTATCAGATTATGAATCTGTTCTGGGAAGCATCCAGCAACCAACTCTAGTTGTCGCCATTGATTCTGATATTCTCTATCCGCCAGTAGAACAACAAGAATTAGCAAATTTAATCCCTAATGCTCAACTGTCGTGGTTAAAGTCAACCCACGGACATGACGCATTTTTAATTGATATGGCTGCCTTGAATGAAATTATTCAACAGAACCATGAGTTTGTTCTTTTTTGAACCATAGAAACGATCGCAGTAGTCAATACACGTTAGGTAAAAATTAAGGGTTTATAACTAAAATCTCAAGATCGATGGAAACGGGGATGAGTTAAATATTTTCCAATACCTGCCGTATCCGCCGCTATCTCTACTGTATCTGCGTTTCTGTCGTTGAATCCAGAAATGGAAACAGCTAAGGGTGAACCAATGAGTTGAGCAACTCGAAAGGCAGACGCGATCGCTCCTTCATGCAATCCATCTCCTAGATAAGCTCCCGCATAGTAAGTATTGTTCTCTCCATTAGTGGCAACTACTTCGTCTCGATATCGAAAAGATTCAGTGGTATACAACGGCGTGTGATGTTCTTGAGTGTGAATAATGCGATCTTTGGCAATCAATTCTTCTAGTTGAAACGATAAAAAATAATGCTGTGGCGATGAGATGCCACAAAGCTGATTTAAGCAACTGTTATATCCCCATTGGGTGTCTGTCTGGAAGAAATCAAATTCCGAGGGGTGGTGGATGTGATGATGATCGTACATGAAAATATCAGTATGAATTGTAGTGGTTGCATAATTGGCTTTCCAATCTGAGAAGCGTTTAATTTCAGCCTCGGTTGGGTCAGCTAACAGTGCTATCACTTGGTCGGGTGGTGTGGCAAATACGACTTTATCAAACTCTTGGATCTCACCGTGCGATCGCTGGATTATCACACCATCTGGACTTCTAGAAATATTAACAATCTCCACATTCAACAAAACTTCCCCTTGAAATCGCTCCAGAATTTTTTCAATATAGGAATATACACCGCCTTTAATCCTGAGCCATTTGACTGCGAGGTAGTCGCGTAACATCGGAATTCCCATCTCTGCGGGAAAGTTATCAATGAGTTCAAAGGGCATTGAGTAGCTATACATCGTTAGCAACTTTAGCCAGGTATTGCTTATACTTTGGTTGTTTACATATTGAGACAGTGGGCGATTGTAAAAATCTTCCATCTGGGCAAATCGGGTTTTTAGCCATAATCCAAGGGAACGGGTATGGATGGTATCGAACCGCAGATATTCAATGAAGCGTTGGATGCCTGTATAGTTGTTCTCATTCGTGACCTTCGAGAAAAAGGGACTGCCATCTTTGGGGAATAAAGCTGAACCGACACGGATGGGTTCTAGTTCCACTCCTAGCTCTTGCATAAGAGCAACAAAGTTGTGGAATACGGTAGGAAATTCTAGCACTCCACTTTCCAACATTTCATTGCAATCAGATTGGTTGGGCTTCACATTCTTGTTGAGTGTCCGAATATGCCCCCCCAACATGGGCTGCCGTTCAAATACGGTGATATGATGCCCTTGCTTATCAAGTAGGTAAGCTGTAACCATACCACTGGCTCCACCACCGATAACTGCAATTCTCATAACTGACCTCTCAGTTGTTGAATATGAATAATATGTGTGACCGAAGAGGCAGGGGAGCGGGGAAAGGAGATTTAAGATTCCCCTACAATTTAGGGTTTCAGAGCAAATACATTTATGTATGGAGTTCTCCCCCTGCCCCCTGCTCCCTGCCCCCTTTCCTCTTCCTGGCTGTCTGTTTAGCTATTGCCTAAAAGCACATCACCAGATAATCGTTGATACAGCAATGCCCCAGTCCAGAATGTGGGAGCAAAACCGGGATAGCCTGATGAAGCATTGCAGAAATAGAAATGGTTGAGTGAGGTTTCGTGATTCAAGCGTCCCAAACCCATGTTGCGCGGTGTGAGGTTAGAACCGTAGGAATTTCCGTTGGGACACCAGCAATAACGTTCATTGGTGGTGGGACTGCCGGTGATATGAAAGAGTAGATGCTTTCTAAAGTTCGGCACATATTCTTTTTCCATGACATCCAGGATAGAAGCGAAGATTTCTTGCTTTTTCTGGTTGTAGGCTTTGCGATCGCTCTGTCGCAATTGCTTAAAGTAGTTGTAATTAGCAACAGTAAGGAATTCAACAATCTGGCAATCTTCTGGACAATCCCGACTCGCTTGTGTCAATAAAGTCGGCGTTGTTATGGCAAAGCTAGGATTGGAAAAGTCATTGTGTTCATACATCTGAGCAAAGGCTTCATTCAAATCCTGATGACCAGTGTGGAAAACATTCCACTTGCCAAATCCATAGTCTCGCAGGTCGAGGTCTTTGACGACGCAATAAGCCATGTAGTTGGATGCAGAATACTCATAGTTGAGTTTTCGGCGCACGGTTTTAGAGAACTTTGACTCACCTATCATTTTGGCGGCTTTTTTGGGGTCAATGTTGCAAATCACGGTATCACCTGTAAATTCGTGAGTTTGATGGGTGGTTAGATCCATCGCCTCAACTCCCGTAACTGTTCGGTCTATGACTCTAAAATTCGTAACTTCATGGTTGAGCAATACCTGCCCTCCGTGTGATTCAATCACTTTGACTAAGGAATTGATAACATGCTCAAAATGCTGGGTTGGGTAAAATGCACCTGCTTGATAGCCCTTGAATAAAGCGACCCAGGCATAAAACGATAGTTGATTTGGAGGCAGCAAAAAATCAGGCCATTGCAGAGCTAATAGGGTTTGGGCGGCTTGGGGTAGCTGAAACTTATCGAATACATCCTGAAGTGTACTGTTGAGATATTGAACGGTACAAAACACTTCATTTGTATGTTTGAACAGTTCAATTGGCTTAACTGGGGGAGCGAGTCTTTTTAAACCTGCGCTCGTTTTTTCAACATCGTTAACAAATTGGCGAATGCGATTCTCTGATCGAGAGGCTCCGCCAACGCTATATGCAGGAAACAGCGCTGATAATCGCTGGATCAGTTCCTCTGGTTCCGAAGGAATATCTAACGCATATCCCGGCATTCGCATGTGGTCAAAACCATCTGGGTCGTACCGCTCAAAAGTCACCTCCCGATCCAAGCCTAATTTCTTGAGTACCCGATTAACCGTTTGTCCTTCACCGCAATCCCAAACATAATGGAATTGAGCATTAAACGTGTATTTTTTAGCCATCGTAAACGTGTGACCAAAGCCGCCCGGATGCTCATGAGCTTCGAGTATTTGCACGGTCTTGCCGGAATTTGCCATCAAAGCGCCAAAGACCAATGCTGATAAACCACTGCCTACAATTAGGTAATCCGGTTTCATAGGAGGTTTCCTCAAACAATAAACGTCTTTTTCGATAACAATTTTCTCTATGCTTCAACCCGCTCTATCACAGTGGTTTGATGGTAATCTAAGTGGTTCGGCAAACTATATATTCGTCATTATCAATTGAGTGAAGCAGGTTGATATCGATCTTGCTTCCATTTACACTATTTCGACGACTTTATCTTAAATTACCGTAATCTCTCATCTCTCTACAGGATGGGGAACGTCAATTGAGTTACCCCAACATCGGCGGTTGTACCTTACCAAATTTCCAGGAAAGGAGCGATCCTAAGCGTTCGTTTATGTAGCGGCGATTTCTAATCGCCTGGTATATTGGCAAAGGCGACGACGCTCCCCTTTTCCCCTACGCACCTTTATCATTCTTATCTAACTTTAATTAGCGAATTGCGACATTTAATTTGCGAATATCCAAATGGAGAATAACGGATTTGAACCGATGGCCTCTGCGGTGCGATCGCAGCGCTCTACCAACTGAGCTAATTCCCCTGAATCGTTGCTAAGTCAAGAGTAATATTACTCATTAACTCAATAGACTATCACCATAGAGTATTCTAACATTCAGTTGCCGATGGCTGAGGCTCTTTTTGAGAATAAATCTTCTGCACGCGTTCCAGTTCTAAATCACTGAGATAATCAACAGTCCAATTACAGCAGCGCTGAAGCATGTGGAATGGGTAAGTATTCGCTACACCAACAACCTGCATCTGCGATCGCTTCGCTGCGGCAATACCTGCGGGGGTATCTTCAATTGCCAGACACTCTTGTGGTTGAAGGTTTAATTCAGGATATTCTTTATTTAGGCATTTTACTGCCAGTAAATAACCATCAGGTTCTGGTTTACTGGTGGTTATGTCATCGCCCGCAACGATAATTTTAAAATGTTGGTCTAGTTTGGCACGATGGAGTACCAATTCTATTTCTTGGCGAAGAGCGCCACTGACTAATCCTAATTTCAAATTCCGCGATCGCACCTGATATATTAAGTCTTCTACACCTGGATATAAAGGCAGTTTCTCTATTTTCTCTAACTCCACCGTATAAGCTTGGGCTTTGCGGTACAACAACTGAGTTAAGTAGTTTTCGTTAGCGACTCTACCACGATTAGCGAGTAGTTGCTGAAAACAAGCGCGATCGCTACGTCCAAGAGAAGCTTGACGCTCACTCACCTTTTGGGGTTGGAGATTTTCTTCAATGAGAATCTCATCGATCAGTTGTAGGTGGATTGGCTCATCGTTAATGATGACACCATTGAAATCAAAGAGAACTGCCTTTAAACTCATGCGATTATGCCAAATGCGGGAGATCCAAGTCCCTCCAAATCATTATTATCTACTGATGTGGGAGTATAACGACGGACATTTTCAGTTGCGATCGGTTTAACGCCGCCAGTTACCTGATTTATCCACCATACATCCTGCGATCGCACGGCTTCAAATCCGGCCGCACCCATATTCGCCTCTATACTACCAGCAGCATACTCACGAATATATGGCTCTTCAAAAACATCATTAAGCCATTCTAACTGCCGCAGAGTCTTTTGATTTCCATCTAGAATTAGGACTTGCCCTCCAGTTACTAGCAACCGAAAGCTTTCCTGCAAAATTGCTAAGGACACCTCATTTGGAGTTTCGTGGAATAGCAAAGAGGCTGTCACTAAGTCAAATGTTGCATCTCTGAAACTGGTTTTTTCCGCATTTCCGTGTCGCCAGACTATCTCTAACCCAGAATTTCTAGCTTTATCTTCTGCCCTTACCAGCATATAGGGTGATAAATCCAAACCAATAACTTCGGCTTCGGGAAAAGCCCGTTTTAACATTAAAGTAGTGGAACCTGTGCCACAACCTAAATCAAGTATGCGTCGTGGTTTTACCTTAACAGCATCAATTAAGGCTTGACGGACAATAGTTTCATTAGGCGGCACAACATATTGGGTAATCGGATCGTAACTAACTGCTGCATTGTAAGTGAGATAGCCGCCTGTAATCCCGTGAAAGTTTTGACTACTGTAGTACGAGGGAATTATGACATCATCTCGCCGGAAGCGATCGCCCTCTTTCTCCCAATCTATACTATCAGCGTAACGCCGTAAGCCTTCTTCATCAATCAAAAGACGCATTACAGGAGATAAAAAACGTTCCCAGATTGTATCTTGACGGACTGCCATATTGTGTCAGAAGTTTAAGGAGTTATTTAACAGAGTAATTTTCTTTACAAATTTTAATATATTTAGGAAACATCTGTTTTCTCTCTGTGGTATGGACTTGACGCTTGTAATCGTATAAGTTACATTTGTAGTATAAATATGCTACTCCCTAAAAGTAGTTCTTCAGCTTCACGAAGACTGAACGAGTTAAATGAAAGACAATAAGCATTTAAATTGCTACAACTAAGTAGTATGTAAAGTTTAAATTTATGGGTAAGTATGTTAGTAGTAATGAATTTAGTGTTTACTAAAAACCCTAAAAATTACTAGATAAATTATCAGTACATAGACCTAATCCAAAATCTAAAATTTAAAATCCAAAATAGAATAAATTATGCCCTACGAAAAGTTAGAAATTACCACACCAGCACCCGTTTTATCTTGGGCAAATCACTCTTTGGGCCCAGAAGAAACTAAGATGGCAAAAAATGTGGCATCCTTACCATTTGTGTTTAAGCACGTGGCCTTAATGCCAGATGTCCACTTAGGCAAAGGTGCTTTAGTTGGTTCTGTAATTGCAACCAAAGAGGCAATTATCCCTGCTGCTGTCGGTGTAGATATTGGTTGCTTCATAGGAGATACCTTAATTCCTCTAGCGGATGGTAAATCTTATCGTATTAAAGACCTAATGGATTGGGGTACAGAGTTTATTGTTTATGCTTGTACGCCAACAGGAAAAATCGTTGCGGCTCAAGCAACTGCTAAGTTGACTAGACGGAATGCTCCACTCGTGAAAGTGATTCTGGATAACGGTGAAGAAATTATTTGTACTCCCGATCACCAATTCATGCTTCGGGACGGAACCTATAAAGAAGCTCAGTTACTTCAAGCAGAGACTTCCTTAATGCCCTTTTACTCCAAGACTGACAAAGATGGCTACACCCTGATTACTCAGCCATACTCCAGCAGATGGCAAAAAGCACACTGGATTATTGCCAGATCTGGGTTACTAGGCAAGGTTCCTAGATTTGAGGGACAGAAAACATTTATTCATCATCAGAATTTCGATGAATCTGATAATCGACCAGAAAATCTTGAATTCATGGGTAATCGCGATCATTCTGCTTACCACCGCTCTCTAGTGGAGCGTAACCAACACTGGCATTCTGCCGAATTTGAAGAAAAAAGAGTTGCTTCCCTTGCTCAAAAAGCAAAAACTTCAGAAGGATACCAATACTATGCTGAACGGGGAACTAGGAATATCTTTCAATACATGGAACAGCAACCAGAGCATTTTAAAAATGCAGTCGCAGGTAATGGTAATCGGGGTAAACAATATCTAGTTGAATATAACAAGACTGAAAAAGGGAGAGGAAAGTCTCAAGAGATTGCTAACCGATACTATACCTGTGAGATTTGTGGTGTAGATGTCAAAACTCCAATTGGACTCCACAATCACCGCAGAAAAGAACATCAATGCAATCACAAGGTTGTAGCAGTAAATCTACTAAATTACACAGAGGATGTTTACTGTCTAACAGTACCGGAGTACCATAATTTCGCCCTGAAAGCCGGAGTATTTGTTCATAACTGCGGGATGAGTGCTATCAAAACATCATTTACCGCCGAACAACTAGAAGGTAAACTCAAGAAAATCCGCCTGGATATTGAAGCAGCAATTCCGACTGGATTCAACGAAAATAAAGACGTTGAAAAATCCGTCAGTAACTGGCAACACTGGGATGATTTTAAAGACTTGCATCGCGGTGTGCAAGACCTACAAGGTAAAGCAATGAAACAGATGGGTTCTCTCGGTGGAGGAAATCACTTTATTGAAGTGTGCCTCGATACAGAGAATCAAGTTTGGCTGATGCTGCATTCAGGTTCGCGTAACATCGGCAATAAACTCGCCCAGTGTCATATTTACACAGCCAGAGAATTAGCAAAAATGGCAGGTAATAAATTACCTGACCCTGATTTGGCTCACTTTGTCGCTGGTACGCGAGAATTCCAGGCATATTGGCATGATTTGCAATGGTCACAAAACTATGCGCGTGTCAACCGCGATGTGATGATGGCGCGTTTTAAGCACATAGTTGAAAAACATTTAGTAGGCGGGAAAGCAACTAAACCTTTATTGCAAGTTAATTGTCATCACAATTACGCCGAAAAAGAAGTGCATTTTGACGAGGATGTATACGTTACTCGTAAGGGTGCAGTTCGGGCTCAGACTGAAGATTATGGGATTATTCCTGGTTCGATGGGAGCAAAGTCTTTCATTGTTAAGGGTAAAGGTAATGCTCATAGTTTCTGTTCTTGTTCCCACGGCGCGGGGCGTTTAATGTCTAGAAATAAGGCAAAAAATGTCTACACACTTGATGATTTGATAGAGCAAACAAATGGTGTAGAATGCCGCAAAGATGAGGGTGTACTAGATGAAATACCAGGTGCTTATAAGCCAATAGAACAAGTGATGGCAAATCAAGCAGATTTAGTTGAAGTTGTAGCAACACTAAAGCAAGTTCTTTGTGTTAAAGGATAAATTATGTCGGGTGGGTAATGCCCACCTTTTTTCTTTTTTAAATGCAGAGGCACGCTGAGGTAAGTGCATAGATATTAAGTAGCCTAGAGATAACACTTAATATAATTCGCCACCGCGAGCAAAAATTTCTATCACTTCACTTCTGGTTACTTAATTTTTCTCAGCTATTTCTAATAGTTTATCCCATGCTTTGCTTCATCGATTAGGCAAATCGATCTTAACAGCTTCGGTAAATTTCTATAATCAGTTTCAAATTTCTCATCTTCTGTACGTAGTGGTACTTGAGGCTTTTATCTAGTGCCTAAATATTGATCTATTATCCCAAGTTATACATGACAGTCTAGCTCATCATGTATATAAACCTTGTCCATTTTGAAACCTTGAGTTTTTAAAGGGGCAAATATTTGGGTAGAAGAAAGTAAAGTTTAGTGTCAAAGAAAATGTGCTCTTCTGGCAGGATGATAACCTATTAATTGAAGCCTTATAGCTTCCCAGGCAGATTTAACGCCATTAATTGTTTGACATATTTGGCAAAATTAGTATTGACTCCAAAGAGCATTAATAAGGGGTGCATCCCAGTTTTTATTATTCCAAAACAAATAAATAACAGGGAAGGATTGTTACAGAAAACGGAAGTCAGGAAGTAAGGGGATATCAGGAAGGGATAATAAAGTCATCAAGACTAGGTGTATCAATGACTCCTGAAGAAGAACAACAGATAAAAGAATATTCTCGTGCAATAGCAAAGATACTGTACAAAAGTACTACGGGTGAGCAACTCACAAGTTTGGCAAAAATAGAAGAAGTAGTACGCTCTCAAATGCGGAAGCATGTAATGCCAGAAGTAGGGTTTTTTTATCGAAAATGCCACAGGAGAAAGCAGAGGATACAAACGAAAAATAAAAAGTATTATTGGAGAACTGCCAATTACAAACTCTCAAGCACAAAAGCTAGAAATTAGACCCCATAATCAATTGAGTCCATATTTAGAAGCTTGTTGCTTACGAATCAGCGCGTCGGTATCGTATCAACGTGCGGCAGAAGATATTGAATATTTAACTGGTGTAGAAGTATCAAAAAGTGTGCAGCAACGATTAGTGCATCGTCAAAATTTTGAATTACCGCAAGTAGAATCAACTGTGGAAGAATTGAGTGTGGATGGAGGAAATATACGCATTCGTACAATCAAGGGACAAGTCTGTGATTGGAAGGGTTATAAAGCTACCTGCTTACATGAAAAACAAGCTATTGCTGCCTCATTTCAAGAAAATAGTCTTGTAATTGATTGGGTCAAAAGCCAATCAATTGCTCCTATCTTGACCTGTCTTGGCGATGGCCATGACGGTATTTGGAATATTGTCCGCGATTTTGCTCCCGAACACCAGCGTCGGGAAGTACTTGATTGGTTTCATCTGATGGAAAACCTACACAAGATTGGCGGTTCTAATCAACGGCTCAATCAGGCTAAAATCCTTCTCTGGCAAGGAAAAGTTGATGATGCTATCGCTGTCTTTGCTGACTGTCAGCTAAAACAAGCTTTTAATTTCTGTACTTATCTTGAGAAACATCGACACCGGATTGTCAATTACCAATATTATCAAGCAGAACAAATCTGTTCCATTGGTTCTGGTGCTATTGAGTCTACTGTCAAACAGATTGACCGTCGAACCAAAATTTCTGGCGCACAATGGAAATCTGATAACGTTCCTCAAGTCTTAGCTCAACGCCAGAGCTTATCTTAATGGATTAATCTTTGCTCACTAAATAAAAACTGGGATGCTCCCATTAATAAGAGCCTGAGATGATTTATTGCTCTAACGTGTGCAGTTCCCAAGGCTAGAGATATTTCTGAAAAACGTTAGACAACTATTAAAGTATTACCAGTAAACCCATCAACTGGGTCAATCTTCATACAGAAATGGTGCCGCCTCATAGCGACACAAAGCCCGCCGATGGTGCAAACTTTCGGTAATCATTTAGTGCATTACAACAGCACTAAATGCAAATTGAAAACTTAAAAAGTGTATAAAACTTTGATTTCAAGGGAACTAAATTTGTGGCAATTATCAAGGGTACAGATAATAAAAATTACCTTGATTTTCTTTATGGTGGTAATGAGAATGATACCGTCATAGGATTTGCGGGAGACGACAACCTCTATGGAGGTTTAGGTAATGACTATCTTTATGGTGATGAGGATAATGACAAACTCTATGGAGGTTTAGGTGATGACTATCTTTATGGTGGCTTAGGTAATGACTATTTAAACGGAGAAGAGGGTAATAATAGTCTATATGGTGAAGCAGGTAATGATTCCTTCTATGCCGCCAACTCCTCTGGGAACAACCTTTTAGATGGTGGGGCGGGAAATGATGAACTTTACGTTTATAGCTCGACTGGAAATAACACCCTTAAGGGTGGAAGTGGAAACGATACCTTAGATATTTCCTTCTCTTATGGAAAAAATATTTTAGATGGTGGCTCTGAGGATGATCGTCTTTCTGCTCGCTACGCCGTAGGAAACAATACCCTTCGGGGTGGAACCGGAAATGATTATATTGCAGCTGATTTGTCTGCTGGTAATAATGTTCTCGACGGAGGTGATGGAAATGATACCCTTGACATTAATTATCAATGGAAAGGCAAGAATACAGTTTCAGGTGGAAACGGAGCAGACACTTTTTATGCCTATGGAGTTCAGGGTGCTAACACTCTCAATGGTGATAGTGGTGATGACTCTTTCTATATTAGTAGCCCAGAAACTGTTCTCTATTCCTTGGTAACTCAAACAGTTGATGGAGGAACAGGTAATGATTACTTGTACATTGACTATAGTAATGCGATCGCTAGCATTACCTCAACATACAACCCTACCACTAACCAAGGTTTAATTACTGCTGACACAAATCAAGTCCGCTACAAAAATATCGAACGATTAGAGGTTAAGGGTACAGCCTATGACGACAATATTGTAGGCAGCAATGGCGACGATACACTCAACGGCGGTAATGGTGGAAATGACACCCTCAAAGGCGGTGCAGGCAATGACATCTTACGTATTAACGACAATTCACGTAATACTAATACTGCCTATGGTGGTACAGGTAACGACTTTTTATATGCAGAAGCTACAGGTGGAACGAGCCTACTAGATGGTGGCGATGGCAATGATTATTTATCCATTGCTAATAGCTACTCTAGTGTCTTTGGCAGGAGTAATACCCTGAATGGTGGTGTAGGTAATGACACCTTAAATGCTAAAGCTACCTATGGTGGTAACTTCTTGAATGGTGGTGTAGGTAACGATTTCATTTATGCAGACTATTCATCTGGTACGAATATACTAGATGGTGGCGATAGAGATGATTATCTATCTGCTGCTGGCGCTAGCTTCCATTTCGATAACACCTTTTTTACTTTGAAGGGTGGTACGGGTAATGACACCTTAAATGCTAACTCTTCATTTAGTACCAATAATCTCGATGGTGGTACAGGTAACGATCGCTTGACTGTTGAAAATTCGTATAAGAATAACTTGCTAAATGGTGGCGATGGTAATGATTATCTGAAGGGGGGACAAGCACCCGAAAGCCTTTGTGCTGTATTAAGTTGAGCGAATTATGGTAAAAAAAGATAGGTCAGTATTGTCAATAAGACCTATCTGTTGAAAATGTTACCTGAATTATACCAGAAGCATCTACAAAGTTTACTTTCACAGTCCGAATTAATATTTCTGACGCTGGTGATTAACGTAGTACAAAATATCAAAGATGTGAAACTAGAGAAAATATCAGAGTCGCGACCATTATTCATTCAATGCCAGTCGAGACGGAAGAAGTTACAAAGGTTTCTATCATTACCAATATTGAATATAGAAGAATTATGGTTTCCCATAATTGAACGATGGTTAGCTCAAACTTTCCTCGGAAATCACCGAATCTATTTAGCAATTGATAGGACGAATTGGAAAAGAAAAAATCTACTAATGATTAGTGTAATTTTTCAAAAAAGAGCTATACCGATATACTTTAAGCTTTTAGCAAAATTAGGTAGTAGTAACTTATCAGAACAAACTAAGGCATTATCAAAGATAATTCCCTTATTTAAAAACTATAAAACGGTAGTGTTAGGAGATAGAGAGTTTTGTTCAGTGAGCTTGGCGAAATGGCTTGATGAACAAGGGTTTGAGTTTTGTTTGAGACTCAAGAAAAATGAGAATATTGAGTTGAAAGCTCATTTATGGTGCGAAATAAAAGATTTAGGTTTAAAACCAGGAACATCTTTTTTTGTATCAGATGCAACGCTAACAAAAACTAAACAAGTGAAGGGATTTAATGTGGCTTGCAAATGGAAAAAGAATTACCGTCAAAACAAAGCCAAAGAAGGATGGTTTATTTTAACTAACATGAATAGTAAAATAACGGCGATTCCGGCATATCAAAAGCGCTTTGATATAGAAGAGATGTTTAGAGATTTTAAAAGTGGCGGTTACAATTTAGAGAAGACAAATGTGGAAGGTAAGCGGTTTATTGCTTTAGTTTTAATCATCTCATTAGCTTACACTATTGCTACATTACAAGGTCAGAATATTAAGAGTAAAGGAATTGCAAAATATGTGGCACGTCCCAAAGAATATGGACGTTCTCACAGAAGGCATAGTAACTTTTATATCGGTCTTTATGCACAGAACTGGGTTAATTTCATTGGTGATTGTTGGAGTTTAGTTCAAGATTTAATGCGATTAAGTCGTCATAAACTAGAGAATTATTTACAAGGGATGAGAGCTATGAAGCTTATACAGTCAGCTTTATAGGCTTCATGTCGCCCCTTCAGAATGATTATCTATCTGCCTTTGGTGCTGGCGGTAGTAGTACTCTCAACGGTGGCAATGATAATGATACTCTAATTGGTGGTGATGGGAGTGATGTATTGACTGGTGGTGGTGGTAATGATTTCCTGACTGGTGGTGCAAATCAAGATACCTTTGTTTTCAATAGTTCTAATGAAGGGCTTGATGTTATCTATGACTTCGGTATCATTGACTACATTCAATTATCTGCTGTGGGTTTCGGTGGCAGTTTATCACCAAATTCAATCCTACCTAGTCAATTTACCCTCGGCACAACTGCAACAACAAAAGATCAGCGATTGATTTTCGACAGTAGCTCAGGGGCGCTTTACTTCG
The DNA here is from genome assembly GCF_000020025.1 of Nostoc punctiforme PCC 73102. GTDB lineage: Bacteria > Cyanobacteriota > Cyanobacteriia > Cyanobacteriales > Nostocaceae > Nostoc > Nostoc punctiforme. The sequence goes on along the minus strand of NC_010628.1, from coordinate 7,927,417 downwards.
ACCAAGATGGCAGCAATAGTGGATTTGCTCAGAAAAAATTCGCACAATTAAACGGTGTATCTTCACTAAGCGTCAGCAACTTTGTAGTTGTTTAATCCATTTCGGTTTTCCTGACATCAACGCAATCCAAGCTTTTCGTGAATTAACTGTTTCTCCCTAGTAGTCTGCCAAGGCAACAATGTTTGGTAGTAAATCCATTTTTTTTGATGGCTTCAAAGGGAGAAACAGATCAAGCGATCGCCTCGACTATTCAAGTCCATATTTCGAGCGTCGAGCGGACACAAGAAAAAAAAGGTTTAGAGCAAACTCTAATTTTCTATTGTATTTAGCCAATTCATTAAATCAGCCTCACTAGCAAAATCTAGTAATACTTCACCCAAGTTTTCTAACTGAGCTAAGGACAACTCTTGCAACCGGGATTGTAACTGAGAATTAATTGAACCAAGCCGACGAGTTAATAGACGTATCACTAGCCTCAGTTCTGATTGTCTTCCTTGTTCAAGACCTTGTTCAAGACCTTGTTCAAGACCTTGTTCAATGCCTTGTTCAAGACCTTGTTCAATGCCTCGTTGTCTCCCTTCTTGCAGTCCTTCTTGGAGAATTTCTTGATAAATGGCAGATTCTCTCATATCTTCTCTCCTCAAAAACTGACGAATTAGTTCTGGCTCGAATACCAACCCTGCTAGAAGTTGGGTACATACCGAGATACTCTGCTTAGTGGCTGCTTCTTCAATCATACTCACCTGAACTGCTACTTGTTGCAGTAAGCTTTGAGGAGAATCTGTTCGCGCCAAAGTTGCCAGAGGTAACAAACCAGGAGATAACAATAAAGGCTCTGGGTCTTGTTCCCAAATTCGGATGACGCGATAACGGTGGGTAGTATTGCGGGCAGTAAATTGATCTACAAATACAGCTTCTGAAGTTGTGGGTTTAAGGAAAATCACTACCTGCTCGATATCACAATTGTATTGTAGATATAGCCGCACCCAATAGTCCAACATCCGCAGTGGCAAGGGTGGAGTTGATGCTGGTAAGGTTTGAAACTCTAAATGCAGTATCTGATTGGCAGTTTGCAAAAAGGTTACTGAATCGGCACGAATTGGTTCTTGATTTAGTTCTGTTTTGAGAATCTGGATATCCGTTGCCTCAGATGCAAGTAAGTAGCGGATAAAATCTTCTGGATACTGCTCAACCAGATATTTCAGGGTGTTATCGTATGTCACTGTGATATCAGTTTGGACATAAACTCATGTAGAGACGTGATATCGCTACATGGTTTGTTCATAAAAATTTAAGTTTAAGTATTGTTTGTTGTTAGCGCTACTCTACGACAAACTGCTGTTCGCTCATAGCGCTAACATTTAAATTTGGTGTTTTTTCAAAACTACAGTGTCAAAGATTGAGGATTTGTCTCAATCAATTTCGCTAAATCTTGCAAGAACGCCGCAGCATGGGCACCGTAAATAATCCGGTGGTCAGAAGTAATATTGACTTGCATTTGTTGACGCACGCCAAATAAACCGTCGGGTGTTGCTACCACTTGCGGACGGGATGCCCCGATCGCTAAAATTGAACCTTGTCCAGGCGGCAAAATCGCATCAAATTTGTCTACGCCAAACATCCCCAAATTAGATAGGGTAAAAGTACCACTGTTGTATTCTTGGGGTTGTAGTTGTTTTGCTCTGGCACGTTCTACCAAAGACTTCCAAGTACGCGATAGAGAATAAATATCCACTGCATCTGCATTTTGCAACACAGGTGTAATTAATCCGCCATCATCCATCGCTACGGCTACGGAAATGTTGATATCAGAATGATAAACAATACCCTGGTCTGAATAGCTAGCATTTAACAATGGGTGTTTTTGCAATGTCACTGCTACAGCTTTCGCCAGTAGCGCTGTCATTGTCACGCCTTTGGATTTAATTTGTTTATAAAGTTTGTCTAATCCGTCAGTGGTAATTGTATAACCGACGCGGAAGACGGGCACGGATATGGTGGCTACCATGTTCCGCACTACGGCATTTTGGAAGGTAGTTAGAGGTACGATTTGACCAGGAACAGCAGCTACCACTGGCGCGGGTGCTGGTGTGCGAGGTGCTGGGGATGCAATTGGGGCGCTGGTTGGTACAGTTGCTGGTGGGGCAACTGGGGCAGTGGCGGGTTGTTTGCCCTTATTGGACAATGCTTCTACATCTTCGGCGACAATGCGACCGTAGGGACCACTGCCTTGGAGTGTAGTTAAATCAACTTTGAGTTCTTTGGCTAATTTGCGGGCACGGGGTGAAGCTACAAGTCTGCCTTCTTTGTGATTAGAGCCATTTTGAGACGCTAAGGCAGGTGTTACAACTGAGGCTGTGGCGGGGATTGGCTCAGGGGCAGAGGTAGTAGTAGCAGCCACGCCGCCGGAATTGGCAAGAGATTTGGCCTGTTCAATTTCAGCTTCAGTTTCGGCTATGAAGGCGATCGCAGATCCTACCGGGGCAGTTTCACCAGCTTCAACTATGATATGGGCAAGAAAGCCTTCATAAAAGGTTTCTACATCCATATCTGCCTTATCTGACTCTACAACCACCACTGTTTCGCCTTTTTCCACTTTGTCCCCTGGCGATTTTACCCAGGAGACGATTTTGCCTTCCGTCATGGTGGAACTCAGCGCCGGCATAAATACTTCATGAATGCTCATAGGGTGGTTTGGAAATCAATGGTTTATGGACTTTAACAGCTTTCATCAGATCGAATTGTATCTTGGCGGGAGAGTTTTGGGCTGGAGATTTTATATTTTAGATTGGGAATTGGTATTGGGAGAGTTCCTAACTCTTAACTCTTAACCCCAGGAACCTAAATATGAATTGGATGTCTATAATACAGAGCAATCCTTAAGGGTTAGCCAATATCTCGATCTCGTTTTAATCGTTGACTTGCAAAAACCAGCACGAGTTTCTCAGAGATTAAATGGGATTGCTATTTATACTTCCTCATACCGGATGCTTAAGATACAAGAGCTACTCACAGGTAGAGGATATGGGATGCAGTTCAATCTAGAATTCAAAATTGGTAATAAACCTATTTGAAATTCCTGTTTACTTTTATGTCGGCAAAGCTAAAATTCATTTTGATTGTGATACTAGGTATCTTTGCCACTGCTGGCGCTGGAGTATATATTACCCAGCGCCAGCAATCTGCACCGATTGTTGAGACTAGTTATGGGCAAACCCAGCAGGTGAGAGCAATACATCAATCTCAAGAGGTTGTGGCATACCCAGACCGCTCTAACTATAAAACTATACCCTTAGAAAATATCAACTCATCTCTCCAAGGAAGCGATCCTGCTACCCTTGCTCTGAATGCCTTTGACAGCATACCAGCAGTGGAAGGAACGCGAAAGGTAGAGGTAGCTTATCCACAACGAAATCAGGCTTTAGTGACGATTACCCAATTCAAGCGGGGTGATGATGCAGTTAGTGCAGTTAAATATCGAGTTGAGATGTCAGCCTTCGGGCGATCGCTATTTATTAGCTCTCCTCCAGTCTGGCAAATTGTTTGGGCTGGCTCCCAGGTAGAATGTTCGGCTGGGAGCCTCTCCCGCACTAAGTTAAATCACATTTGTCATTAGTCATTTATTGGTCATTGCTCACAAAACAAATGACAAGGACAACGGACAAATAACAAATTTAAATGTCACCGCGAATTTCTTCTACAACACCATCGCGCAGAACGATTTCGACTTGCATTTTGCTAATCAGGTTATCTCCTATCTCTACCCGGAAAAAGCCTTCCATTTGGAATTGGTTAACTTCTTGATCTTGCTGGAGAAACTGCACTTGCTGGAGATTTTGTAGCAACTGATTTTTTTGCTCTAGAAATTCACTTTTCTTTTGATTGACTTGGAGTTGAATATTGTCAATTTGTTGGAGGGTCTGGGGGCCGGGTGGTTGCAGACTCTGCTTTTGAATTGCTGCGATCGCTCTTTGTCCTTCTACGTCTAGCTGTTGCAGTTGCTGATCGAGTTGATTGATCTGGGTTTGTAACTGCTGTTGTACTTCCTCTTTCCAGAGGGGAGTCACAATAACTTTGACGTTAACGACGCGTTTCAGAAGCAAATTAGATTTGGAGACATCCATAAATATTTCACGTTCACTCTTTACAGTTGGGAGGTGGAATTATCAGGCAAACATGCCGTCAATAATATCGCGATAACGTTCCGTGACGACATGTCGGCGAACTTTTAGTGTTTGTGTCATCAAACCATTTTCGATAGAAAACGGTTCTAGAATGAGTTTGAATGTCCCAATGCGGTCATCCGGTCGATAGCCTGGACGATTTTGCACTTCTCGATTCAATTCTTGCCGAAATAAATCCTGGATCATTCTACTCTCCAAGTCAATTTTTTGACTAGGTGAAGAAGTGGCCGGATCGTTCTGCGCCCATTTTTCTAGGGCTTCGACATTGGGGACAATCAAGGCACCCAGGCTGCGCTGATCTTGGCCGACGAGCATAATTTGATCGATGTAGGGCGATCGCAAACACGCGTCTTCGATCGGCTGCGGCTCGATGTTTTCCCCGTTAGTCAATACAATCGTATCCTTTGCTCTGCCAGTCAGCACTAAGTCGTCTTGTGGTGTCAACCAGCCCAAATCGCCGCTATCAAACCAACCTTCAGCATCAATTGCTTTCGCTGTCGCTTCCGGATTTTGGTAATAGCCTTGCATAATCTGCGGCCCCCTCAACAATACTAAGCCTCGCTTCTCTATTGGCAAAGGCGCTTTTGTCTCAGGATCTACGATTTTAGCTTCTGTAGCGGGGAGTGGTAGCCCTGATGCACCAATCAAATTTCGCCAAGGACGGCGCACATGGGTAACAGGAGAAGTTTCTGTCAAGCCATAGCCTTGCAAAATCTGCACACCAATAATTTCAAAGAAGTTATCGATGTGTCTGGGAAGCGCACCACCACCGCTAATCATCTGCTTGACGTGTCCTCCTGTGGCTTCTCGCACCTTGGCATAAACTAGTCGTTCTCCCAAGGCGTGGAGGGGTAATAAAGCAGCTGCTTGGATCTTAGCTGTTAATCGCTCGATGGCTGAAGCATGAAGATTATTTAAATCCAATCCCTGAGCAACTCGCCGCGCTTTAATATATTTGTCGCTAATGCCCAACAAAAAGTTAATTAGGCGTTGTTTTTTGGCTGGTTGTTCCCGGAACTGCTTTTGCACTCCTTCATAAATCGATTCCCACAGGCGGGGTACACCCACCATATAATTAGGTTTAAATTGTCTCAAATCTCCTTTCACAGAACGCAAGTTGGTATAAATTTGCGTGCAACCTTGAGATAGTAGGTAATATTCAACAGTCCGCTCGTAGCTATGCCACGAAGGTAAGATACTGAGAACAATGTCGCCTGCATTTGGTTGTAATACTGTGCCGAAGGTTGTTATTTGGTGCATCAAATTGCTATAAGATAGCATTACACCCTTCGGTCTTCCTGTAGTACCGGAGGTATAAATTAGGGTCGCTAAAGCATCACGATTTTGTTTAACCGGCACAAAATTATGATTTTTCCCAATTTCGATCAACTGTGCAAAATTCAGTACCTTTAGGGTTCCGTCTGTCGGTGGTGCTTCATCTGAAAGTAAAATCGCAAACTGAATTGGTAAATCTTGGATGCGGTCTTGTAGTTTTTTAAGTGTCTTTAAATCCTCAACAACTATTGCCGTACTACCGCTATTAGCGATGATAAACAGCAATTCTTCTTTTTCCGCTTGGGAACTACGCACTGCATCAACTGCACCAGCAGTCATTATGCCTTGATCGGCAATAAACCAACGGGGACTGTTGTCAGAAATTAAGGAAATGCGATCGCCTAGCTTCACTCCTAATGCCTGTAACCCAGCAGCAAATAATTGGATTTGCTCTGCTAACTGTGTATAAGTAATCACAATTTCTGGTTTGGCGTGAGGACTGCGGAGGGCAACAACATCACCAAATCGTTGAGATGCCAAAGGCCAAACTTCTGGTAGCGATTCCACTTTTGTATAATCTACCAACCGCTTTAATGCCTCACGTTCTTGCTCACTGATGTTAGATAAAAAAGAAGACGCGGTTTGGGTTTTTGACATAACACCTTACCTAAATATTGTAAATTAATTGTTTTTCCAGTTTATTTTGTTATCCCGCTACAATAACCGTCCTTATTATCCACATTCCCTTCTGTGTATAATAATTCCAGAAATTCCACGTTTATATTTACAAAAATTTATGTTAAAGTTATTTTACATAGAGTGCAAGCAATAGATGAACTGAACGTGAATCCTACACATAATATTATGTTTGCACCTAAAAACAGCAATCGCCTATTTTTCACAGGAGATGATTACCTATGAATTTGATAGACACTATACTATTGACGCTGCTCAATATTACTATTTGCGTAGCGTTTCCTAAGCTTGTAGCAATCTTTCTGGCTGATAAAACCAAACCGAATGGAGTGTCGCGGAACGGTTCAAAATTGCAAACAGCCAAAATTGGACTCACGAGTTTTCCTTATTGTACAGCGTACTCATTAACAGGTAGTCAATACTGCAAATTCAGTCCTGATTTTTGTTCTAAGTGTTCTCCAAATTGATGGATTGTTTGCCAAATTGGAAAAATTTATTTTTTTCCAACACCTATATTTTTGCATTCCAAATGATAGTTTATGCGTCTACTTATTCAAGCGATGTCTACGATGAGCTACGCTAACGCTCATTCGACTATCATTGCTGAAACTCTTATGCTGTAAGTATTTATCATTTCCACACAAGCATATTGAACAGTACGTACATAATTTCACAGTGCGATCGCGCCGTTCAGTAGCGATCCTATTTGATTTGTAAGAATTGCAACCCCCAGATCCCCGACTTCTTTAAGAAGTCGGGGATCTGTGTTTATCAGCAATGATTCAGGATTGCTATAAACATCACAAAAACCCGATAAATCGCATCTTTTGCCTTAATTAAAGAGTATTACTAAACCCGCTAAGACTCGAAATGCAAGGCTAAAAACTACTTGAAACTCCTAGGCTTGCACTATACCTTAGTTTCCTTGCCAGAGTTTAACTCAGTATAATTACTAATTGAAGTTAGAGTCCATATATAACTAATATAACCATTAATATATTAATTGTTAAATCTATTACATGAGAGTCAAACAGCTTTAACGCCCAAACAGCCGAAAGTTGGTCAGTTTATTAAGAAACTTCACAAACTTCTAGAATTGACCAAGAAAAGTTTGCAGCAAGCATTGTTCGTAGGAGCGATTCATCGCTCATAGCAAGACTTATCAGGACTAAAGTCCTGACTACAAACTTTATATTTACACCTTACTACTTAGAGGATGTTTTAAAAGTCCCCTTGTCGGTATTAAAAGTTCTAAATACCCCCAAATCCCCTTTAAAAGGGGACTTTAATTCCGGTTCCCCCCTCTTAAAAAGCTACGGTGTATACACAAGTCTGAAAATAGCTGAAGAACACAGGTTTTACCCCACCCTAACCCTCCCCTTATAAAGGTGAGGGAACCGGAAATATTATTTCCCCCCAATATATCGGGGGGATTAAGGGGGGTAATACGACTTGTGTATACACGGTAGCTCTTAAAAAGGGGGGTTAGGGGGAATCTAGAAGTACTTAAAAGCACAGCCAAACACTTTGAAAACAACCTCTTAGATGAAAATAAGATTATCTCCAAAAAACTTCGACAAGATATCTTGATTATTTACACATTCAACTATTAATTGAAAATAACAGGTCTTACTATGATTCGGAAACAGATAACAGAGTTTTCTCTAGAAGATGGCACAAAGTTTTTAGCTGAAGTTGATGAGCCAGAAAATAGCAATTCTCTTGTACGTGTTGCTAGACCAGATGCTGGGCAAATAGTAGTTGAAGCTAAAAAGAAATTTGATGAAGTATTGGATCAAATACAACCTGTAGCTTCAGCAATTATCATCAAACTGAGTCAGCTTAATACACCTGCCGATGAGGTAGAGGTGAAATTTGGTATTAAATTAAATGCTGTTGCAGGTGCAATTTTCACTTCTGTAGGTGGTGAAGCTAACTACGAAATTACCTTGAAATGGAAGCAAGACAAGGCATAGTAACGTATGGCATCGATTGCAGATAATTATATTCCAGCTTTTAGATCAGCGATCGCTCGGATTTTTCATCCGAATGGTGCGGTAGTTGGTGTAGGTTTTTTAGTGTCAGGGCGAAGTCAAAATTATATCCTGACATGCGCTCACGTTGTTACTTCGGCTCTATCTTTACCAGAAGATATAGTTGAAGCTCCTAGTCATGATATTTGCTTAGATTTCCCCCTAATTGCACCAGGGCAAAAACTAAAAGCTAAAGTTGTTTTTTGGCAACCTGTTGTCAACAATGTATCAACCTCCGAACCTGAAGATATTGCCGGGTTGCAAATAGAAGGACAATTACCTCATGAAGCGCAACCTATTAAGCTCATCTGGGCTAATAACGTTTGGGGACATCCTTTCCGCATATTTGGTTTTCCTCACGGGCACAATGATGGCGTTTGGTCTACAGGGGTGTTGCGAGATGGGCAAGGAAAGGGATGGGTGCAATTGGAAGATAGTAAGGTAACTGGCTACAGGATAGAACCGGGCTTTAGTGGTGCGCCTATATGGGATGAAACCCTTGCAGGAGTGGTTGGTATGGCTGTAGCGGCGGAGAAACAGCGAGAAGATATCAAGACTGCTTTCATGATTCCGGTGGACGTATTGAGCAAAGCATGGGATGAAATAACCTTGCCGATTTCATCAAATGCACATACTCAGAATAGCCCCAGCCGGGTACAACAACTCAAAATTAAGACTTTGCAACAACGCTTTGAGGTTCTAAGCAGTGACTACGAAGCAGCATACAACCAGCTTAACTATACACTCGCTGCGAGCGATCGCAATATCATTCAGCGCCAAATCAACACCATACTCCAAGAACTCGGTCGAGTAGAAAGCGAACTTAATGCCATTTAAATGCAATGAAAAATTCCTTAGATTTACGAAAGAAGTCTCTTGAGCAGTTAATAGCCCGTTTAACCACTGACATTGAAAGTCTCAGCAACCAAATAGGGTGGACGCTAAATAATGTACAGAAAGATCAATTAGAAAGGCAACTTGAGAATAAATTTAAGGAAATAGAAAAAGCTGAATCAGAGTTAAGCCAGCTAAATCAAGAAACTCTAGAGCAAGTTGATCCTGATAAAATACCATTTACTAATCGGGATGCTGCAATTAGTGATATTACAGCAAATAATTCTCCTACTTATCGTTTGATAACGGCTCCTAAAGGTTACGGAAAAACCGAATTTCTCAAACAGATCCAGAAGCGCTTTCAAGAATTACAATGGTGTTGCGCTTATGCTTCCATGTCCGGCGATCAAAATATTGAAGACTTAGAAAAAGAATTAGCTAATTCTCTCAGTCTAAAGATTGAAGAAGGGAATGAGTTGCCTTGGGGAGAACGCTTAGGTTTATTATTACATAGAAATTGGGCTAGGTGGCAATCGCAGGGGCAAAAAGGTATTGTATTGCTAATCGATCTGGATGGAAATGCCCCACAAAAACAACGTTTAAGTGAAATTTTTGTTCAGCTTAAAGAATTAGGATGGAGAATTGAAAATTGTTTGAAAGAATTACAATTCTTTAAAGATAATTCCAAGAGTCTTCGAGTTGTAATTGCAGCTCGCTGTCTTACCGATCTTCCTCCAGATCGGATTCTTCCTAAACTAATTCTCTCACCTTTTAACTGGGAAGTTATTCAAGATACAGCGACCAAATATCTCAAGCCGATTGAGATGACCTCTGAAAGTCTTGCACTACTAGCAGGACACTTACTTTATCTAACTGGCGGACATCCAGGGGGGATTGCTGAAGCCCTAAAAGTTTATCGAAGTGGTGGTTACACAGTTAATTTGTTTTTAAAAACTTATGGTAGCAAATTATGGGAAAAAACCCTCAAACATTGTAGAGATCAGATTAAAGAAAGCTTGACAAAAGAAAACAATAATCTATACGAATCTATTGAAAAACTTAGTATATTTCCTATACTAAATGGAAATTGGATATTAAAGGAAGCCGTTAGAAGATTTCAGTTACCTTTTAGTGATGATAGCTTTAAATTAAACGCCGAACTGACAAAGACATCAATTTTTACTCGTGATAAAACAATTATCAAAGATGGAATGACCCGTCGGCTGCTAGTTATTGGCCTTCTCCGAGAAAGCTCACCTGATAGCTTTCAAAAGCTTTGTAGCGAAGCAGCTCAAATTTGCTGGGAATATGTTCACGAGCTTAAATCCAAGAATGATTCTGCGGTGGCGGGAACTTGGTCAATGCAGTATTTTTTTCAAAGTCTTCAGCAACATGCTGGATTTATCAATTCTGGTACTGATAGTTTGACTTATCGAAAAGAACTTCGTAAAACTTTCTTTGACGAAACTGTTGAAGAAACTATTGGAATATTCCGCAATACAGACCGAGAGCAAACCCATGAATTTCTGTCTACGCTTAAATCTGAAGTAGAGCATGACTGGGAATTTCAGTTTCTTGTAAATTACTATCTTCACAATGAGGAATATAATGACACACCCTATAACTATTTAATTCATAAGCTTGATGAAGCTATTCAAAATAATTAACTCAGGAGCCTATTATGTCTGAAATAGATAAATTAGAGTTTGTTGGTCGTGAAGAACATCTAAATCGAATTATTACCCTTGTTCAAAAAGCTAATAAGCTTCATGTTGTTTTGGTGGAGGGTAGAGGCGGAATTGGCAAAACTTGGTTGCTTAATGAATTACAAAACCGCCTCAATCAAGTAAACATTGGAACAAGTGAAATTATTGATTGCGATACTCCTGTTTTTAACGATGCAGAAGATTTATGCACTCAAATCGCTAAGCAATTGTATGAGAATACATATCAAGAATGGCTGCTCCGATTACGACAACTACGAGAAGATGAAAACCACCTCAGTCAAACTGCATACCAAGAAGAACGCAGACAACTTGAAAAGTTTTTAGTCGATGAAATTAATCGAAAATCTAAACAAAAGAGATTAGTATTTTTAATTGATACAGTTGAGAAGTTAGGACAAGCAGAGGGAAGAGCGGAAGTTTGGGAATATATTGGTAATCTATGCCAGCAACTAGATAATGCCGTATTGATTTTAGCAGGCCGCCCTAGTATTGCTCGCCAAATTTTGGAAAAATCGTTTACAGAAGCAGAATTAACTTATTTGGAGTTAAATGAATTTACTCATGAAGATGTACAGACATACATTCTTTCCAAAGAGGAGCAACTTCATTTTACTCTTGGGAAAGACTTAGTTCAAAAGATCATAGTTCTTTCTGGTGGTAGCCCCATTATGATTGAATTTGGAGTAGAATATGCTTATCGAGAAGTTATTCCAGATTGGTTAGAGAGTGAAGATATAGAAACTATTCCAGCCAGGTTAGAAAAAACGGGTGGATTTGAAGCTGAGATGGTTCGACATATTACGCAGCTTCGGACATCAATGGATAGGCTAACCTTGTTACTTTCACGTATTTATCCATTAGATAGTTCTGATATTGCTAATCTATTAGAACTATCGATAGAAGATGCTCAAAAATTATTTATTGATGCTCAGAGCTACTTTTTTATCAAACCAGTAATCAGTGGTTCTCAAATAGCATTGCATGATATTGTGCGAGACTTGGTTAATAAATATGTATGGGCAGATATTGACCCAGATTTTGAATGGAGAAAACGAGATAGTCGGATTGCATCCAAATATTTTGAGAAAAAAGATTATCAGCTAGGGCCGCAGAAAAGGATATTGGAGGTTCAACTTTATTCTGATAATTATAATAAAGCCGCTAATATTGAGTTTCTAATTGAAGAACTAAAACAGCAGCGAGAATTCAATACAAGACGATGGCTATGGAATGCTTTAGAGGCTGACCCAACTATCGGCTTTGAAACTTGGCATGAAGTTACTAATACGATACGCAGTCAATCAAAGAAATTCAGCTTTGTTAATCAATTATTGGCGGTTGTAAAACAGTTTGAAAAACAACTAAATTTCGACCAAAGATTTAAATTGATTATTTTTGAAGCAAAGCTTGTCCACGCCCTTAAAGACAAGGGTACAACAGAAAATGAAGTGAAAAAATTAGAAGCTATGTTAGCTGATAAATCTTCTAATTCTTCTCATCAACCAGACCTTTGCAATGTCTTGGGAATGCTGAATGCTAAGTTACATCTTTATGAGGAAGCTTTGAAATATCAGCAAAAGTGTTTATCTCTGGTTCAAGAGAAAAAGCTAGCATCTGCTATTCCAGGTGTAGCGAACCAAGTTGGTTATCTGTATCGACAACTGAACAATTTTAACGAAGCTGAAAAATATTACAAACTAGGTTGGGATGCTGCTATGGAAGTTGACACTCCTAACAAAGGCTTAACTCAAGTTATGGCTAGTATTCAGAATAACTTGGGATATTTATACGGTCTACAAAAAAATTATATTAAGTCTGAACAGTGTTTTAAGGCTGCTATTGATATGTGGGCGAGTGTAGAGACTGAACGCGAAATTGCCAACGCTGAAATTGCCTCTGCGACTATTTCGGTAAATGAGGGGAACTATGTTAAAGCTAAACAGCTACTTGAACGAGCATTAAGTCGTTGCAATAATGAGGAAGATGATAATCGAATATTGTGTAGGGCATACTTTCATTTAGGCTTAAATCAGTGGTTTAGTGCCGAGGTACTAAATGAAGCCGTTTGGGATGTAACACAGGTAAAGTGGGATCTAGATGTGCTAAGTCAGGCTCAAGATGCTTTAGAAAAAAGCCTGAAACTGGCAGAAAAATATGGACTGGAAGAGGAATTGCCTGGAATTTGGCATCAAACGGCCAGTGTTTACTGGCATCTTGGGTTTCAAAAGTGCGATCGCTCTTTGCAAGAACAAGCTCTCAAACTCAACGATCGCTCTTACCACACTAGTCTAGAGTACAATGACAGGCGGTATGCCATCGATAGCCTGGTAGGGAAAGCAGAGTTTGATTATTATGCAAAAGCATACCAGCATATTTCAGATTATGCACGAGAACTTAGCGATCGCTTCCAGTCATATCAAAATACCTATCAACTGTACTTTGGTCGGATGTTACGGATAGAAGGTGATGTTGCATTTCAACAGGCGAACTACGATCTTGCCTTTGCAAAATATGCTCAAGGCATACCCCAAATCTTCCAGGATGGAGGTTTTGGGCCCTATTCGATCCAACATGAGTTAAATCTGCTCCAAAAGAAAATCGAACGGTTGCCTATAGAACTTTCTAAAACCCTAATCCAGCAACTCAAACATCATTGGCAAGACAATAAAGCTCTCAAAGAATGGTGCGATCAACAAATGTTTTTGACTAGAATCCGTGCAACAAAACAGCCATCTTCTCATGCTTAGTAAAAAAATTGATCGACCCAGAATTTTAGTTTCTCTCAATTCTACCTGCGTACTAACTGGACAATGCGATTGTGATGGAGGGGATTGTGCCTGTGACTTATCCCCTTTAGCAGAATTAGGCTCAGATACATCATTATCTCTGGGGATATTTGAGACAGAGTTTGTCATATCTCCCAATTCGCAAATAATGAATCTAGATGATACTTACTCTATCTGTTATGGTAATCATAAAGTAGCAGTTCTAAATGAATCCGCATTATATTTACGAAATACATTTACAAATTCTCATAAATTAGATGAGATCACAAAAGAGAATTATCACATTAACCAAACCGACTTACAGACAGCTATTCAGGAACTATATCAAGCCCGTTTAATTATTCCTAAAAACAATAGCCCATTTAACCTAAATGAAATACCAGAAACTTTATCTGCATGGTTACATATCACCGATCGCTGTAACTTAAGATGTGACTACTGCTATCTTCCTCATTTAGCCAGGGATATGTCAATAGATATAGGCAGAGCAGCTATTGAATCTATATTTCGCTCTGCTAGCTTAAATAATTACCGCCGCGTCAAACTAAAGTATGCGGGAGGAGAAGCATTATTATGCTCTGCTTTAATTAAAGAACTGCATTTATATGCTCAATCACTTAGCAAGGAAAGAGGCATTATATTAGATGGAGTTGTTCTCACTAATGGAATATTGATTACGCCTGAGATTATCGAGATGCTTAAAATATTGAATCTGCGTCTCATGATTTCACTAGATGGATTATCAGATTTCCACAATATCCAACGAACTTATGCAGGTGGAAAGGGTTCATTTCAAGATGTGGAAAGGGGTATTAAGATTGCTTTAGCAAATGGGCTAGTACCCGATATTTCCATTACCATTAGCGGGCGCAATGCAGAAGGATTACCCGATCTGATTGAATGGATATTGGAGCATAATCTGCCCTTTAGTTTAAACTTTTATCGTGAAAATGAATTGTCAGCTTCTTACGAAGATTTGCAACTAGAAGAATATAGAATGATTCAGGGAATGTTAGCAGCATTCAAAGTTATTGAATTGAAATTACCTAATCGTAGCTTATTAGGTTCATTAGTTGATCGTGCTAATTTAGCATCTCCTCATAAACGAACTTGTGGAGTTGGGCAAAGCTATCTTGTATTTGATTACCAAGGACAAATTGCCAAATGTCAGATGCAGCTACATAAAACTATATCCTCTGTTGATGCTCAAGATCCTTTAACTGTTGTGCGACAAGATAAAACAGGTATTCAGAATTTATCTGTTGAGGAAAAAGAAGGCTGTCGTACATGTGAATGGAAATACTGGTGTACGGGTGGTTGCTCTCTGGCTACGTTTAAGGCTACAGGCCGTTATGATATTCAATCTCCAAATTGCAATATTTATAAAGCTCTATATCCTGAAGCTCTCCGCTTAGAGGGCTTACGCCTTCTCAAATATAGTTAAGTTAGCTAATTTCACTTCTTACCTCTGTGTTCTCTGCGCCTCTGTGGTTAAATTAACTACTTTTTAACCACAGAGGCACAGAGAAGCCAGTGCGTTGGGCGGGTTCCCCGACTTGTAGCAACTGGCGCGACGCTGAGAGAAAAAAGAGATTTTACGAGTCAAATTTAAATTATAAGAATATATTTAGTTAGCTTATAACCGATAAAAGAAATTAAAATGCTGCTTTGAAGCAATTGTACTAATTTTGCTTCAAACTAAAAATATAGTAAACACCAATTTTGAAATAAGGACGATCGCACATGAGTTTAATCGATGGTATATTACTAACGCTGCTAAATACTGTTGCTTGCCTTGCGCTGCCTAAATTGCTAGTAATTCTGTCTGAAAAAATCCAAAACACTTCACCATCGCGCTCTACTGCAACATCAAAAGATTCTAACTCTGAAATCCCCAGTTTTTCGTAATATAAGCTGATTGTCTCTAGATATCGCTTTGATGAGGAGAAAATTTAGTTATTGGTGCAAAGCGATATCTTAAAGGAAGTTATGCACATTTTTTCGGAAAATAATGAGTGTGCATGTTTCTACAAAATAAAATCAAAATTTTATAGATAAAAAGCTGGTCTACAGTACAGCGAAAACGTGTCAAGAGAGAATAATTATAGTATTACTACTAACTAAAGTTTTTAGCAGCTTGATTTGGCTTTGTGACGGCAATTTTTTTATTCTTTATTTGTTTTTGCTGTAATATTTTTAGGTCTGACGATAATAAAAAATCCAAGCAAAGTAAAAACTAACATTTGCCAAGTCACCAAATTCCAGCCACCAAGATTCCAGCATAATAAACCAATGCTAGTACCTACAGCACCGCCGATAAAATAGGTAGTCATGTAAACTGTGTTGATGCGACTATTGGATTGAGCATCAAGACTATATATTCTTGCGACATTAGTAACTTGGATTGCCTGTACACCTACATCTAGTAACAATACAGCAACAGCGATCGCCAGTGCAGAATTAGAAGCAGTTTTAGCAATTACTAAGCTTGCAATCACCATCGATACAGCAATACTCAAGGAACGTTGGGAGTTACCTCGATCGGCTAGTTTACCAAAAACTGGTGCCATCAATGCACCTGCGATCGCTACAAAGCCATACATCCCAATTGTGTCAGATTGAAAATTAAAAGGCGCTCCGCTTAAATGGAAAGTCAGCGTTGTCCAAAATGAGCAAAAGACACCAAACAATAACCCGCTAATTAAAGACGCTTCTCTTAATAATGAAAAACGTTTTAACTGGTGAATTGTTGAGCTTAATAACTCCAAATAATAACCATTAAATTCATTTTTGATACTAGGCAAATATGTATTTAGTAAAACAATAACAATTAAAATCATTCCTGCCGAAAATCCATATACATAACGCCAATTCAACCATTCAGAAATATATCCACTAAAAACCCTTGCTCCTAAAACTCCAATCAATATACCAGTAAAAATATTGCCTACGGTTTGGCCTGTAGTTACTCTATCTATACTTGCTGCTAAAGGAAGAATAATCTGAGCGGAGACTGTCGCAATCCCAATTGCTACGCTCAATATCCAAACTTCAATGATGTTTTGTGAAAACGTCATCAATATCAACAAACAGAATAAACTTATCAGTAAGCAAAGAATTAATTTTTTCTTGTTGATTTTATCGCCCAATGGGATTAAAAAGAAAATCCCCAAACCGTAACCAACTTGCGTAAGCACAGAGATACTACCCGCTTCACCTTCACTGACTCGAAAAGATGATGCAATATCTTTGAGGATTGGCTGATTATAATAAACGTTGGCAACACAGACACCGGATGCGATCGCCATAATCAGTACCTGGACTTTAGTTAATGCGTTATTTAGTATTTGTTTTTCCATTTAACCTAAAATTTATACAAGAAAAAACTGGTTTACAGTACAGCTAAAACCAGGTAATCAAGGAGAAATTATAATATCACTATTAAAGAAGGTTTCTACCAATTTAAGTTGGTTCTGTTCGCGCCGATAGACATCTAGTTTTGGCGATCGCCAATCAGCAATCCAATATTCTTTTACTCTTTTGGAAGAATAAAGTTTAAGTTTAGCTTCATTATCTCATCTTAGGTCTTCCTTGCTAGCAGATAAAACTTCGACTACTAAATCTGGTGCGCCAGTTAAATGTCCCCCTTCATCCAACATTACCGCCAAGGTTTCCTTTGCAGGGTAAGCGCATATACATTTAACTTACTATAAAACTCATATTTGATTCTTGAAAAAATTCACTATAGCTCAAAGAGCCTTCTTGACTGTAGCAAGATTGCCTATTGCCTGCCTATCGCGCTTGCGCTTCTCTACAAGAGGCTTGTCTGCGACACGCTCCGCGAACGCCAACGCGAACGCGCTCCGCGCAAATAATTATGCCTACGCCACGCTGCCCGAACAGAAATAAAATCAGATTGCTATAGATTTACCAGCAAAATACTTAATATCTTGCCTATTATTGACAGTTTAAAGTTTAAAGAAATTCAACCTATCATCTGGAATAAAGCTCGGCTATTGTGTAAGAACTTCATAGCTGAACTTTCCTGACCTAGAGGTTTTCTAATGCCTATCGATCTATTAAGCCGTAAAAAAACTCATTTTGTCTTGTGGCGTGTCGGTGCTTCAGAACTAGCTCCCACTCTCTACATTGGCAACACTAGTCCTGAAAGCCCAGACAGATTAGCTAAATTGAGAGAAATTCCGCTTCGTCAATCAGCAGAATTTCCAGAATTGTGGGAAGTTTCGGCTAAAGAATCTGGCCTGACTGAAGGACAGGTCTATTTTTACTGGTTTAAAGTCCGCAACTCAGACCCCTACGCAGCTGCCAATGCTAACCAAATTCTCTACTGTACAGATCCAACAGCGACGACTGTAGATCGGCGCTTTCCTGCACCAACGCCGTCAGAATCGGGAGGCGTTAATAGCTTCGATCCGGCAAGCGTCGTGCTTTATCAGAATGGGACGTTGATTCCCTGCGATCCACAGGGGCAAACTGTAAATTGGGAAGGTGATGCTCCTTTAGAGACGCTACCCACCAATAATCAACTGGTGATTTACGAATTACCAACCCGATGGACAAAGATTAACTCAAATGGATTGATTGAAGAAGGAGTCGGGACATTTCGTGACGTACTGGCACTCTTGATACCAGAAGCGATCGCTCCTACTTTTCCTATGCTCACCGCCTTGAATAACCGCGCTCATCTTGTGGAACTGGGAATCAACGCCTTAGAACTTCTGCCACCAGAAGACAGCGATGATAATCTCAATTGGGGCTATGGTACAGCAAATTATTTTGCAGCAGATTTTGACTTAGGCCGTCCAGATAGCCAGTCAGCACCTACTGCTTCAACTGATTTAGCTAACCTGATTAAAGCCTGCCATCAGCAAGGGTTGCGCTTTTTTGTGGATGTGGTAATGGCATTTTCGCGGAATAATCCTTAACATAACGTTAATTTTTTGGAATTTTACATCAAATGGGCCAGTGGCGATCCAGAACAAGGATCAAGAGATGGCTTTGGTGGGGACTTATTTAAGTACAACTATTGGGTAGAGGGTTATAATCCCATTACTGGGCAAAAGTCATGGCTTGTGCCAGCCCGTGAATACTTAAAAGCCCATATTGCCCACTGGTTGGAATACTATCGGGTTGATGGTCTGCGGTTGGATAGCGTGAACAATATTGCCAACTATGACTTTTTGCAGGAATTTAAGGATTTTGCCCGCACCCTTTGGGACAAAAGAGGCGGAAGTGGCGATCGCTTCCTCGTAGTTGGCGAAGAGTTGAGTGTACCCCTATCTCTCATCCAACAAAATCGTCTGGATGGACTTTGGAATGAAAAGTTTAAGCAAATCATCCGACAAGTAATTTTAGGTAAGAATGCCTGGGATGAACCCAGCTTTGAGTGGAGTATTCGCAAACTAATTGATTGCCGAAACTTAGGCTTTACAGATGGCTCTCAGGCGGTAAACTATATAACTTCCCATGATGTTGGTGGTTATGGTAACGAGCGTTTCTTTAGCTATTTGGTTAGTAATGGAATTGCTGATACTGAACCGCGTATTAAGTTAGCATTTGTTTCCCTGCTTACCTCTGTAGGGATTCCCATGATCCTGGCCGGAGATGAATTTGCCGATCAACAAGATTTAGCTACAACAGACGATCATAAGCAAATTGACCCAGTTAACTACAGCCGTGTGAAAGATGATTGGCGGCAACGAATTTTCCAATATGTTGCGAGGTTGGTTCGCTTGCGTAAAACTTCTCATGCTTTAGCTGTGAATGATACTAAATTTATTCATG
Organism: Nostoc punctiforme PCC 73102; assembly: GCF_000020025.1. Classification (GTDB taxonomy): domain Bacteria; phylum Cyanobacteriota; class Cyanobacteriia; order Cyanobacteriales; family Nostocaceae; genus Nostoc; species Nostoc punctiforme. Next base: position 7,908,077 of record NC_010628.1, on the reverse strand, counting down.
TTGACTTTAATGAGGGTAAGCGAGTTCTAGTCTGGCAACGTGGTAATAAAGCCGATCAATTAGTAGTTGTAGTGGCGAATTTCTCTGACTACGGCACTCCTCCTGCTTCTGAGTACAGAGTCCCAAATTGGCCTGCAACCCCAGTTGGCAAGCAGTGGAAGGAAATTACTCAAGAACGGATAGTTCCATCAGAATGGGTAGGCAGAGAAGGCATCTTCCCCTGGGAAGCGAAAGTGTACGCTCTAGTTTAATAGTGATACCGCTCAGGAAAAAATGATGTTAAAGGGAAAAAGGAGTGAAAGACACGATATATAAGGTTTTTTCCCCTTTAACCTTTTTCCCTTTCCCCCTGCCCCCCGCCCCCTTGCCTCTTTTGACTCATCAGCTATGTAGATTGCAATAAACCAGCGCACAGATATTTTATATGTAGAGATATTGCATACCAAGGCTTTGCTTGAGTTACTTGCCTAAACCCTTCTAGAATTAAAACTATTGTAGGGAAATTGTATTAATAAACTTACTTTTATTCTGGGAGGTATGATGAGCCGTCCAATAATTCTTGGTATTGTCGGCGACAGCGCTGCTGGGAAAACAACACTAACGCGGGGAATCGCTCAGGCACTCGGCCCAGAAAATGTCACAATCATCTGTACAGATGATTACCACCGTTACGATCGCCAACAACGTGCAGAAATTGGCATCACTGCCCTCCACCCAGACTGCAACCATCTAGATATTATGCAGCAACACCTGTCGCTGCTACGCACCGGACAGCCCATTCTCAAGCCAGTTTATAGCCATAAAACAGGGACATTTGAGGCACCTAAGTATATCAAGCCAAGTAAATTCGTCATTATTGAAGGATTACTCGGTTATTCTACTCGTGCCGCCCGTGATTCTTACGATGTGAAAGTCTACCTTGCGCCTCCTGAAGAATTACGTGCTAGGTGGAAAGTCAAGCGAGATACGCAAAAGCGGGGGTACACACCTGAACAGGTGCTAGCAGAATTAGAAAAGCGCGAACCAGATTCAGCCCAGTTTATTCGTCCACAAAGGCAATGGTCTGATATAGTCATCAGTTTCTATCCACCAACTGATGAAGATGATGAAACCAATGGACACCTAAATGTCCGATTGGTACTGCGTCCGACAATTCCCCATCCAGATTTCACCGTAATTACCAATTCTAGCTATGGTAATTCTGACTCAGCCATCCGCCTGGGGCTAGACAGGGATATGTGTAAGCCGGTAGATGTCTTAGAAGTTGATGGTCATGCCACCTTAGAACAGGTGAATAAGCTAGAGCATATTATTTGTTCTGATATGCCCCATCTCCGAAATATTTGCGATCGCGAAAGTAATCCCGAACTGGGTAAAATTGCTGGTACAACTGGAGAGACATTGCAAAGTTACCCCCTAGCTCTCACCCAGCTAATCATTACCTACCACATGCTCAAAGCAACGCAAATTTATCAATAATCAGCGAAGATGGAGGTGTTTAACGAACATAGCGTAGTTTACCGCCGTAGGCATCGCCCTAAATCATATTATTTTTAGTTTCCACTTTGAAAGTTGCAAATGAAATTACCGATATAAACTTACCAAGATTAAAGATTTTCTCAAATAAAGGTGATTTTGACAGCAAACGAGGGATAACTAAGGATAGTTTGATGTGTGGTGACGATTTTCTTTGTTTATGACCTATTGCCTCAGAATTGCCGACCTACCTACAAATGAGCGTCCGCGTGAGCGATTAATGACGCATGGTGCCAAAATTTTAGCCACAGCAGAGTTAATCGCAATTCTTTTAGGCACTGGTCAAGGGCCAGGAAAACTATCTGCTGTAGGTTTGGGACAATTTATTTTGAGCGAATTAGGCAAACATCAACGCGATCCTTTGGCGGTTTTACGAGAAGTTAGCCCCGCAGAGTTGATGCTAATTTCTGGTGTTGGTCCGGCGAAGGCGACAAGTATATTAGCAGCAATTGAATTGGGCAAACGCGCTTTTCAATCTCGACCGAATGACGGCACATTGATTGATAGCCCCCTTGCTGCTGCCGCTACCCTCAGTCAAGATTTGATGTGGCAGACACAAGAACGTTTTGCAGTGGTGTTATTAGATGTCAAGAATCGCTTGCTGGGTACGCAAGTGATTACCATTGGCACAGCAACCGAAACCTTAGCTTCTCCCCGTGATATTTTCCGGGAAGTTATCCGTCAAGGCGCAACGCGGGCAATAGTTGCCCACAACCACCCTTCTGGGAACCTTGAACCTAGCCAGGAAGATATAGAATTGACGCGCCAGTTGTTAGCAGGGGCGCAGCTTTTGGGCATTCCGGTACTAGATCATCTGATTTTGGGTAATGGTAATCATCAGAGTTTACGGGAAATAACAACCTTGTGGGATGAACATCCGCAAGGGGATTAGTAAAAAAGTAGGGAGCCTCAATCTACAAAACATCCTCAAGCATAGATGCTAATTCTTTATTTAACCGACCAGACTTAACAAATTCTGCATAAGTATCTGCTTCAATTGCCAGCAGTTCTCCTCGGAATTGTTCTGTTGTAAAGCTCTGAAGATTAGGATATTCATCCTGTAAATTGTCAATTTTTGTCCGTAAATCTGCAAGTTCACTTTTGATTAGTGTCTCCTGATAACGGCGAAACTCTGGGTCGATGCCGGGACGTTTGTCTGCTTGGAGGTGTTGCAAAACGCGTTCTAAGGCAATATGACGGGCAACTAATTCTAAATATTCCTCACGTAAGGGTGCATCACCTAGTAAATTGAGTTTTTCCAACAAAGGTTTGATGCTCAATCCTTGAACAAGTAGAGTAAATAGAACTACTCCAAATACCGTTGCAATAATTTTTTCTCGCTCTGGCAGTATAGTCGATACACTTAATGCCAGGGCAATGGAAACGGAACCGCGTAACCCGCCCCACCATAGGATCGTTTGTTCTGGTAAAGAAATATCCGATCTGGTGATGCTAGTACTCAATTTGCTGAGAATCAAAAGAGCAACTGCCCGCATCAAAATCATTGCTATCACTGTCACTATAATGATTTGCAAGTTTTCGCCCAAACTAGCAAAGCGTATTTGGTCGCCAATCAGCAAAAAGACAATTGAGTTAACAAAGAACGCCAAAAATTCCCAAAATTCGGAGACAATAATCCGGGTGCGGGGATTCATACCAATACGAGAGCCAAAGTTGCCTAAAATCAAACCTGTGGTGACAACTCCAATTACCCCAGAACCACCTAAGTCTTCAATAATTAGGTAAGTGCCGTAAGCGGAAACTAGGGTTAAGGATTGTTCTACTAAGGGCAAATCGAAGCGCTGGGTGAGGTAGGAAATCCCAAATCCAATGAAAGCCCCCACTCCTACACCGATGCCAACAACTGTAAATAACTGCAATAAGATGGGCTGGAATTCCAATTCGACAGTTCCCAAAGATAAGGCCACCACAAAACTAAAGGCAACTACAGCCATACCATCATTGAATAAGCTTTCGCCTTCCATTAAAGTGGTAAGACGACTACCTACGCCGAGTTGACGGAACAAAGCGGTGACAGAAACAGGATCGGTTGCAGATAGGCTGGCGGCGATGAGTAAAGCTGTAGTTAGAGAAATACCAATGAATTGATTGAGAGCGATCGCTACCCCGGCGATCGCAATTACCACCCCAAACACTGCATACAAGCAAATTGGTACTAAATCCCGCTTCAGTTCTGACCATTTCAAATTCCATGCAGCTTCAAATAGCAGCGGTGGTAAAAAAATGAACAAAATTAATTCCGGGGAAAGGGTTACTAAACGAACATCAACAAAGGCCAAACCTAACCCGACAATCACCAGTAGCAAGGTGTAAGGGATATTGCGAAACCAGCTAAATACCTGCGGTAATGTTGCCACACCCAGAGACACCGAAAGTACCAAAAGAAACTGCTTGAGATTATTTGTAATAACTTCCTCTGCGATCGCTGATTCAACCACCATAAGTAAATTCCTGGTATAGTTTTACATTTATCATCATCTGACTATTTTCAGATGACACCGATTCAATGGGAAACTTTAATTAGAGATAACCGAGCATTCAGGAGGAAGGTCTTGGGTAATAACATTCGAGACCGCTTTAAAAATTTCCGCCGCCGGGGTTCGCAGCCGGAACAACTTCAAAAACTACAAACAGATTTGCTGGCAGAATCAGCCTTAGACTCAGCTTACATAATTTTGATTATTAGCTCCTGTGCGATCGCAACTTTAGGTTTATTGTCTAACAGTGCAGCTGTGATTATCGGTGCGATGATTATTGCCCCTCTAATGTTGCCGATTCGCGGGTTAGCTTTTGGTGCTTTGCAAGCAGATATTACTTTGTTTCGCAAGGGAGTAGTTGCTGTAGTAATAGGCACACTATTAGCAATAGCGATCGCCTCGACTCTGGGCTGGCTCGTGGGGTTGCCTAGTTACGGTAGCGAGGTACTGGCTCGATCTAGACCCACATTGCTAGATTTGGGAATTGCGGTAGTGGCTGGTGGTATTAGTGGCTATGCCAAAATTGAGACGAAAATCTCTGGTAGTTTAGCGGGAACTGCGATCGCTGTTGCCCTCATGCCTCCTGTCTGTGTGATTGGCTTAGGCTTGGCACAAGGGAATTGGTCACTCAGTTTCGGGGCAACCCTACTTTATCTCACCAACTTGCTAGGTATTGCCCTCTCCTGTATGGTGACATTTGTGGTAGCAGGTTACACTTCAATGGCGCGGGCCCGTCAACCCCTAATTTGGACTATGGCTTTGACAGCTATCCTGCTAATTCCTTTGGGAGTCAGCTTTGCGCGGCTTGTACGACAAGCGCAACTAGAAACCAGCTTGCGAAAAGCATTATTGAACCGAACTGTCACCTTTGGGCGATTGCAGTTACTTAACAGTAATACCAATTGGTTGGCAAATCCCCCAGAAGTCCGTTTAAGTGTCCGGGCAAGGGAACCTGTGACACCTCGGCAAGTAGAATTATTAGAAAAATTTATTAAAAAAGAGATGGGGCAACCATTCACTTTAATTTTTGAAGTTAGTGAAGTAGAGGAAATTAGAAGTTCGGAACCCACACCTTAAGGAACTTCCAATTAAGGGCAGGGGGAAGGGGGCAGGGGGAGGGAAATTCGTAGTGAAATTCAGAAATTGGATAATTTATTTTTTGGAGTTTCCTAAAGTTGCTAATTTGGCAGCAGTAACGTGAGAATCTATCAGTGAAGTCCAAATCGCTTTAGATTGTAATAGTGGATGTTACCGAATTAGTCAAAGTTTCAATTATTCTTTTGCTCCTTGCTACAGGAGTAGCTTTGCTATCCCGACGGTTGCGAATCCCTTATGTCACGGGTTTAGTATTGGCAGGTTTACCAATCACTGAGCTATTATCTCGTCCGATTGGTTTAAATCCAACCCTTGTTTTAAATCTTTTCTTGCCAATTCTCATCTTTGAAGCTGGCATTAATACAGATGTCAGCCGCCTACGCAGCACCTTTAAACCAATTGCCCTGCTAGCTGGGCCTGGGGCTGTGCTTTCCAGTGGAATTATTGCCGCCTTACTAAAATTTGGGCTGGGGCTGAGTTGGATACCTGCGTTATTTGTCGGAGTAATTCTGGCAAATACTGATACAGTTTCCATGATTGCCGTCTTTAAGGAAATACCAGTACCCTCCCGGCTTTCCACCATCGTTGAAGGAGAAACTTTATTTAATGATGCAGCTGCCCTAGTTTCATTCAACCTAATTTTGCAAGTATATTCTACAGGTTCACTCACATTTGTAGAGGGAATCCAACAACTGCTATTTATCTCTTTAGGAGGCTGCCTGGTAGGGTTAGTCTTGGGCTACTTGAGCATACCTGTATTCGCCCGTTTGGATGATGCCCTTAGCAGCTTATTACTAACAGTTGCAGTTGCATTGGGAACTTTTCAGGTTGGGCAATTTCTTGGTGTATCGGGTGCGGTGGCTGTAGTTGTCGCTGGATTAATTTTCGGGAATTTAGGGCTTTCTCAAAATACTTCTGCTTCTAGTCGCATCACTTTGTTGAGTTTTTGGGAGTATGCCAGTTTTACCGTCAACACCTTTATTTTTCTGTTAATTGGTGTAGAAATAGACCTGGTAACGCTCTGGAGAACTTTACCTGCAATTATATTTGCAGTTTTGGCTTATCAAGTTGGGCGAGTTCTGACAGTCTATCCGTTGCTAGCAGGGATTCGTTTGATTGACCGTCCAATTCCGTTGCGCTGGCAACATTTACTCTTTTTAGGTAATATCAAAGGTTCGCTCTCGATGGCTCTGGCATTGAGTTTACCAGAAACATTACCAGGGCGAGATGTTCTCATCGCTTTAGTTTTTGGTAGTGTGCTGGTGTCGTTAGTTGGACAGGGTTTAAGTTTGCCTTGGGTGGTAAAACGTTTACAGTTATCTAAATTTTCTGAAGTTCAACAACAGGTTGAAGAGTTACAAGCCCAGTTGATGACGGGTAAGGCCGCACAAGATGAATTAGATAGCTTGTTGAAATCAGGTGTACTACCAAAAGCTGTTTATGAAGAGATGCGTTCAGCTTATCAAGTGCGAATTGCCGGTGCAGAAAAGACACTGCGGGAACTTTATAATCGTCGTCCTGATGATGTAAATGGCAAAAGTAACAGCAGTGGCAAACTTGATGCCATTCGCCGCCGTTTACTGCTGGCAGAAAAAGGAGCGCTTAATGAGGCGATGCGGAAGCGAATTCTCTCAGAAGAAATTGTGCGCGGACGGATACAAAATCTTGATGAACAATTGTTGAAGTTAGATGATGATTAAATGTGGGGGATTGGGAATTGGGCATAGGGCATGGGGCATGGGGCATGGGGCATGGAGAATAGTCTGAGCTTTGTTGACGAACCTCTGAGCTTTGTCGATGAACCTCGGAGCTTCGTTGATGAACCAATACGTTTCAATTAAGGGTTATGGGTGTAGATGATTGGTCTTTCAAGACGCGATAAATCGCGTCTCTACATGAGGATTTTGGGCTTATCTGAACTGTATTGCCTTTACCTAGAGATTGAGTCATAGACTCAATGAATGCATTCTGATGCGGAGTAGGGGAACGAGAAACTTCCGAATTATGTTGGACTTTGCGTACTCTTACAGAAAAGCAAGCTATGCTTTTAAAGTCTTGTAGAGAGCATCATTACAAATTATTTTAAAGACGATCGCTTATCATTATTTTGACTTTTGATCGCTCTACCAGGACTAATAAAAGAAATTCCTTGTTGGAAGTCAGTACCAATCATGACTGCCTCCACTATGGGTTCGGATATTTCTGTTTGGGCTACCCACTCAACAATAAAGTTTGCGCCTAAACCTCCACTGGTATCATTTCTATTTATAAAAAAATCTGTCGAAGCTAGCGCATCAAGTTGAATAGGACGTTCCAAATACTGTTTAATTAATTTCCCTTCTGAGTTGTAGTAGCGCACAGAAGTAATAACGATCGGATTGGTCAAATCTGTATTCCGAATACTGAGTGTAACTGCTAACTCGAAAATTTCCTGCTTATTGTGATGATAGATATGTGAATAGACAGGAACATAAATAGTTTGACCGCTTGCTATCTTAAAATTCTTATCTAGCGTTACTATTTTTTGAACTGGGGTTGCTTGAATAGAGTCGGGTTGTGATTTGGGTGAAATATTTGTTGATTGACAAGATGCCAGAAAAATAACAGCGATCGCTAAAATATATGGATAAAGCTTCATCAAAACTATTTACACCCATTTTTTATACATTTGTAGCTAATCCCACCTAATAAATAGTTTCAGTCGGGACTACGCTCAACATCTTTGTTCAATAAAATCAATAACTTGATGTAAAGATCCTGGTTTAGTCACAATCAACACTGTTGAATGAGGTTCCAGTATTGTACTGCCATTAGGAATCATCAAATCTTCGTGAGGATGGGATTGATAACCAATAATTAGCGAACCACTAGGAAATCGGGCATCCTGAGCGATTTCGGCAACACTACGACCGGCAACATAGCAATTGTTTGGGATGGCAAGTTTCAGAACCTCAATCTGTCCTTGCTCAAAATGCATCATTGATTCCACTTGGGGATACTCAATGGCATTCACCATTGTTGAAACTGATAGTTCAACAGTACTGATGATATGGTTGGCTCCAGCTATCCGCAATGGTTCGGCAAAGTCGGGGTGGCGCATCCGACTCAAAATATGGGTGACACCGTAGTGTTTAGCAAGAGTTACCATTGCCAAATTTAAAGCATCACTTCTTAAGACAGCCGCCAAGGAGCCTGCTTTGCGAATCCCAGCTTCTAGCAATACTTCTGTACTTACAGCGCTGCCTTCAAAAGCCATTGCTCCTACTTGTTCGCGGGCATAACGACAAGCAATAGGGTCAACGTCAATTACAGCAACAGTATGTCCTAGCTCTACTAGTTTTTGGGCTAAACTTAAGCCCACTAAGCCGGCTCCACCTATTAGTACGTACATAGCTGCTCTTTATACTTTCTTTGATCTTCCTATTCCACTTTACAAGTTACCAAAGTAATGAAAGTGTAGCTTGTATAGAGATATACGTTCAACTTCTGGGAATATCAAAAATGCGCCATTCCTGAATACCAAAACGCTTCAGAATTGGTTCGGCTTGATGGATATTGCCTTCTGTACTTTCTATTGTCACTAAATAATCGCCTTGGAATACTCGGTCATTATAGAGTTTGGCGGCTTCTTCAGGAAGAAACCAACCCCGCAGCGCGCCAATAAGACCGCCAGCTGCTGCACTAGCTCCACTTCCTAAAAGTGTGGCTAAAACAGACTCCGCTGCTAGTGCTGGGCCAAAACCAGGAATAAGCAAAATACCCAAACCCGCAACCAAGGTAAGTAAACCTCCCACCCTAGCACCTGCTAATCCACCCGCCCTAGCACCTTCAGCAGGAGTGATAGTACTTTCACTCGTGTCGGAACTGTCAAGTTGCTCATTGAGCTTGAGTGTTTTAGTGATTACAGAAATCTCATTCATCGGAAAGCCACTACTTCTGAGTTCGTCGAGCGCCTGTAGTGCAATTTGGCGATCGCGAAATATACCAATAGCGTGTTGAAGTTGTCCAGAAGCCATTTTGTTTGCCTCCCAAAAGCATTGATGAACCTGCAAAGCTTTTATTGATGATTGATTTGTTTATAGTCTGACCAACAAATGTTAGGGCAGTCTGGTTTGGTGCAAATGCGATCAGCAGGCAAGAGGTAATAGGCAACAGGCAATAGAAAAGAAGTTTTGTAGGTTGGGTGCAGCGATCGCGTAACCCAACATAAATAAGGTGGTAATGTTGGGTTGCGTTTCACTCCACCCAACCTACATAAATATATCTATATCTTTTAAAAACTCTAGGTTTCAACATAGATGAGGTTTAGTTACTTACCAGCAATGTAGACAACAGTATTATTTCAGTACAAGTAATATCAATTGTAATTTTTGAATTGGTATTTTTCGAGTAACTCTTTAACTTGAGCAGCTACCAAAGGATGTGGATCTTTTTGTAACTGGGGTAAGATTTGCAGGAGAACGCGATGTGAAACCATATTTAGATATGCGATCGCAGCTTCTCTAACAAAGCCTGTTGGATGACGCAAACTTACTAAAATCTCAGAACTGGTAAGTTTAATCCGAGCCACTTGAGCAAAATGGAAACAACAAGCTAGACACCAATCAGAAAGGAAGTTACCTAACATCAGCAATCTGTGGAGGCGATCGCTAACTAGCATATTCTCATATTCTACGATCTTGGCTTCTACAAGATGTTGCAATTTTTCTGATTGCGGTCGGTTATCTAAAATATTCAGTAACAGAGACTTGCAAGGCAAAGTTACGGTATGCTCTAAGATTTCTAAACCCCGTGCTAAGTTTACCACTGAGAGCGATCGCAGATTAAATGCTGCTGCCTGCATCTTTTCTGGTGAGTAAAGCAGTCTGAGCAACAGTAGCAGCCGCTCTTTCACATCCAATTCCAATTCTAAAAGGGCGCGTTGGAGTAACTCAGAGACAATCACAATCCTCTGGCTTGATTGATGATTTTCTTTTTCATCTAATATTTTCAAGTCTATATATGCACCATAAATCTCACCTAAAAACTTTAATTCCTGCTCAATTAAATTTTCTACCCGACTTTCATAAAACCGATCTACTAAACCTCTAATTCCTGGTTGTTTATGTATTTTTAGTAAGCTCCGAAGAATATGATCCCTAGTTATACCCCAGGATGCCTCCAAGTTTTCCCATAAGGTCTCTAATGCTTCCTGAGTGCCAATTTGAGCAATGGTACGCCAAGCGTACATCCGCACTACTTCTGGTTTGTAAATATTGTTAGCTAACCGCAACAGCATCTCTATCGCTTCATTTTCTAGTCGCACTAGGGATGACATTGCTATAGTGCGGGTTGATTTGTAATAAAGTGCTGCAATCAGCGCCGAATAGTATTCCTCTAAATGGGTTGCTGCAATCATTTCCAATACAGCACAGCGCACCCGTAACGATTCATCTTGTAATAAATTTGGGATGTGAATCCGCAACGCTTGTAAATAAACTGCTTCTCTAAGCGCTCTAACTCCATTCACCCGTTCCCGTTCTTTCTTATGAGTCAACATCCGGCGCATAGTTTGGGTAGCTGCTACCTTTTGCATGGGCGTTCCCTGACGTAAGACTAAAGCGGCGGCGGTAGCGCGGATGAGTGAGTTTTGCCGGGGGTTAAGATATTCTTCTAGAATGCTTAAATTGGGATTTGGTTCAGCTAGCCAAACGTAACGTAGTGCTAGGGCGAAAACTTCGGGGTTAGTTTCTTGGGGTTGTTCTAACAAAGGACGAATGGCGGATAGATAAGCGGGATTTGCACCAGCTGTCAGCATCACTTCCAAACTTTGGCGCTGCAAATCTGGGGTTAATTTAACTAACAGGGGTGCTAAAACTTCCGCAGCTCCTTGAGAGTCAATTTGGGCTAAAAGTTCAATACAAGAGCGTTTATCTGCCTCGCTGCCTTTTTCTCCCAAGGCTTTGACTACACCTTGCTTGAAGAATCGTAAGCCGACATTGCTTGCACTCAACTGGCCCCGTGCCACACTCAAGACTAACAGTTCAACGTAACGCGATCGCAATTCCCAAACTACTTTTAAACAGGTGCTAGCTATCAGCATTGTTTCTGCCACCAACACCCACTTTTGCAGGGATACGGGTACAAAGCGGTTACAAAACAATAGAGTTGCAAAAATTAGCGCTCCTGTCAAACCTGTAGCGATCGCTTCGGCTGTTCCGCCAGATAAAGTCTGCATCCGGCTGCGAATTGACTCAGGAATCGGTTGGTACAGGATGGGGCCGCTACTCATGACAAAGGTATAGCGCAGAAGTTCATCGCAAAATTTGACAATTATCAGACCCCAGAAAAAGCTTTGCGATTGTATGCCTGGAATTAAATGCAAAAATACCAGCACTCCTGGTAGTGAAAAGCCTACGGTGATTGGTAAAAGTGTCGCTGTGAAAAATACCCCCATCCGTTCAATGAGTCGGCTGGAAATAAACCACTGCAATAACAATTCACACAGTCCCAACATGCCACCAAAAAGACCCAAGAAACTGGCGAGTTCTCGGTCGCTCATATTGGATTTGAGTTCGCGCAGATATTGAAAATCTATTAATAACCCAATAACTTGCAACAGACCGACAAAAGCAAATAATTGCCAAACATAGCGCTTCAGCGGACTTTTAATAAAGCGCTCTCGTGAAGCTTGTTCTTCAGGAATTAGTCTTTGTGGGGTTTCAGGAAAAGCCGCTCGATAGTGATTAGTTAAATAGAATAAAATCGCCGATCCTAATAAAATCACTACACAGGCAATGAAGATGATCTTATTCAGTGAGGTGTATTGCACTAGCCAAGGCAAACTAAAGCCACTAATCACATCTGCTACCAAAAGCCCACTACTCACAAGTGGGTAAGTCCGTTTAATCTCTCGAATGTTAAATATTTGGTTAGCGACGATGGAGGTGTTGAGATCGTTAACTACATAAAGGGCATCTACCCATAGCCGCAGCAGAAAGGCCGAAATAACTACCAGGTAAGAAACATGAGATCCCCAACGTAATAAAACTAATAGAAGTAATGGCATCAACATGCAAGGTGCGATCGCTACAATCACCCGGCGTAAGGGAAAAATCCTTTGCAGCCAAGAGTATAAAAAAACCAGTGCTGCGCTCATAACAGCGCTGGCAATATACATCCACGGCAATAGATGAGTCCCATATTCATCCAAAAACAGCGCCACCGTACTGTCTTCTGCCCACCGCAATCCTACACATACAGTTGTGTAAAAAATAAACATTAGCTGAGTTCGTTCACTCTCCTCTGGCCGGAGATTCACCCACTGTAGTAGTCGTGGTAAAACAACTTTATTTACAGCAAACCAGTGATTTTTCAGTTCCATGCAGTTTTATTTTCTGGTAGTATCACCGCCCAATAGGGGCAGGGAGCAGGGGAGGCAAGAAGACAAGGGGGACAAGGGGGAATTATTGAACAAGTCCTTGTCTCTTCTTCATGTTCAATGCCCAATGCCCAATGCCCCATTCCCAATTCCCCATTCCCTCATCCCCTGGAAATAGCAAAAGTCCTGAGCAACTGAGTATTATGTTTCCCACTCAGCCTTCAAGACTATCGATTTGAGATAAATTTAAACGACTTCAAACCTTTGGGCATATCTTGCATCCAAACGAAAAAACCCCTGACTTCTAACCAGGGGTTTTTCAAACTTGGTCTATTAAACAGTTAGAGGATTATTTTTTGGGCGAGATAAGCATCATCATATTTCGCCCTTCTTTTTTAGGCGCTTGTTGAAGCTCACCAAAAGGCTCCAAATCCGTTGCCATTCGCTTGAGCAAATCTTCTGCTAGGTCGCTGTGTTGAATTTCTCGACCCCGGAACATCACAGTCGCTTTGACTTTATCGCCATCTTTCAAAAAGCGCTCTGCTTGCTTAACACGCACGTTGTAGTCGTGTTCTTCTATTTTGTAGCGCATCTTAACTTCTTTGACATCAGCCGTGTGCTGCTTTTTCCGGGCTTCCCGCGCCTTTTTCTCCTGCTCAAACTTATATTTCCCGTAGTCCATAATCCGACAAACTGGCGGGTCAGCTTTGTCACTTATAAGCACCAAATCTAACTCTTTCTCTTCTGCTAGTTGTAGTGCTTCCTGTGGGGGCATAATTCCCAATTGGGCACCGTCAGTATCAATGACCCGAATTTTCGGGAAGCGAATTCGTTCGTTAATTTGGGGCAGATCGCGAGTTCTTTTCTTCTCAATCACAGGCATTATGATTTGTGGGAGCTCTTAATGAAGGATTTGGTGTGGTCTTGATTGGTATGCCTCAGAGGCAAAATACGGAAATAACTCAGGACTGAAAACATAGTCTACAGTTCTAGAGTAACTAATCCATAAAAGAGTTGCGTCGTTGTATTTGTCATTTTACTAACTCTGAGAGAATTTCTCTGCAATAGTTAATCTAAATTACACAACCTAGACACATGTTAAATATTATTACAACTTTTGCTCAATAGTGTTGACAGTCGAATTAAGCACTGTTTTTCCAGAATACCAAGCTTACAGTATGTAGAGACATCTAGTAAAACTTATGTAACATATTACCTTACATTAAGTATTTTAGCATTAAAAGGGTAGTTAGAAACCTTAGCTACACTAGGTTTTACCCACCTGGGTGGGTTGCAAACCCTCCATTTTCCTGAGACTACCCTGCGGCAAGGCTTTGTTGACGTTTGTATAGCTGCTCATAGAACAAGGTAGTAATCAGATTGACACTCTCAGGTCTAAAGACACGCTCGATTCTCCAAGTCAAGTTCCCCTTCCCTCTTTAGCTTTGTGAGCGTTCTCAAAGTTAGAGGAAAAGCAATAACGTATGGGTGGACTTCGTTTATATGCAAGATGAAGCGCGATTTCTAATCATTAGGTATATTGATTTACAAAGGTGAGATGCTTTCATACATCTGTTTATGCCTGGCTAAAAGCTCTTGATATTTCTCATTTGTCTTTGCTTGTATCCACTTGGCTTTAAAAATTGCTGCTGACTCGGCTTTAACAGGGTCTTCTTCGTAAGGAAGAATCTCTTTTTTAGAACCTGAAGTTTCCGAATTTTGTTTATATTTTCTGCCTGTTTTATGATTAGCATAACGGCGAGAGCGAGTATAACCCATTTGGATAAACTTTCGTGCCATATCCGCGCCGATAAAATCATCTTGTTTTAGATAAACAAGAAACATTTCGTAGATTTTTTCACTTGATTCTCTAGCAATCTCAGGAGTTTTGAACCGCCAGTAGGGAAGAATTTCTGATTTGTATGGTTCCACCAAAAGTACGCCCTGTTCACCCTTGCCAACGCGATATAATTCAGGATGTTGGCGAAAATCGATATTTTTAAAGTCTAAAGAATAATCAAATGGCATGATAGATTTTTATTAGGAATAGTAAACTTTAAGTAAAAAGTTCAGCTTCTATCCTAGTAAGGAGACTTTCTTCTACTATGCTATCTAGCACCCAATCTGTGAACAGTGTCCTTGCGCCAGGAAATTTGCGTAAAGTGCATCACATTGCACTAAATGTCCAGGATATGCAAGCTTCCCGTTACTTTTATGGCACAATCTTGGGTTTACACGAACTCACCGACGACGAAGTACCCGCAACTCTGACGGAACTTGTCGCATCAGGGAAAGTAGCGAACTTTATTACCCCGGATGGGACAATACTGGATTTATTTGGGGAACCAGAATTATCACCACCAGATCCCAATCCAGAGAAGACATTCACCAGAGCCTACCATTTGGCTTTTGACATCGATCCGCAGTTATTCGATCGCGCAGTGACAGTGATCGGAGAAAATAAAATAGCGATCGCACATGGCCCAGTCACTCGTCCTACTGGTAGAGGTGTGTATTTTTACGATCCAGATGGCTTTATGATTGAAATTCGTTGCGATCCAGAAGCTAGTTAATTTAGGGGTAAAAACAAAAGTATCTACTATGGCTGCAAATCTCACGCAAATCTTTAAAGTAATCGAAGATACTATTACAAAACCGCCAATTCCACACGAACCATATAAGCAATCATTGAAAGCCTGGGCGATGTATTGTTTGCGAGACAAAGGTTTTATAGTCGCTTATGCTCAAAATGCTGACTTTGCCATTGAAAGAAAAGGCGAAGAAAAGCTATATTTTAAAGTTTCAAACAGCTCCGATGATTTAGATAATTCTTTTAGCTGGATAGTTTGGGATAGTACAACCAAAAGCGCCAGCCTCATTCCCCAAAAAGCTTAATTAAGCCGACTTTTCAAAGACCATTAAATGCTGTTGAGGTAATAAGTTTTTAGTTTCCCGCCAAACCAAACCAACAGCTTGCATTTCTTTACGCACTTGCTTTTGAGTCATCTTGTGCAGACCTTTAATCATAATAAAGGGATTTTCACCCCGGTACTCAACCAGCACCACCCTACCACCTGGTTTAAGTGCTTTGACAATTCCTTGCATCACTTCTTGGGGATACTCAAGTTCATGGTAAGCATCCACCATCAACGCCAAATTGATACTTTCAGATGGTAAGTTGGGGTCACTAAGGGTTGCCAAAACAGGCTCAACATTGGTGATATTTTTCTCTTTTTTGAACAACTCAATTATTTCCAACATTTCTGGCTGAACATCTACAGCCAACACTTTACCTGCTGTTAATAACGGCGCGATGCGAAAGCTTAAGTAACCTGTACCAGCGCCAATATCCGCCACCACATCATTAGGTTTCAGATTGAGGAGGCTGACTACCTTACTTGGCTGTTCCTCTCCCTCTCGGCTTGGACGTTCTAGCCAGCCAGCGCCAGTGTATCCCATAACTTTGGCGATTTCGCGCCCCATGTAATATTTGCCGATACCATCTGGACTGTGGATTATCCGTTGTTCGTAAACAGCGTAGGCGTAGCCCGCACTTCGGCTGCGCCCTTCTCTACGAGAGGCTGCGCCAACGGCTACGCTCAGGACAGGCTCAGTGACTATCGTAGACATCGCACCAGTAGCGGCTTGTGCTGTCAGGGTTGGGTTCAGCAGCGAGCAACTTAATATCACAACAAAAGTTACTATAAAGTGGAGAAAATTTAGCATTTGGTTATGACTGATCTAGATAGCTATAAGCAGCAACTAAAAGAATTCTATGGTAATAGAACGACTTATGACCATGAAGAAGGTACTCGTCATCCTCTAGAAGCCAAGATTTTACTTGAATTTGTTCCACTACATTCGGGACAAAAATTCTTGATGTGGCAACTGGAACAGGTTTAGTTGCGATACCCGCAGCTGAAAAAGTTGGTTCAGAGGGCTATGTAATTGGGATTGACATGACCCCTGGAATGTTGCATCAAGCAAGAATTAAAATTGCAGCGGCAAAATTACAAAATATCGAGTTGATTGAGGCGGATGTAGAATATTTCAACTTTAGTGAGAGTAGTTTTGATGTTGTCTTTTGCTGTGAGGCAATTGTACTTGTTCCTGATATACTTGCTATTTTGAAAAAGTGGTATCGCTTCTTGAAACCCGGAGGCTTTGTGGCATTCACCTGTCCTCCCGAAACTGCTTTTATGGCCTCTCTTCAGCAGAGGATCTGCGCTAGAGTTTTAGGCGTATCGCTACCACATATACTTGAACCACTGGGAACTCCAGAAAAATGTCGAAATTTGCTTAATCAGGCAGGTTTTAGAGATATAGAAATTAAGATTGAACCATCAGGACGTTATCGCCCTCTTAGGGATAACAGATTATCTGAGATAGCAATTAATATAAATTTTAAAGGTAATCCCCTGTTGTCAAAATTATCACAAGAACAATTAAATCAGTTGCAAGTTGAGTACAAAGCAGAAATTGAGAAACTAGCAACCGAGCAAGGTATTTGGGAAGACACTACAAAGTTATTTGTTCGCGCTCGAAAATAAGTTGATGAGCTTTGCAGCTGAACTTACAGCTTGGAGCGATCGCGCATAATAATCTTGCGGTTAATAATGACAATGACATTTTAAGCTTCTAGACCGATGTGGAAGTAAACATTTTCAGGATTTACTTGAACAGCCCCTTGAAAAATTTGTAATCCAACCTTTATATGCAAAACCTGTCCCTGATGTTAGTCCCTGTACTCGCTGCACAGAAAGCAGCAGGTGACGGTTTAATTAAACCTCTCGGTCATCATGAGCTGCTGTTGGTGCTGGTGCAACTGTCATTGTTGCTTCTGGTAGCGCGGGGATTAGGTGAGTTGATGCGCCGGATTAACCTACCGCCTGTTGTTGGGGAATTACTGGCAGGTGTGCTGCTTGGCCCTTCTCTATTTGGTTTGCTCCTTCCAGACTTACAGGCGCACATCTTTCCTAAAAGTCAAGAACAATCTAATTTACTTTCGGTGATTTCTTGGCTAGGCGTGTTATTTTTGCTGATTGTGACTGGGTTGGAGACGGATCTCAAGCTGATTCTTCGTAAGGGTAAAACAGCTCTGCTGATTTCACTAGGCGGAATCATTATCCCGTTTATCACCGGCTTTGGATTAGGTTGGCTATTGCCAGATAATTTTTTAGCCGACCCAGAAAAGCGACTAGTATTCAGTCTGTTCATAGCCACAGCAATGAGTATTTCGGCAGTACCAGTAATTGCTAAGGTGCTGATGGACTTAAACCTGATTCGCCGTGATATTGGTCAAGTTACCTTAGCCGCTGGGATGACTGACGATACTATCGGCTGGATTTTACTTTCTGTGGTTTCAGGTCTAGCTAGTAGCGGCAAGTTTGACCTTGGGACAATTTTCCATTCCGTGAGTGCGGCTATATTATTTCTAGCGATCGCTTTCACAATTGGGCGTACCATCGTAGACCAGATTTTGCGCTGGGTTGATGACTATGTTGGTGGAATCGCTGCTAGTATGTCGGTTGTGCTGATTCTTTCGCTCGCCGCAGCAGCGCTTACCCATGCATTAGGTCTAGAAGCAGCATTAGGTGCTTTCGTGCTGGGGATTCTGGCCGGTCAATCCCGCCGCTTTAGCAATGAAGCTGGACACATGCTAGAAGTTTTCACAGCAAGCTTTCTAGCGCCAATTTTCTTTGCTTCAGCTGGCTTGAAAGTTAATTTGCTAGCTCTTTTAGTCCCTCAAACACTGCTATTTGGCTTGATTGTTCTCGCTGTCGCCTGTGTTGGTAAATTTACAGGTGCTTACCTTGGTTCTCGTGTCGGTGGCTTGAGTCATTGGGAAGGTTTAGCGATGGGTTCCGGGATGAATGCTCGCGGGGCGATGGAAATTGTCGTTGCCACGATTGGTTTATCTTTGGGAGTGCTGAATCCCCAGATGTACTCGATTATTGTCATGGTGGCGATCGTCACTTCCTTAATGGCTCCACCCCTTCTGCGCTGGACTTTATCAAAAGTGGTGATGAGTGAAGAGGAAGCTCGACGTTTGGAACAAGAGGAACAGGATAGCCGTAGCTTTATCAAACAGATCCAGCGTGTCTTAATACCTACTAGCGGTGGTCCTAACATCCAACTTGCAGCGCAACTAGTGGGCTACATGGCTCACCAAAACTCGATAGAAGTCACATCTCTATATGCCCTGAGTGACAAGCAGCCTCAAAAGAAAGGCCGCCGGGCAGCGACCCAGGTTAAAGATACCGCCGCCGAGGAAGCTCTGGCTTCTGTTGCTGAGGAAATGCAGCTACCTGATGATACGACCCTGCAAACAAAAATGGAGTCTGGGCGTAGTAAAGCGGAGGTAATTTTGAATGAAGCGAACAAAAACTATGACTTGATCGTATTGGGAGCTTCTGAACAGATACGTCCTCAGAAAACATTGTTCAATTTGCTTGTAGATCGAGTAGTACAAGAAGCGCCATGTGCAACGATGGTAGTAAAGTCGCACCTACCCCAAGCTAAAGGCAAGATATGCAAAATTGCTCAACAAAAGCTGACAAAGATTCTGGTACCAACGGTGGGCACAGAATATAGCAAAAATGCTGTAGAGATGGCAAGTACGATCGCTGCTCAAACGGGAGCATTAGTGATGATCGTGAACGTGATTAATTTGCCACAAGTTGAATATATTCTATACGAACAGCGATCGCTAACTCCAGTGAAGGAAATTGCTCACGATCTGCTTGAACAGCAAGCAGCAATTGGCCGCAATCTAGGTGCTGATGTCAAAACATATATTCTTCAAGGAAGCAGCCCAGAAAGGGAAATCCTCAAGTTTGCCCAAACCCAAGAAGTTGACCTAATTATTTTAGGGAGTAGTATCCGAATGGTTACGGGTCGCGTTTTCTTTGGTCACAGAGTGGATGCAATATTAAGTAAAGCCCATTGCCCAGTAGCAGTAATTACTACGCCATAGGCGTTCTCAGCTTTAGCTAGATTACGACTGATACCAATTCTTTATTAACTTGCACTTAATAAGGAGGTGATGATATAATCCCATCCACAAGTAGAAGCGTAGTTTACCGCCGTAGGCATCGCTTCTGCTGAGATGGAGCCCTTGAAACTATTTTAACTTCCGTCTTAATTCATCTTTAGGCCCTTTGCTTGTTCTCCATCAAATTTTCTTAGCACCTTGGTATCGAGAAATGGAAAAGTATTTAGTCACCAAAGAAGAGATTGAGTCTTATGAAGGACTAGAAAAAACACATTTTCTCAACTCCAATGCTCGCAGACTGAATAAGTCTTTAGGAGATTTGACAGGTTTAAAAAATATCGGTTTCCACATCATTGAAGTAGAGCCTGGACGTGAATCAACGGAGCTTCATATGCACTATCACGAAGAAGAGTGCGTATACGTTCTTGAGGGAGAAGCTGAGGCAACAATTGGAGAAAGCATTTATCCAGTTAAAGCAGGAGATTTTATTGGATATCGCGCTGGTGGTAAGCCGCATAAGCTGACAAACACGGGCAATTCTATATTCAAATGTATAGTAGTTGGTCAAAGGCTAGACCATGATATCGGTGACTATCCAAATTTGCAGAAACGTATATATAGGAGTAAAGGTTTAAAA